>JAAZKX010000051.1 GCA_012799605.1 Bacillota bacterium | reverse complement strand
TAACTTTTGTTTTTGAAAAGGAGGGAATTGTCTTGATTAGATTTTTGCATACGGCTGATTGGCAAATCGGCATGAAGGCCCGGCATGTAGCTCCGGTGGGAGATCAAGTGCGGGCCGCTCGTTTTCAAACAATCCGGCGCTTGCTGCAGGTGGCAGTCGAACGGAGGGCTGATTTTGTTGTGGTGGCCGGTGACGTCTTTGAGGACAACCAGGTCGACAATCAGCTCATACATAAGCTGCTCAGTATTTTGGAAAGTTGCCCGCTGCCGATCTATCTGCTGCCGGGCAATCATGACCCCCTAACCCCCGACTCCGTTTATTGGCGGCCGGCCCTGACTGCTAACTGTCCCGCTAATGTGAAGGTGCTGACAACTTTTGACCCGTTGGAGCCGCTGCCTGGCGTGGTTCTTTTGCCGGCCCCCTGTTACCAGAAAAAATCTGACCTTGATCCTACCTCCAACTGGCCGCTTATATCTTCTTCCGGTCCTAAAATCGGCCTGGCCCACGGCTCCCTGATGATCGAAGGGCGTTACCAAGCCGATGATTATCCGATCCCGGTCCAAGCGGCTCAATTGCGGCAGTTGGATTATTTGGCCCTGGGCCATTGGCATTCTTTATTTTCGCCTGACCGCCGGACTTTTTATTCCGGCACGCCGGAACCGACCGGTTTTGGTGAAACCGACAGCGGCAAGGTGCTGCTAGTAACTTTTGAGGGGCCGGATGCAATTCCGCAAGTAGAGCCGATTGAAGTTAGCACTTTAGTTTGGGAGCAGTGGGAATATGATCTTGGCATCGGTATAGACGAGCTAGAAGGGCGGTTAAAGCAGCGGGCAGGACAATTGGCCAAGCCGGAAAACACGCTGCTGCGCTTATCTTTGAGCGGGTATTCATCGCCGGCTACAGCTGCCAAACTAACTGAAATCAGCCAGTGGCTAAAGGCCCGCCTTCTTCACCTTGACTTGGTTACTGACCGGCTTTTGGCCCAGCCGATCACAGCCCAGCTACTTAACCAGGCCCGCAGCCAGCCATTCTTGCAGGCCCTGTTGACAGATCTTCAGACGACGGCTGCGGTGCTAGGTGAGCCGCTGACGGAGATCCCCGAAGATTTAGCCGGCGAGGTCGAACCAGACCAACAGACGCTGTCGGCGCTAATTGAAGAAGGGTTTTTACCAGCCGATGTGCGTGAAGCTATGCGCCAAGTGGCAGCTTTGGTAGAGGAGGTGTAACGGTGCAGCTTCATTCGTTGACAGTAGCGGGGTTGCGCTGTTTTAGAAACCCAGTTACGCTGGCAGAATTTGATCCCGGGGCTAATATCATCTTTGGTCCCAATGAATTGGGTAAGTCGACCTTGATTTGGGGCCTCATCCTAGCTTTTTGCAACCGTCACGATGTGGGCGGCGAAGGGATTTTATCCTATCGTCCCTGGGGCACAGACCTTAGCCCCCAGATAGATGTAGAGTTTTCGGTCGGCGGCCAACGCTACCGGTTGCAGAAAGGTTTTTTGGATCGAGCAAGCAGCATTTTGTCCGAGCAGGTTGGGGAAAACTATCTGGCCTTGGCCGAGGGTAAAAGTGCCGACGAAAGGGTACGGAAGTTTATGCTGGCTAAATTCCCCGGCCGGGGTTTGACCAAAAATCCCGATTGGGGCTTGGCTCATTTGTTATGGGTACCCCAGGATAAAGAACGATTTACTTCACCTAGGCTTTCTCGTCCGGTGGAAGACCATTTCCGACAGGCAGCCGGGGCGACGATTTTTACCGCTCGGGATGACCGGCTGCTACAGTTGATAGAAAATCGTTATGCCAGTATCTATACCCCGAAAACAGGCGTCTACCAGGCCGGATCTGAAATCTGCCGGACAGAAACGCGGCTGCATGAGCTGGCCGCGGAACTGAAGCAAGCGGAGCGCGAACTGGAGGAAATTTCCGCCTGCGCGGCAGAGCTACAACAGCAGGAAAACCTAGCCCGGGCGGTTCTGGAGGAAGTTCGGGACCTGGATAAAAAACATCAGCATTTGCTGGGCCGGATAGAAAAAGTTAAAGAGCTCCGGGCCCAAATCAAAACTGCCACGGCTCAAGCTCAGGCAGCGAAGCAGCACTGGCAAGCGCTCGATCAGGATTTGAATCATCTTGCAGCCTGGGAGCGTAAACAAAAGGCGGCGGCATTGGAAATAGCGGCCAAGAAAGATGAACTGACCCTTCAGCGACCTCAGATAGAGCAGTTGAAGAAGCGGCTGGATGTCCGGCGCAAAGATGTCGATCGGCTGACAACAGAGCGAAAGGAAGCAAATCGCAAGCTGGCAGAAGCGTACAAATTAAACCAGAGCATCTCTTTGCTGCGTAAAATTGACCAGCTGCAGCACGCCGCCGCTACCGGTGATAAGATTGAAACCGATATTGTCAGCCTAAAAGCAAAATTAGCCTCCAAGCCAGTACCGACAGCTCTGGCCATAACGACGGCCCAAAAACTGCAGCGGCAGATTGAAATTGCCCAGGGCCAGGCTTTGGCTCAAGGACTGCGGCTTGACTTTCGCCCGCTTAAAGAGCTTGAAGTTACAGTCATTACCACCGAGGGACGCACGGTGCACAGCATTAGCCCAGCCCGGCCGCTGCGGCTGGATGTTTCGGCTGCGGAAGTGGAGCTCGAAATTGCTTCGATCGGCAGGCTCAAAATTGCATCCGGAGCAAAGGAGCTTAAAGGAATCCTTGCCCAGCTGCAGGAGGACAAGGGTGAATTGGCTGGCATCTTAACCGCTCATCGAGCTGACAGTGTGGATGAACTTCTGGAAAGATTCCAAGCGGCCCGGGACATACGCCGGCGAATCGATCAATTATTGGCTCAACGGGCAGATATATTAGGCGAATATGGATCCTGGAAAGAACTAAACCAAGCCCGGGCTGAAAAGCAAAAGCAATTAAAACAGCAGTGCTTAGAGCTCGGGCTAGAAGTGACCCAGCTAAGATCGATTACGCCGGCCGATACGGCCCAGCTGGAACAGCAGGCTCGGCTTCTGGAGCAGCAAGAACAGGAAGCCAAAGAAGATAAGGATCTACTAGAGGCAAATTGGCGTCAAGCTGAAACCCGGCGCCAAACGCTGGAACATGAATTAAACCGGCTTCGCCAACTGATCCAGACAGCAATTGAAGAAAAGGAAAAAGTGCTGGCCCGGCACGGGGGGCAAAAAAGCCAATTACAACAGGATGAGGAGCAGGCCCGGCAAGAAAAAACGCAGCAAGAGGAACGATTAACACAGCTGGCTGGGAAGTTACCGCCGGACGCTGATTTTTTGGAACGGGATGCGTTTAGACTGGCCCAAGTGGAGGAACAGAAAAAACAGCAGTTGGCCCAGCTCAAGGAAGAAATCGCTGCTTTACGGGCACAGATCGACCTTAAATCCGAAGCGGGCCTGTACTCGAAAATAAGCCGGTTAGAGGAAGAATATGAACTGGAGCGTAAAAAATACGATCGGTTGAAAACAACTGCTCGGGCGATCAAGCTTCTGCACCGCCTGGCCCATGCCCGCCATGGGGCTATGCTGGCTGACCTTACCGAACCTATTCGTCAAGGGCTGAACGACCTCTTTCAACAAGTGACCCAAAGGAGCGGCCGCAGTTTGGAGCTAGGGGCTGACTTGACATTGTCCGGGCTCAAGGTGAAGGGGGAACAACCGCTTCAACCGCTGGCCGCCTTCTCGATCGGAACCCAGGAACAAATGCTACTGTTGGCCCGATTGGCGTTGGCCCAATTTTTGAGCAGCGAAGGGCGGCAGTTGGTGGTTTTAGACGATGCTTTAGTAAACAGCGACCGGCTACGGCGCCGGAGGATTTTGCAGCTACTTGAAAAGGCGGCCAAAGATCGCTTTCAGCTTCTGATCCTCACGTGCCACCCGGAAATGTATGATCAGTTGCCGGGTAAAAGATATGATCTGGCTTCTTTGCTGTAGGTCATAACCCTTACCACTTCTTGTCTGCATGTTTTCCCATCCATGGGGAACAACTGAGACCAGAGGAGGTGGTAAACGGCTATGTGGGGTTTATGGGGTAGCCAAGACCGGGCGGACGTATGGGCGACGACCACCATGTTCGCACTATCTATGGCTGCTGTGGTCCCCTTCTTGTGGTATCATAAACGGACGGCCGAAGCCTTAGAAAGCATCGCCGAATCTAAAGAACGTAAGACAGAATAAATTTGAGCCCTAACCGCAAAATAAAATCAGGCCTTAACCCGTATTTACGGCCTTTGGCCCGACGGCGAGGTTTAACGGGTAAGGCCTGACTTGTTATGATGAAATTTTTTCGGGTTGGCCGGCTGATAACTTAGAAGTAGATGTTTTGGGCTTGCGTTCAATACTAGGAGGAGTTAGTATAAAAGGGACATAATTTGCATCAGGAGGCGAAAAGATGACCGACCAAAATCGAGAATGTAGCAGTTGCGAACTGGGGCCCGGCAGCCATTGCCAAACTTGTCCTTCTAACCCTCAACAAGCTTTGGAAAAGCTACCGGTGCCAGATCACAGTACTATCAGCCGTGTGATTGCAGTAATGAGCGGTAAGGGCGGGGTGGGGAAATCCACAGTAACAGCTTTGGTGGCCAGCACTTTGGCTCGGCAGGGGAATAAGGTCGGGGTGCTGGATGCTGACATCACTGGCCCTTCGATCCCGAAGCTGTTTGGAATTAATGACCGGCCCCGAAGCGCCAGATCGGGCCTTATTCCGCCCTGCAGCCGGCTCGGGATAAAGATAATGTCGCTTAACTTATTACTGCCCCAAGAAGATGCCCCGGTAGTCTGGCGGGGCCCATTAATTGGGGGGGCCGTCAAGCAATTTTGGACCGATGTGGTTTGGGGTGATCTGGATTATTTAGTCATCGACCTACCGCCAGGAACAGGCGACGCCCCGCTTACAGTATTACAGTCCTTGCCGCTAGATGGCATTATCGTGGTATCTTCGCCCCAAGAGCTGGCGGTGATGGTGGTGAAAAAAGCCATCCGGATGACTGAAATGCTGCAAGTGCCTATTTTGGGTGTAATGGAAAACATGAGTCATCTTATCTGTCCGCACTGCGGCGAGAAAATAGAACTCTTTGGCCCCAGCCATGTAGAAGAAGCAGCCCGGGCAGAAGGCCTGAAGTTTTTAGGCGGCCTACCGCTCGATCCCAAACTGGCTGAACTGGGCGACCGGGGAGAAATAGAAACATATGAGGCAGAAGTTCTCACTGAACTGGGAAAGCACATCCCACCACCCGCGGGGACGTAGGTGTTAGCAGGTGCAGTTTTGCTATTAGCGGCTATAGTGGGGACAGGGGAAAATTGAGGCCGGCTACAAGCCGGCCTCAATTTTGTTTGGCTTAGCTAGCTGGATCAAACTAAAGGCCCCCGGCTTGAAGTTAACATTGACAAATGTCGATCTGAGACATATAATAATCACATCAAGATATTTGGATATGAAAGGTATGATACGATGCCGCAATTTGAGGATAGGGTAAAAATTTTCAAGGCCTTGGCGGATGAAAAACGGTTACGGATATTAAAGCTACTTCGTGGCGGTGAAAGGTGCGCTTGCGTCTTGGAAGAACAACTCGATATTCCGCAATCTACCTTATCCTACCATATGAAAATCCTATGCAACTCAGGCCTGGTCAGTAGCAGGCAGGAAGGTAAATGGACCCACTATAAAATTAACCCGGACGGATGCAACTGGGCGATTTCTTTTCTTGAGGCCCTGGCCGGGCCCGACTATGTGACCGGAAAGGAGTTTGGCCGCTGATGTTAACCATGATGTTACAGGGTGGCTGGAACGAGCTGCTCGAATATCTGTCAGCTCATGTGTTGACATGTTTGGTACCAGCTTTTTTTATCGCCGGTGGCATCGCAGCCTTGTTGTCTACCGACATGATCTTGAGACACTTTGGCCCTAAAGCCAGCAAGTGGGTGTCTTACAGCGTGGCTTCAGTTTCGGGGACTATATTGGCAGTTTGTTCGTGTACGGTGCTGCCCCTTTTTGCTGGGATTTACCATAAAGGCGCTGGAATTGGGCCGGCTATTGCTTTTTTATACTCCGGCCCGGCTATCAATGTTTTGGCCATAGTGCTTACAGCGCGGGCCCTGGGCGTTAAAATGGGGTTGGCTCGGGCTGTGGGGGCGGTGATCTTTTCTTTGCTTATCGGGCTTGTGATGGCGCTGGTATTCGAGCGCGGACATGAAACCGAACAAGGTGGAAGTTCAGATTCAGCCTTATTTGCTGCTGAGGCTGATGCTCGCCCCGCTTGGCAGCATCTTATTTTCTTCGGTTTATTGGTATCCATACTGCTAGTAGGTACCGGCAATATTCCACTCTGGGGGAAAATAGCCATTATTATCGCCCTAGTTAATTTTGTTTTCCTGATCGTAAGCCGGTGGTTTGAAGAAGGTGAGTTTGAAGATTGGATGGTTGAGACTTGGAAATTTGCCCGGCTTATCTTCCCCGTTTTGTTGCTGGGAGTGTTCTTGGCCGGCGCAATTAAGGTTGTATTGCCACCCGAATGGATCGCCCGCTATGTAGGAGGCAATTTTGCTAGCGCTAATCTGTTTGCTTCCGTATTGGGAGCCTTGATGTATTTTTCCACGCTCACAGAGGTACCTATTGTAAAAGCACTTCTTGATTTGGGTATGGGGGAGGGGCCGGCTCTGGCTTTGCTGTTGGCTGGACCGGCTTTGAGCCTTCCTAGCATGTTGGCCATTCGAAACATTATGGGAACGAAAAAAACACTTGTATATGTGATCTTAGTGGTGGTTATGGCTACTTTGAGTGGTTATATCTTTGGGGCGTTAGTTTGAAGGTGTAAAGGCTTAAAATTATCATGGGGAGGGCGGTTAAAGTGGAAATTAAAATTCTGGGAACCGGTTGCCGCAAATGCCGGGCATTGGAAAAAGCAGCGCGTAAGGCGGTCGAGGAGCTGGGCCTTGAAGCAGAGCTGAAGAAAGTTACAGATATCAAAGACATCATGGAATACGACATTTTGCTGACCCCTGGCCTGGTGATAAACCAGCAAGTGGTTGTATCAGGGCGCGTGCCTAAACTAAACGAGATTAAACAGCTGCTGCTTGAAGCCCTAAACACCCCAGCTACGGGGACGTAGCTTGTGGCTGGTCTAACTGGCAAAAACCTAGTTTTCCCCCATGCATTAAACTTTTTTAGCAGGGCAAAATAGCAGTATAAATTTGGTGCGAAAGGGGAAAATCAGGTGTTAGCGAATAATTTCCTTTTCGGTGGATTAATTTCTGGTTTATTAGCCAGCCATATTCTGGTTTTTTCGTTTTGGGGCATGTGGTTATTACCGGCTTTAGGTCTGCTGCTTAACCGGGTGGATCTAGTGAGCGGGACGGCCGTAGTTGCGCTGATGGGTATAATAGGGGGCTTGGTTTATAGCCTTTTTGCACGGGAGCGGCAGCTAAAGCCGGGTATGAGGGCCTTGACCGGCGCTTTATTAGGTATTGTTTTTTGGGCCGGCGGGGTATTGACCTTGGTTCCGATAGCATTAGGTTTTCCCCCGTCCTTAAAGAGTCCTCAAGATCATCTGACGGCATTAGTTGTTTTGCTGGCTTATGGAATTTCATTGGCCTTTTTATATCAGAGATTTGCAGTTACCAGGACCTATCGGGGGCTCAGAATCGGGGTGGGGTTGATTATTTTAGCCCTTGTGGCCACACCGGTTCTGTTGCGGGGGGCTGCCAGTACCGATCCACGTGATCTGGAGTTGCCGGCTGGGTTTAAAGCCCGGGTGATCGCCAAAGGCCTGACTTATCCAACCAGCCTGGCTTTGGATGAGCAAGGTATGATCTATATCGCCGAATCTGGGTTTTCTTATGGCCCCAAAACTACGGAGGCCCGGATATTAAGCCTGGATAATAACGGGCGGCTAAAGCCTGTTGCTAGTAAATTCGAAGGGCCTATCGGCGGCCTGACTTATAAAGATGGCTGCCTTTATGTTTCGCATCGGGGAAAGATCACTGAATTAGAGTTGGATACAAAAAAACGCCGCGATCTGGTTGCCGACCTTCCTTCTTTGGGGGATCATCAAAATGGCGACCTCATCTTTGGCCCTGATGGTGCGATCTATTTTGGTCAAGGAAGTGCTACCAATGCCGGGGTGGTAGGCTCGGATAATTTTGTGTATGCTTGGGCCGACCGCTATCCGGATTTTCACGATATTCCTTCCCGGGACTTTACACTCACCGGGGAAAATTATCGCTCCCTCGATCTAAAACAGACAGATCCCATGGCCAAACAGACGACCGGAGCGTTTGCACCTTTTGGTCAAACGCGGGAGCCGGGGGAGAAGGTCAAAGGTCAAGTTCCGGCCAGTGCAGCTATCCACCGGCTCGATCCGGATGATGGGACTTTGTCCATTTTTGCCGATGGGCTACGTAATCCTTACGGTTTGACCCAAGATCGAGAGGGCAATATGTATGCGTCTGTGCTCGGATACGATGATCGGGGAGTGAGAGCGTCGACTAATTCTCCGGACTGGATTGTAAAACTGGAGGAAGGGGCCTGGTACGGGTGGCCTGATTATGCTGGGACAACCCCTTTGACAGATAAGAAATTTGTATCTGAACGGGGTATTAACCGCAATCCGGTAATCAAAGATCCGCCAGAGGTAGCCGCTCCCTTAACTTCGTTGCCACCGCATTATTCACCGATGAAAATAGCCTATGCTCCGGAAGGGTTTCCCAAGCAAGGGCTATTTGCAGCCGTTTTTGGTGATGGGCAGCCTTTGACTGAGGATCTTAAGCGTCAAGTTCCAAGCGGGGTGATAAGCATTGATCCCCAAAGCGGGGATTATAAATGGTTTATAAAAAGCAAGGACAAAGCCCGGGCCGGCCGGCGCGGGGATGGGTTGAAACGAACTATCGATGTGGAGTTTAGCCAAGATGGCCGGGCAATGTATGTCTTGGATTTCGGAGTATGGGAATTTGCTGATATGGCTCCCAATGCAATTCCCAAATCGGGTGTGCTATGGGAAATAACCCCTGAACCAAAGGGTTAAAATGTAAAATGGCTGGGCTTCGGATCCTGTATGGCTATAGTTTTTCCTTCGGGCCCAGTTTAACTTCTTTTGAGGCCATAAGGGGCATTATGCGCTGTTGTAGAAAGCGTGTAATGCCCATAAATAATAAACTATAAAGGTAGCTAAAGGCAGCTATTGCTAACAGTGCCCCAGCATTCAGAACGCTGACGAGGCTCGTTAAACCCGGCAGGCCGATCAGAAAAACCAAAAGAAGAATTCCGAAAGATAGCAACGAGGCAGGCAATAAACCTTTTTTCAAACTGGACCCCCGGGATATAGCGGCTGTTGCCGCAGCTAAACCTAACGGGCCGGTGGCCAGTAAAAAAATAATTGCTTCCTCCACATTGAACAAAAACAACAGGGCTGCCGTGATCAAAAAGGTGGCGGCAGCTTTATCGGCAAACATCAGGACGCTGATAACCATGGGAATGCTGCTGAGCGGAGATAATGCCATTCCCACCACCGGCAGAAAAACAGGTGCTAATTGGAATAGGGCGGCTATAACAGCCAACAGGCTACTGATCGTTATCCATCGGCTGCCCGTCTGGATTTCGCTCAAGACCAAAAAATTGTTCCTTTGTTCCCGTAAGGTCATAAAAACATAACCGAAGGAAATAAGATAACCTGCCCCAGCCAGACCGTTAATCATCGTTCTCCCTCCATCATAGCGCATAGTTAATACTTATTCGCCAGCTTTAACCCTATGCTCCGGTTCCTGCTCTATCGGGCTCGTGCGGTGGCCAGAAAGTATGATATCGATACTGATCTGGTATAATGAATGCTATAAACAAACAAGCCCGGGGAGGGAACAAAGATGAAAAATCGCTTAGTGATAAAGTACGGCAACCGGCCTTTGCACATGGTGCAGGTTGCCCTGGAGGCTGCTTCTTTGGCTGATAGCATAGATACCGAAGCTCGAATTGGTATTAAGCCCAACTTGGTTTTGGACCAGCCAGCCGCGCTCGGGGCTACCACCCATGCTGAGGTGGTGGCAGGTATTATTGAATACCTCAATGGGATCGGATGCCGGCAGCTGATGATCATCGAAAGCAGCGCTATTGGCTACAGCACCACGCGCGCTTTTACCATTTGTGGTTATGACCGTCTGGCAGCGAAATACAATGTAGAGCTAGTGGATCTTAAAGATGATCAAGCGGTTTTGGTCCGGGCGGCCGGACTTGATCTTTCCGTTTGCAAAACTGCCATCGAGCTTGATTATCTGATCAATGTTCCGGTGCTTAAGGCCCACTGCCAAACCGCCCTTACCTGTGCTTTAAAAAACTTAAAGGGCTGTATCCCTGATCGGGAAAAACGGCGTTTTCATACTTTAGGCCTTCACCGGCCTATCGCTGCTTTGAACGCTGCCTTAACGACAAATTTGGTGGTGGTGGACGGGATCTGTGGTGATCTTACCTTCGAGGAAGGCGGCAATCCAGTAGCTATGAACCAGATTATTGTAGGCTCTGATCCAGTGTTGGTAGATGCCTATGCAGCTGAACAGATCGGCCTTGATCCAGCCTCAATCCGGTATATTACCCTCGCAGAACAATTGGGCCTGGGCAGCGCTGATCTTAATGCGGCTGAAATCATTAGGCTGGGTACCCAAACGCAGCCAGCTTCAGCCGCCGTAGCCTCACCTCTTGCCCGCCAACTGGCCAAATATGTCGATGCCCGTTCGGCCTGTTCCATTTGCTATGGCAGTCTTATTCGTGCCCTGGCCCGGCTACAGGAAACAGGGCAATTGGATCAGTTGGGCGGAAAAATAAAAATTGGCCAAGAGTTTCGTGGCCGGCAGGAGGAAGGAATCGGTATCGGCGCCTGCACCGCCGGGTTAACCTACAACCTACCCGGCTGCCCGCCTGGAACCAAAAAAATCGTAGAGTTCCTCGCCCACCGCGGGGACATAGCTTTTGGCAGCTAGGCCCTGCACCTGCCGCGGGGACATAGCTTTTGGCAGCCAGGCCCTGTGTAGTCAATATTTGCAATATGGGGTCCGCGATGGTATAATTTAAGTGACGATTAAACATGGGCTTAATTGTTATTAAAAGGACAATGTATCAACAGAAAGTGGGTGCGAAGGTGGCAGGGTCTGGCAGTTGTTTCAAATGTAGTGGCCACTACAGCGACCTTTTACCAGAAATTGAGGCCTTAAATGGGGTTAACGAGCTGTTTAGAATACTATCTCATGACACGCGGAGCAAGCTTTTATTTATCTTAGGACGGCGACAACTGAGCGTTCAACAAATGGCATCCTTGCTGGACCTTAGTTTACCGGCAGTATCTCATCATTTGCGGATTTTATATGAAATGCGGTTAGTGAGTAAAAAGCGGGCCGGGAAAGAGGTGTTTTATTCCCTGCGCGATCGGCGTTTGATGACGCTAATTGTGGCTGCTTTGTTTCATGCTCAAGAGTTGGGGATGGTAACGCCTTTTAAGCTGGCGCCTGCATAAGCTGTCGGTGGAGGTGATATATGGGACATCCGGCGAGGTATAGAAAGGGAGAGGAGAATCGCCAAGGAGGTATCATTATGGCGCTTTTTAATGTTCCTACCCTAAGCGCTGAGCGAGTAAAGAAAATGGCCGCCGACATGGCTATCGACCAAGCCCTAAAATACCTGGACCGGGACCCGGAAAACAATCTGTCCCGCATCCTGGATTTCGCCCAAAAAATAGCTCT
The DNA here is from genome assembly GCA_012799605.1 of Bacillota bacterium. Taxonomy (GTDB): domain Bacteria; phylum Bacillota; class DTU030; order DUMP01; family DUMP01; genus DUNI01. Next base: position 53,691 of record JAAZKX010000051.1, on the reverse strand, counting down.
CGACCAAGGCCAGAAGGAAAATATTGAAGCTCTTCGTACCCGTATGATGGGTGATGAAAAGATAATGGCCCAAATCAAACGCCTGTGCAACAATCCACGGATGTTGAAAAACTTTATCCAAACTTGGGTTGTAAATGCTATGCTCCTTGGAGGGCCGCGGCGTAATGCTCTTGCTAAAAAATTAGGTATAAAGATTCCGAGCCTGATCCTTGTGGATCCTACATCTGCATGTAATCTGCGCTGCTCCGGCTGTTGGGCTGGTGAATATCAACAAACGGACCAGCTGGAGCCGGAACTTTTAGACCGTATTTTTAATGAAGCCAAGGAACTTGGTATTTATTGGATCGTTTTTTCTGGCGGCGAGCCTTTTGCTTATCCTCAGCTGATAGATGTGGTGAGTCGCCATCAAGATTTAGGTTTTATGGCTTACACCAATGGCACCCTGATAACAGAGGAAGTGGCGGACCAACTGGCTCAGGTAGCCAATCTGTCACCGGCTTTTAGCCTGGAAGGATGGCAGGAGCAGACTGATGCCCGGCGTGGCCAAGGCGTATTCCAACAGGTTATGGCCGCTATGGATAGGCTCTGTGCGCGCGGTGTTTATTTCGGTGCTTCCCTCACTGTGACCCGTGATAACATAGAAATAGTTTACTCCGATGATTTCATGGATTTTCTGGTAGATAAAGGTGTAACATATGTATGGACTTTCCACTACCTTCCCATCGGTCGTGACCCTGATCTTAGCCTTATGATCACACCGCAAAAGCGAGCCTGGCTGGTGGATCGGGTGGCGGAAATAAGGGCAACGAAGCCGATTTTAGTCGCAGATTTTTGGAACGATGGCCACTTTACCGGCGGCTGTATAGCTGGCGGCCGTATGTATTTTCACATCAACGCAGCTGGAATGGTGGAACCTTGTGCTTTTGTGCATTTTGCCACTGACAATATCCGCAATCGCAGTCTGAAACAGATTTTAGCCTCGCCCTTATTTAAGGCTTACCAGAAGCGACAGCCGTTCAACGATACCCACTACGCGCCCTGTCCCATAATCGATGCACCGTCATCCCTGCGCGATATTGTGGCTGAAACGGGAGCCAAACCTACTCATGACGGGGCCGGGGATGTTCTGCATGGGGCGCAGGCGGCGTTTTTAGACCGACGATCGGAAGAATGGCTGGATTTGGCCGAAAAGTTAGAGCGGCGTCACTTTACCCCGGAACCGAAAAGGATATCAGGCTAGTACCTGCCGCGGGGGTACCTGCCACGGGGACGTAGCTTTTGGCAGGTAGGCCCCGCGCGATTTTTCTTGACAACCAGAGGGTAGCCATGATACTGTTACTATCGATAAATATGATCAGCTAAATTCTTTGATCGGGAAGAGTAAGCAGCGGGAACATTGACAGAGAGCCGGTTGGGTGAAACCCGGCAATGTGAATGCTGGCCGAATGGACCCGGGAGAAGCAGATCGAACCCGTAAGGAAGTAGTAGCTGCCGGACGTCCTCCGTTAAAGGACTGTGGTATAGGCTATTTGCGCCTATACCTTAAGCGGAGCCCACAGCGGCTCAATTTGGGTGGTACCGCGAGCCAAACCCCTCGTCCCTTGTTCAGGTGACGAGGGGTTTTAATATGGCACGAAGGGAGCTGATAAGGGTGTTATGAAAGGATGCTAAAGACCCATATCGATTAAAATCCAGCTTATTAAAGGAGAATAATAATGGTAAAAACAAAAGAACTTGCCCTTACAGCTCTATTATTAGCGATTGGATTGTTGCTTCATCAAATTACAGTTGGGCTTGTGGCCGGCATGAAGCCGGATTTTGTAATTACGATGTTATTTGTCGCGCTATTGTTGCTGAGAAAAAAATCCCTTGTTCTTCCGGCAGGATTGGCGGCTGGGATTATAGCTGCGCTGACTACTAGCATGCCTGGCGGCCAGATACCCAATATAGTCGATAAAATTGTTACGGCTATAGTAGCTATGCTTATAATCCAGCTATTTCAAAGATATATGTTAGATTCTTTGCTAGCTGGCATAGTAGGCTTAGTAGGAACAATCATCAGTGGGCTGGCATTTTTGGGCAGCGCCCAACTGATAATAGGGCTGCCAGTATCGTTTAAGGCTCTGTTTCTGACTGTAGTGCTTCCCACCGGGATCATCAATGCAATTTTGACGCCGGTAATTTACACGATTGCTCTAAGGCCAGCGCGGTCAATAGGGCTAAAACTGCCAAAATGAACTGACCAGCCACGGGGGCGCCAGCCAGAAGCTACGTTCCCGTGGCTGCTCTAATGAGACATTATCGCTTTTCCACCACGTTTTGGCTACGGGCAGCGGTGATTCTGTTTGACTGAAAGGGGGGGCTGGGCTATACTACTATCGTAAACTTAATTTAGCAGGGGGTTTACAATAATAACGCCAAAGCAGGCGCATATGACCCCTCTGGTATTTATCCCCACCCATAAACAAGCGGCCTCGATTGGTTTTGATCTGATACAGACACAGATAATGAAGGGGGCTAGGCTTCTATGGATAAATTGGCGAACCAGATCATCGATACTGCAGATTATGTGTTAGCCGGGGGCAGGATAACTTATGATCAGGCGGCGGTACTTTTGGCTGCCACTGGCAGCAACGTTATTTTACTGTTGGCCCTGGCCAATAAAATCAGGGAAAAGTTTGTCGGGGATAAGATGGATTTATGCGCTGTGATCAGCGCCAAGGCGGGCCGCTGCTCGGAAGATTGTGCCTTTTGTGCCCAATCGGTCCACAGTGAGGCTCAGTTTAAAGGGCATGGGCTACTTAGTATTGATCAAATTGTGGCCCAGGCTGTGGAGCATGAAAGAAATGGGGCCCAGCGCTGTGATATCGCCACCTGCGGTTTAGGGTATACTGGCCATGAGGATGAATTTAAAGCCATTTTGGCTGCTTTTTCGGCCATCAAGGAGAAAACGAACTTAAAGCTTTGTGCCTGTCTGGGAACTTTGACCCCCAAAGCGGCCCAACTTTTGGCTAGCTGCGGCGTTGAGCGCTACAACATCAATCTGGAGACGGCCCCCAGCTACTTTCCCCGCGTTGTCACCAGCCATGATTATACGCTGCGGCTAGACACGATCAAATGGGCCCAGGCAGCGGGGATGGAAGTTTGTTCGGGGATGATTATCGGCCTAGGGGAGACGCCCCAGCAGCGGCTGGAGCATGCTTTTTTGCTCAGGGAGCTCGATGTTGATGCTGTGCCCATCAATATCTTAATGCCGGTGCCAGGCACTCGGCTCAAAGGGGCCAAACCTCTCCCTGAGATGGAGATTTTAAAAACCTTTGCCATCATGCGTTTTATTTTGCCTCAAAAAAATATCCGCTTCGCTGCTGGTCGGGAGATCAATCTTGGCCCCCTGCAGCCGCTGGGGCTGATAGGTGGCCTAAACGGCATGCTGATCGGAAACTATCTGACAAAAACTGGCCAAGGGATAGATGAAGATATGGCTATGTTAAGGGGGCTTGGCTATAGTGTCGAGCCCCAGTCCCCAGACGGTGTTGCCCCCAGGGCCTGGTAATGGTAAAGTGTGATAGAGAAAAGATGCCAGGGTTTGGCGCCTGTGTTCAGGCTGGGCCCAGGCTGCAAGGAGGTAGTTTTATGCTTCTTATTCGGAAATTTAAGTTCGATGCGGCTCACAATTTGATCAAATACCACGGTAAATGCGAGCGGCTTCACGGGCACACCTACGGCCTTGTGGTCAAGATTAAAGGTGAGCCCGATGAAGAAGATATGATTATAGATTTTGTGGAACTAAAAGGCATTGTAACTGCCGAGGTGCTTGATAAACTTGATCATGCGTATATTAACGATTTTATTGAGCAGCCTACGGCTGAGAATATTGCCCGCTGGGTTTGGAATCAGCTTTATGATAAACTGTACCGGGAAAATTGCCGACTGGATGAAATAGAGATTTGGGAAACTGAAAGTTGCGGTGTAGCTTACAGGGGGGAATGATTTGCTAAAAGATGTGCAAAGCCAAATTGACCGCCGGGGGATTTCGTTAAACAGGGTGGGGATTAAAAATATCGACTGGCCCCTCAAGGTATATGATCGAGCTAAAGGGTTTCAAAATACCGTAGCCTCGATTAGCCTGTCGGTATCTTTAAAACACGATGTTAAAGGAACCCATATGAGCCGGTTTGTCGAGGTATTAAAAAATATAGAGGTTCTCAACCCCCACATTATTTTAGATATTTTAGAAACTGTGCAAACAAGGCTTGATGCTGAAAGCAGTTTTTTTGAATGTACCTTCCCTTATTTTATGTGGAAAAAGGCGCCGGTAAGCGGGCACTTGTCGCCGCTTAAAATTGAAGCGACTATCAGCGGTCAAATGCATCCTACGAGCAGCGATATAATTATCGGCGTGGCTGTGCCGGTGCAAACCCTATGCCCTTGCTCTAAGGAGATCAGTAGCTTCGGGGCCCACAATCAGCGGGCCAATGTTACGATTTTGGTTAAGACAAAAAGAAAAATATGGTTTGAACGGCTGGTGGAAATTGCGGAACAATGCGCATCTAGCCCGGTTTTTTCTCTTCTTAAACGCGAGGATGAAAAACACGTGACCGAGACAGCTTATAACACACCCAAGTTTGTGGAGGATGTAGCCCGGGATATAGCCTTGCTTCTAGAAAAAGAACAAGGGCTTACCTGGTACAAAGTAGAAGTAGAGAGTTTCGAGAGCATCCACAATCACGAGGCTTTTGCTTGGGTGGAAAAAGAGTTATAAGGAGACAGACGGCATCATGATAATAAATATATCCCCGGCTTATCTTAACAGTGAGCTAAAAAAGGTCGGTATACATCCGGCTTCAAATAAAATATTTGGTCGCAAGGCAGAGATAATTCCTCTTAAAGCCTTTGATGTTCCGGCACCGGGTGCCAATATCTTAAAGCAGGAAATGCTGTCTTTGGGCGGCGATGCTGTTGTGCATAAGAATGTTATAAACTGCAATGTCGAAGTATCGGATGTTATTTTGCTAGGTACGAGAAAGCATTACAATATTTTGCTGGACAAGCTCAAATTGATGCCCTATTTTGGGCTCGGCCGGGTACGGAGTGCGCTCAAAAGTTATTTTGAAACCCCAAAGCCGAATTCCATCACCTCTCCTTGGGGGCGGAAACTCACATTTGATCGGCCGCGGCTGATGGGGATAATCAATATCTCCCCCGATTCTTTTTACGCCGGCTCACGTAAACAAAACATGGCTGAGATTCTCGAAACTGCTGCTAAAATGGTCCAGGACGGGGTCGATGTGCTTGATCTCGGCGCCATGTCTACGCGCCCGGGTTCGGATCCGGTCGATGAAGCTACAGAGTATGCCAAAATTATCCCGGCAGTGGCGGCCATCAGGAAAAACCACAGCGAAACCTTAATCTCGGTGGATACATACCGGGCTCGTATCGCTCAAGCTGCTTTGGATGCCGGCGCTGATATTATCAATGATATCAGCGGCTTTGGTTTTGATGAAAAACTGATCGAGGTTGTAGTCAAAAGCAAAGCGCCTTATATCCTTATGCATATCAAAGGGACTCCCAAGGACATGCAAACAAACCCTACCTACGCTGATCTTATTAAAGAGATTATGCAGTATTTTGCCAATAAAATAGCCCGTGCCCGGGACTTGGGCGTGCCTGAGCACAATATAATCATCGATCCTGGTCTTGGCTTTGGCAAAACCTATGAAGACAATATGGAAATCATGGACCGGATGTCCGAGCTTAAGAGTTTCCGTCGACCACTTTTGATCGGTGCTTCACGCAAATCCTTTGTCGGGACGGCGCTGGCTCTCGAATCGCCGGCTGACAGGCTAGAGGGCACTTTGGCTATTACGGCCCTGTGCGCTTATCACGATGTTGATTTGATCCGGGTACACGACGTGCGGGAAAATGCCAGGGTCATTAAGATGGTGGAGGCGATCAAATGCCGCAGGCGATAATAGCTTTGGGCAGCAATATTGGTAATAAAGAGCAGAATATAAAACGAGCTTTGGAAAAGATGAAAGAGCGGGGCCTTAGAGTAACTGAAATTTCGCCCCTAATTGAAACAGAGCCATATGGTTATCAAAATCAGGACACCTTTTTAAACGGGGCTTGTATTGTAAAAACCAACCTGTCCCCGCTGGAGTTACTAAAGTTACTTCAAGACATCGAGCAGGAAATGGGGCGGGTACGAAAAATTCGTTGGGGCCCTAGAAATATTGATCTGGATATAATCTTTTACGATGATTTGATTATGGATGAAAACGAGCTAAAGATACCTCATCCGGATGCCCATAATCGCCTGTTTGTCCTTGGCCCTATATATGAATTGGCCCCATTTTTTGTTCATCCAATATACAATAAAACTGTAGCGCAGCTTTATAAGGAGCTGGCTGAGAAAGAATAAAAATAGAGACAAGAGACGAGCGCCGCCTCAGGGCAAAGCAACTGGGGCGGTTTTTTGTTTCCCTGTCTGCTAAAAGCAACGTCCCCGCGGGTGCCTGCGGCAGGCGCAGAAAGTGAGTGTATATTCACAGCAAGGCAGGAAATTGTTTTTTCATGGAGAACAATAATATTAGACAGTAAGGTAAGAATAGTATCATATCGGGGCCAATAAAATTAGTCGGTACTAGCCCTTTTGCTGGCGCCGAGGTAGAAAAAGAAGGTGTGCTCTGTGTCCGGGTTGAAATCGGAAAATATCGACTTAGCGCAGCTATTTTCCCGGTATTCCCGTCATTCTAGCGCGTTGTTGGGTCTTCTTCTTGATTTACAAGATGAGTACAACTATTTACCTAAGAAAGCATTGAAAGAAGTGGCCGCTTACTTAGGCGTGACTTTAAGCCAGGTTTATAGTGTGGCGACGTTTTACAAGAGTTTGACCTTAAAACCTCGCGGACGGCATATTATCAAGGTCTGCTTGGGCACTGCCTGCCATTTGAGGGGTGCCCCCCAAGTATTAACAGAGCTGGAAAATATATTAGGTATCACCCCGGGGGGGACGACTGAGGATCTCAAATTCAGTTTAGAGACGGTAAATTGCCTCGGGGCTTGTGCCTTGGCGCCGGTTATGGTGATCGATGACCAGACATATGGCGAGGTTACGCCCAACAGGGTACAAGAAATAATACAGAAGGTGGAGCCATGAGATTTACTGACGCAAGCTCATTGAGCCAGTACCGGGATCGGCTGTGTGGATCCGGGCTTTCGGAGGCTAAAACGCTTTGGGTCTGTGGAGGGACCGGATGTCGGGCCAGCGGCAGTCTAAAAGTGCTGGCAGCACTTGAGGCAGAGGCGCAACGCCGTCAGCTGCCGGTTAAGGTAGGGCTCAAGATCAAGACTTCTGGGTGCCATGGTTTTTGCCAGCATGGTCCGCTGGTGGTATACACACCGGATAATATCTTTTATCAAAAAGTGCGGCCTGAGGATGCCGCCGACATTGTGGAAAAAACTGTCCTAAGGGGAGAGTTGATACCGCGCCTTTTGTATCGCGATCCGGCCACTGGCGAAACATTAGCCCGAGTGCAAGATATACCCTTTTATCAGCTGCAAAAGCGGGTGGCCTTATTTCATAGCGGACAGATTGATCCTGAAAGCAGCGCTGATTATATCGCTGCCGGCGGCTATGTTGCTTTAGCTCGGGCGTTGACTACGATGACGCCGGATGATGTTATTTCGGAAATCGAATTATCGGGTCTGCGGGGCCGAGGTGGGGCTGGTTTTCCGACCGGGCTGAAGTGGAAAACATGCCGGCAGGCTGCACTAGCGGGTGAGCTGCCGTATGTCATCGCCAATGGCGATGAAGGGGATCCCGGGGCCTTTATGGATCGTAGCATTATGGAGGGCGACCCCCATAGTATTATTGAGGGAATGGTGATCGGAGCTTATGCCATTGGGGCTAAACAGGGCTATATTTACGTCCGGGCTGAGTATCCGTTGGCAGTAAAACATCTGCAGCAGGCTTTAACTATGACCCGGGCCATGGGGCTCCTTGGTGAGAACATATTGGGAACAAGCTTTTCGTTCGATATTAGCCTTTATCGCGGTGGCGGTGCTTTTGTTTGTGGTGAATCCACCGCTTTGATGGCATCTATTGAAGGCCGACCGGGGGAGCCGCGGGTGACCTATATTCGCAGTGTGGAAAAAGGTTTATACGGTAGGCCCACTGTTTTAAATAATGTTGAGACTTGGGCCAATGTACCGCATATTATTAATCGCGGTTGGAAGTGGTTCAAGGAGTTGGGCGCTAGTGAAAAAAGCCCCGGGACCAAGGTGTTTTCCCTAGTCGGGAAAGTTAAAAATACTGGGCTGGTGGAAGTGCCTATGGGGACTTCGCTGCGAAAGATTGTATATGACATTGGCGGTGGTCCTGAGCGGGGTCGGAAATTAAAGGCGATCCAGACCGGCGGGCCCTCCGGCGGCTGTATTCCGGAGCACTTAATCGATGTGGCGGTGGACTTCGAACATTTAGATCAAGCAGGAGCTATGATGGGCTCCGGCGGCCTGATTGTGATGGATGAAAGAACGTGTATGGTAGATATTGCCCGTTATTTTCTCGAATTTTTAGGCCAAGAATCATGTGGAAAATGCCTGCCCTGCCGCGAAGGAATACCGATGTTGCTGGATCTGCTAACAGACTTAACTTTGGGAAAAGGGCAACCTGGAGATATTGAGCTGATTGAGGAGCTGGCACTGGGCTTAAAAGAGACCGCCCTTTGCGGCCTCGGTCAGACGGCTGCTAACCCGGTACTATCTACGCTTCAATATTTTCGCCACGAATACGAAGAACACTTGGCTGGCTTTTGCCGCGCTGGCGTCTGTCCAGAACTATTCCGATACGAAGTTGATCCCAAGCGTTGCCAAGGTTGCGGTGCCTGTAGCCGCGTCTGTCCTACGGGTAGCATTAGCGGCCAGATCAAAGCAGTTCACAGGATCGATAATTCCACTTGCACCCGCTGCGGAAGCTGTGTGGAAGTTTGCCGGTTCAATGCTATTTTGGTAAAACCGCTGGCTGTCCCTGCCACCGGCAGGATCAAGAAAGCATGGGATTTTATTCGGCAGTTTGATCCAAGGGGGCGACAGCGTGGATAAGCCGACGAGCAGCTTGAATGTAGATGGAAAAGAAGTCCAAGTTCTGCCGGGGGAGCTTCTTCTCGATGTGCTTAAAAAACTAGGGGTCGATATACCGACGTTGTGCAACCACGAAGGGCTCGAGCCTGTGGGAAGTTGTCGCTTGTGTATAGTAGAGGTAAAAGAAAGAAACCGCAACCGGCTGGTAGCCTCATGTATTTATCCGGCCCAAAGGGCAACAGAGGTTAGAACAAACAGCCCCCGGGTAAAGGCGGCACGCCAGTTCTTGTTTAATTTATTGTTGGCTCGAAACGGCGACAATGAATCTATCCGGCAGCTGGCAGCGCGCTATGGGATCGTCAGGTCTAAGCGGCTTCCGGTCAGGCCTGATAAGTGTACACTTTGTTTGCGCTGTGTGCGGGCATGTGCCACCCAAGGCATCGGTGCTATCGGCACTAGTTTCCGCGGGCGGCAAAAAGAAGTGGGCCCTCCTTTTGGAGATCCGCCGGAAAACTGCATCGGTTGTGCTGCTTGTGCCAGGGTGTGTCCAGCTGGTGCGATCGAAGTGAAGGAAAAGAATAATATAAGAGAAATTTGGGGGCAGGAATTTGTGCTGGTACGCTGTGAACGTTGTGGAGAGGCTTTCGCTACCCGTAAGCAGTTGGATTGGATTGAAAAAGAATTAGGTCAGGAAGTGGATAAAAAACTATGCCCGCGCTGCCGCCAGCGAGCACAGGCGGAATCTATGACCAAGGTTGGAAGAAATAAACGGGAGGTGAATTAGGGTTTCGCTGTCTACCTTTGCACAGGTACAAATTTTTAAGGGGAGGAGAAGATTATGAGTAATATCCTGCTTATTTCCCCCGACCGTTGCCGCGGCTGCGGCAGTTGTGAACTAGCCTGTTCGTTTAAGCATGAAGGTGAGTTCCGGCCGGCGGCGGCTAGAATTTCAGTACTCCGGTTTAAGGCCGGTATCTCGGTCCCGCTAACGTGCCTGCAATGTGATGAACCGTACTGTATGGCAGTATGCAAAACAGGAGCTATCGTCAAAAATGAGGTCAGCGGTGTAGTAGAGGTGGACGGGGACAAATGTATCGGCTGCCGCATGTGTGTCATGGCTTGCCCCTTCGGCAATATCAACTACAGCATTGCCACCAAACAAGCGGTAAAATGCGACTATTGCGGTGGGGAACCGGAGTGCGCTCTTTGGTGCCCGGAACAGGCAATCGAATATGTGCCCCAAGATACTGCCACTTTAGGACGGAAAAAGGATTATTCGGCCCGGTTTGCCAGATTAGTCGAGGAGGTGGGGTCCTAATGTACGGCTGGGTAGGGAAAATACTGCGGGTGGATCTTACCAGCGGAAAAGTTAGTACGGAACCTTTAAATACCAGCTTGGCCCGGAAATTTATTGGGGCCCGAGGGCTGGCAGAGAAAATTTTAAGGGATGAAATAGCCCCTGATATCGACCCACTGTCGGCAGAGAATAAATTGATCTTCGCCACCGGCCCTTTAACCGGGACGTTGGCCACTTCCGGTAGCCGCTATAACGTCGTCACCAAGGGGCCGCTTACCGGTACAGTCGCTGCTTCCAACTCTGGTGGATTTTTCGGTCCCGAGCTAAAATATGCCGGCTATGATCTGGTTATCATCGAAGGAAAAGCAAATAAACCGATGTATCTTTGGATTTATAATGATAAGGTCAAGCTACGCTGTGCTGAACACCTATGGGGCAAATTAACCGATGAGGCCACGGACTTGTTGCTTGAAGAGACCGATCCTGAGGCCAAGGTATCTTGTATCGGTCCCGGGGGCGAAAACTTGGTTTTGTTTGCCGGCATCATTAACGATAAGCATAGGGCTGCCGGTCGTACTGGGGTCGGCGCTGTTATGGGGTCAAAAAAGCTCAAAGCCATCGTGGTGCGTGGCACCGGCGGAGTGAAAGTAGCAGACAAGGACGCTTTTCGTGAAGCTGTCCTTGATGCCCGGGCCAAGCTTAAGGCCCATCCGGTTACATCAGGCGGACTTCCCACTTACGGTACCAACGTGCTGATAAATATACTAAATGAGGCTGGGTCGCTGCCCACCTACAATTTCCGCACCGGTTATTTTGAGACTGCCGACAAGATCAGTGGCGAAACCATGGCTGACACCAAATATGTGCGCAATAAAGCCTGCACTGCTTGCACCATCGCCTGCGGCCAGGTATCAGCTGTCAAATCTGGTCCTTATGCTGTGGCCGGCGAGGGCCCGGAATACGAAGCAACATGGGCTTACGGCTCCCAGTGCGGTGTAGACGATGTGGATGCCATTATTAAGGCCAACAATCTATGTGATCAGCTGGGCATAGATCCCATCACTATGGGCAGCACCATCGCCTGCGCCATGGAGCTATTTGAGGAAGGCCTCATTGATCGAGAAGCAGCTGGGCTAGCATTGAATTTTGGTAACGCCGAGGCTATTGTGAAGCTTACCGAAGATGCCGGCTACAAACGCGGCCTCGGGGCTGAGCTGGCCGAAGGGTCGTACCGACTGGCAGAAAGATACGGCCGGCCCGAGCTGTCTATGAGCGTGAAGAAACAGGAGATGCCAGCCTATGATCCGCGCGGCATCCAGGGTATAGGGCTTGAGTATGCTACTTCAAACCGCGGTGCTTGTCACGTGCGGGGCTACTTAATCTCACCTGAAATACTAGGTATACCGGAAAAGCTTGATCCCGATAGCATCGACGAAAAACCCGGCTGGCTAAAGACATTCCAGGACTTGACGGCAGCTTTGGATTCTACCGGTATTTGCCTGTTCACCACGTTTGCCATCGGTGCGCCTGAAATTGCTGCCATGCTCAGCGCGGCCACCGGTGTAGAGTACACAGTGGATGACTTTATGCAAGCCGGTGATCGCATCTGGAATTTGGAGCGCCTGTTCAACCTAGAAGCCGGCCTTACTGCAGCCGATGACAAACTGCCGCCGCGGATGATCGAAGAGCCTATTGCCACTGGCCCCAATAAAGGTAAAGTGAGCAAAGTGCCAGAAATGATGTCCAAGTATTACCAAGTGCGGGGCTGGGACGATGATGGTGTCCCCACTGGGGAAAAACTGGCTGAATTAGGGCTGGCCTAATTGGCAACGGTACGGTTTTTTGCCACCATCCGCCAGCTCACCGGCCAAAAAGAAACCTCGCTTAGGTCGGACACCGTCCAAGAACTATTGCAAGCCCTAGCCGAAAAACATGGAGTCGGCTTTCAGAAAGCGGTCTATGGCCCGGGCGGGCTAAGCGATGAAGCGATTATCTTAATCAATGGGCGGCATCTGGAACATCTGCCGGCAGGGCTGAAGACCAAGCTTGAAAACGAGGATGTGGTGGCGATCTTTCCCCTCGTCGGAGGCGGATAAAAATTAGCAAGCAGGCGGTTAGTCGGGCTGGGCTAACCGTCTGCTTTTAATATCATGAGGATTGGGAGGGCCATTGGGGGCCCTTTATTATTGTTGAAACAGTGGAAGTAATCCCATATTGCCGGCTTGTGTCGCAAATGGTAGCAGGAAAGATCTGGTTTAATGGCGAAAAAGTATAGAGACAAGGGCCTCAAGACGGCGAAGGGCACGGCCCAAATTATTTATCCAGGAGGGAAGAGGATTGGATAACAAGGAAAATGTGCTGTCCCACATACTGCTGCCTTTTTTTCTTGCTTTCCTATGCGGCGGCGGTTCGGTCTGGTTATATATTACATTCGGTTTTTCTGCTTCAAGTAGCGCTATTTTAATACTGTTTTGGCTCATTATCGCTGTTGTTTTTCTGCGGATAGATGCGTTTGGCCAGCGCCGGTCCTTAAAACCGGTGATTGAATACCTACAAGCGTTATCTTCCGGCGACACTTACGCATCTTTTCCGGCAAAATTAACTGGTCCGGCACTGCCACTGGCTCAACCGCTGCACGAGTTAGCCAAACGGCTGCAAAGAATTTTAGGAGAGCTGCAAATAGCGGCTGATCAGACCCGCACTGCTTCAGGTCAATTAAATACAGGCACTAACGAGGCCCGGATGGCTATGAACCAGATAGCTGAGGTAGTGCAGGAGATAGCCAACCAAGCTACCCAGCAGGCAGATGCGGCCCGCAATACTTTGGAAAAAACAAGTTCCATCGATAAAGGCGCCCAAGCCATTGCCGATCACGTTCTTGAAAGTGAACAGATGGCGGCACAAGTGGTGGCCGATGTCAATCTTAGCCGGGAAGCTTTAGAGGCTTTGCTAGAAACAGTAGAATTATCGAGCGAGCGTAGCCGCGATCTGGCTGAAGAAGTGCGTCGTCAGACAGAAAGTACCCGTCAAGTGGAAGCTATTGTGGCCAGTGTACATCAAATAAGCGAACAAACCAACTTGCTGGCTTTAAACGCGGCCATTGAAGCTGCCCGGGCCGGGGAACAAGGACGGGGTTTTGCTGTGGTAGCAGCTGAAATCCGCAAGCTGGCCGAACAAGCGGCTGAGGCAGCTGGCGAGATCACGACTATATTAGCCCGTATTCATGCCGAAGATAACGCTCTGGCTGTGGCTATGGATGAGCAGGCGGAGCAGTCCCGCGAGGCCGGCGGAAAATCGCAGGCGGCCAGGAAAGCATTAGCTTCGATGGTGGAAGTTTTGGCTGGGTTGCGGGCGAAGATAGCCCAAATCGCTGTCTATGGAAAGGAACAGACGGAGCAAGTATCGGCGGTAATTGCGCTGATGGACGATGTTAATCAAAGTGCCCAGCAAACAGCCGCTGGCAGCCAAGAGGCAGCAGCAGCGGTAGAGGAGCAAACGGCCAGCGTGGAAGAGATGGCTACATCTTCGGACCGGCTTACCCGGATGTCAGAGCAGCTTTACGAACTGTTACGTGAATTTTCCCAGATAAATATAACAGACAGCGCGCTCAAGGATAAAGTAAACCGGGGTTGGGAGCGAGTTCGCGCGCTGTGCCGGCAACCAAATTTTGTTGCTAATGTCATGCAGGGGCAAGTTCAGCTATTAAATCAGGAAATAGAACGCGATGATTTGTTCGAGGCTTTTTTAATCGCTGGTGCTGATGGCCGGGCAACGGTAGTTTCACAGGAGTTCGATTTAAAAGAGCTGGATATTTCGCCCCGGCCTTATTTTCAGGCAGCCTGGCGCGGTGAAGATTATGAATCGGAAGTTTACATTTCTAAGCTGACTTATTGGCCTTGCGTTACAATCGCCTGTCCGTTGACCAGTCAGGATGGAGTTCGAATTGGAGTCTTTGCTGCCGATATCCGGCTTTAAAAGCTATTGGGGCAGGGAGCACCAGGCAACCTGCCAAAAGCTACGTCCCCGTGGCAGGGCCTTAACTGCGAAGCCGGCCGCGCCGATAGATATGATAAGGTATGCTATTGCCTTAAACCAACCCTAATCCGGAGGTTGATACATATGCTTCACATCATCAAGAAGCTGTTGAATGGCAAAAAAATAGTTGCCTTTGCCTTAAGTTTGCTGCTCCTTCTGGCTACGCCGGGACCAGGGCCGGCTCGGGCAGAAGAAAATACAGAGCCGCAGCCGGAGATAACGGAAGCCTATCGTGCTGATACGAAAAATGACGATTACCGGCAGGTGCCTACTTTTGGTGGCTACCCGATAGTAGTCAAGGGTAAAAACTTCCAGGGGGGGCTCCGGCTTTTTATAGGGGAGGTTGAGGCCGAGGAAGTACAGGTGAAAGATTCGACGGAGATAGGTGCTACTGCCCCCCGCGGCACCGAGGGCCGAAAAGAAATTAAGGTTGTTAACCCGGACGGGCAGCAGGCCACGCTACTGAGCTCCGCTGAAAAAACCTTGCTGTATAGGCAAAGCCAGCCCCAAATATACACTGTTGAACCAGCCGGCGGCTCTACCTTTGGTGGCACTTTAGTTACGATCAAAGGCCAGGAGTTTGATGATGTTGATATTCAGGTCGAGATGGGGCGCGGCTTTGCCAAAGTAAAACAGGTGACAGACCATAACACTTTGGAGATCGAAACCCCGCCGGGTTATGCTGGCCTAAGCCCGATCAAAATAATAAATCCCGATGGCGGTACTTGTACCGCCGAAGATTCCTATGAATATGTAATTACCCCCACCGTTTCCTCCATAACACCCAACTTTGGCAAAATCTCCGGCGGGGAAGAGGTTGTTATTATCGGGACCAACTTTCCCGAGGATGTGGGCGTAAAAATACACGGTAGAGATGCGACAATAATGGAAGGACATTCTGCCGAACAGCTTACTATTAAAACTCCTCGCGGTCAATTGGGGCCGGTGGACGTTCAGATCTATAACAAAGATAATGAACTGATATCGGTTACAATACCGAATGGCTTTATATATGTGGAAGAACCCAGCAAACCGGAAATAGATACTATTACGCCTAATGTGGGCAGTGTAGATGGGGGGGATACGATCCTGATCGAGGGGTCTGATTTTCGCTCCGGAGAAGATCCTACCCGGGTGTTGATAGGCGGTACGGACTGCACTGAGGTGAAGGTGCTAACTACAAAAACAATCGAAGCCAAAACACCCCCGGGGAAGGCCGGCTGGCATCCGGTTGAAGTTATCAATCCCGACGAGGGGACGGCCAAAATCAACTATGGTTTTCAATATAAAATTCCGGACAAGCTGCTTCTTATTACCGGGGTTACCCCTAACCGCGGCCCCATCGATGAACAAAGGACTATATATATTACCGGTGCTAATTTTTTGAACCCGGACGAAAAACCAAACGATGTGGAAGAGGTCGAAGTGACCATCGGTGGCAACCCTTCTAAAGAGCCGGCAATTATAGACGCGGAAACCATCAAGGCCATCACCCCGTTGGGCGGGAAGTTGGGTCCCCAGATGGTTCAAGTTACTATTACCCGGGAGTTAAAGGATGAAAATAATGGCTCGATTACGGTTAAAGAGTCGGTCAACCTCGATGGCGGCTATATATATGAGCCGCCGGTAAAGAAACTTATTATTAAACGGGTTATTAACCCCGATACGGGGACTGCGGAAGGTCCGCTGGCCGGCGGTGTCCCAGTGTATATTGACGGCTACTATTTTGAAGCGCGGGGGGAAGAACTGCCGGAAGTGTATTTTGGCGACAGGGCGGCTGAAGTATTGGGAATCGATATCGCAGCCGATTTTGAGATTGAATCCGATTCTAATTTGGATCCGCCTGCTGATAATGATCAAGGCGATGAGGTCGAGGCACCGCTTATGCGCATTAAAGCGCTGATCCCACCGGCGGATACTCCGGGTACGGTACCGGTACGGGTGCTAAACCCACCTGTGCCTGAAGGAGAGACGCGTTCGGAAGGAATTTTGGAAAAAGGCTTTAATTACCGCGGCAACGTGATGCATTTGGAGGCGGTAACGCCGAATTATGGCCCCATCGGTGGGGGCACGGTGATCGAAATAGCCGGCAAGAATTTTAACTGGAGCCAGAGTAAACGGATCAGGGAAGAAAAGACTAGGGTTTTTATCGGTCCGGAGGAGGCCGAACTCATAGCCATAGAGATTAGCGAGCACGGGCTGGACACTATTTGGGCCTTGACTCCCTCCGGGACAGCAGGGCTGCAGGATATCAGGGTGATCAATCCTTTTGGCGAAGTGTTCCTGCCGGCAGCGTTTTTTTACGACGATAAACTCAGCCAGCCTTATATAGAGGCGGTGCAGCCCCGTTTTGCCAGCAGCGAAGGGGGGGCGCTTCTTACGCTTACTGCTACCGGAGTGTTCAGCGGCGCCAAAGTATATGTTGGTCCAAATCAAGCGACCGAGGTAGATGTGACCAACCTGCTCGATGATTCAGGGAATATTGTCCGCGATGAAAACGGGCAGCCCAAAAAGAAAATTACTTGCCAGATACCGGCCGGGAGGCCGGGACCGGCGCCAATAAGAATAACAAATACCGATGGGGGCGAAGCCACAGTCGAAGGGCGATTTGTTTACCTAAGTGCCCCTGAGATTACGGCCGTCACTCCAGCCGCGGGGACTGTAGATGGCGGGACGTGGATCCTGCTGACTGGAGAAGGCTTTTTAGATAAGGACACAGTCAGCCGATACGTAGAAGATGCTGATGACGATCTTGAGGGTCCAAAGGTGATATTTACAGCTCCCGACTACCCTGATTTTGAGGAGGAGGCCAGCTCGCTGGTATATATTTCGCCAACTGAAATAGCTGTCCAAACTCCGGAGAGTCCGGATTTAACCAAGAATAGCTGGGCCGATATCGAGCTCATCAACCCCGATGCTGGTTTGGTTTATGATGACGATGAAAGCACAGGGCGGGCTTTTAAAGCAAATGGCTATGAATATCGCGTACCTGACACTTCGCCTGAAATAGAATCACTTGATCCTGAGCTGGGGCCGGTTTCCGGCGGCACCAAGGTGACTATAACCGGTGCTAATTTTCGTAAAGATGCCACAGTATACTTTAAATGGAAGCAGGCAGCCAAGGTAACCTGGATCAATCATGAGACCCTCGAAGTTATTACCCCAGAGGCGCCGCGGGAATGGGTGGATGAAGAAGGCGGCGTCGATGTCATAGTCATAAACACGAAGGATAAGGGACAATCCCAACCTGGGAAATACCGCTATGTCTATCCGCGCTCGCGCCCGGAAATTCATTCCCTCATGCCCAACCAAGGCAGCGTGGACGGCGGCACTTTAGTCACCATCCGCGGCTATGATTTTGGAAATGTGGAGCCAAGTAATGGAGAAGATGCTGGCGAGACCGGAAATAACGAAGGGGAGAAGGGGTCGAGCCCGGAAAACGGGGTCGATTCGGAAGATGCGAATAACGAACAGGGAGATATGAACGGAAACGATAATGGGGAAGCTGGTGGCAACGGGGACGAAAACAAGAATGATGAAGGTAACGAAGGCGAAGAAGGAAACAAGAATGGGGATCCGGACCATGGCGGGGATGGCAATGACCCTGACAAAGGAGAAGAAAATAACGGCTCGAAGCCGGCCCCAAAAATTAGCCGGCCCACGGTCTATTTTGGCAGTGAAAAGGCGGATATAGATGAGTTAAGTGACGGGCGTACCGTACTTAGGGTAAGGACTCCGGCCCATGAGCCGGGCCCGGTGGATGTGCGGATTGTAAATCCGGACAGTGCCGAGGTTACGGTCAAAAATGCCTTTACTTACCGTTATACTACTACTGACCCCAAAATAACAGGGATAGAACCAAAGCAAGGCCGCTCTAGCGGCGGCACGCCGGTGGTGATATCAGGAAGCGGCTTTGATCGCGGGGCCAAGGTGTATTTTAATGAGCAGCCGGCGCTTGTGGACAGTGTTAAAAGCTCAGATACTAGACTTTTAGTCTACTCGCCTCCAGGAAAACCTGAGCATAAAGTCGATATAACGGTGCTAAATCCCGATGGCGCCAGCGATACTTGGACCCAGGCGTTTGAGTATATCCGCGATCCACGCCTACAACCTAGAATAACCCGGATTATACCCAACCGGGGCTCTATCACAGGCGGCACCAAAGTCGATATTTGGGGCATAAATCTGATGCATTCACCCAAGCAGCCGATTACAGTTCTTTTCGGCCATGAACCAGTTAACGTAATTGACTTTGCACCTGATTCTGACCCAGACAGGGCGGACCAAAACTATGTGCAGTATGTGCAGATAGAGAGCCCGCCAGCAGAAAAGACGGGCCCGGTAGATGTATCAGTGATCAATCCCGACGGCGGCGTATTTACTATCCCCGGCGGCTTCACTTATACTGATCCGGCTGAGACCATCTTTATAGATGGCATTGTACCTTCCCGGGGGCCTTATCTTGAGACTATACCGGCCCAAATAAACGGCGGCGGGTTTTTGGCCGGAGCCAAGGTGTACTTAGGCGGCCAAGAGATGGCCGGTCCTGAGGTGATAAACAATGGCCAGGCCATCACCTTTACAATTCCGGCGGCGCCGGTAAAAGCCAGCGATTTTAGCGTGGACGTAGTGGTGATAAACCCCAACGGTGCCACGGCTCGGCTGGAAAACGGGTTTACTTATGTGGCCGAGCCTAAAAGCAGTCCCCAAATAGAGCGGGTTATTCCCGCCAGCGGCCGGACGACGGGCGGTACACCAGTGGAAGTTTTAGGGCAGGGGTTTGGACAAAAAGCTGAAGGGGAAGGGTCTGACCTTGGGCCAGCCTTGTTCTTTGGCAGCCGGCTAGTGCCGTGGAGCGCTTTTATCTCCCAGCAACAAATTTCGGCGGTGACGCCCCCAGGTTCGGCTGGTGCTGTGAACGTCACCGTGATCAATCCTGATGGGGCCATGGATAAATTAATCTCTGGCTTCATCTATGAGGATAGACCAGGTCCCCATATTAGCAGTATCGATCCTAATAGCGGCCCTAGCAGCGGCGGTACCGAGGTGAAAATTACCGGTGCCCAATTTGATGAAGGAATAAAGGTGTTTTTCGGCGGCGCCCAGGCGCCAGCGGTGGATCGAAAGAGCTCTACAGAGCTTGTGGCGATAACACCAGAGGGGGATCTGGGCCCTGTCGATGTAACGGTGACGAACCCTGACGGATCCACTTATACACTGCCTGATGCCTTCACTTATATAGGTGCACCAAAGCCGCCGGCCGAGCTGGAAGCGACAGCGGTGAGTGCCAACACCATCGAACTCAGATGGCCAGCATCGGTAGGGGCTGAAAGCTTTGAAATATACGGTGGCGAGTCAGGGAGAAAGCTTGAATTTATCGCCGCTACCAGCGGCAAAATCTACGGCGCGGTTGAACCGGAAACAGGCGAATCTGGGATCTTGTATTATTACGTCCGCGATCTTAAACCCGATACCCGCTACTATTTTTCTATCCGGGCGGTAAATATCGACGGTGTCTCCGGCCAAACCTTGACCGCGTCAGCCCGTACACTTAAACGGGCTTACAGTGAACCGGAGTTTGTTCCCCAGGCCACGGATTTCATCGTTGCCGGGGCCGGTAGCGACAGCATAGTAATTACGATTCCGGCCCATGTCCTAAGAGATACGCGAGTCCGCCTCGATCTCGACCGGCCGGAGTACGCCCATACTCGCCGCTTTACCATTATGATGCCGGCAGCCGAAGTGGACCGGCGGGGAACCATATATCTAGATGCGCCGCGGTTAAAATTCGAGTTAAGGCCACAGGCCCTAAATACGGCTGAAGTGCGCAATTTGAGCCGGCGCGAGCGGGAACAGGCTTCAGTTTTGCTAACGGTAGCAGAAGCTCGGGGAGCAGAGGCTGCAGCTCTTTATCGGCATCTACCCTCCGGCTGGGTAGCGGCCACTCCTATTTACCATGTATCAGCCGAACTTCACAATAGTGGGCAAAAAAAGGAATTAGCCTGGCTGGGCGAAGAGGTGATTTTGACTGCTCCTTTTGATTCAAGCTGGGATTTTTCAACAACGATGACGCTACACTACTTTGAGCCAGTCGTAAACGGTTGGCTGCGGGGTGGACGCTTCAACACTTGGAGCGCCAATGCGATTTTAGACCGGCCTGGTTTTTGGCTGGTATTAAGCCCCAAATAAAGGGAACGCGGTTGCTTTAATAGGGCGATTATGACTCAATGGTTTGCTGGTTGGTACCGAAAGGGAGGATATAATTGTCACAGCAGAAATTACAATCCGGCCTCCGGGGGCTGACATGGGTTCTAATATCGATTATTATGGTCGGTACCGGTTTGGCTAGGGCGCAAAGCGAAGATGTAGATTCCGGACATTATTTAGCCGGCATCAGCAATGCCCCGGCGTTGATGAATGCTCTAAATTTTGCTGACCTACCGGCAGGACCGGCAACAGCAGCCATAGTGCGGCTAGCAGCCCAAGGAGTTCTTTCTGGCGATGGTAGTGGCAATTTTCGGCCGCAGGCAGCCGTAAGCAGGGAGCAAGCCATAACAGCTTTGGTTCGCCTGCTGGGCTGGGAGCACCTGGCTCAACAGCCGGAAGTGGACCAAGGTAGCCGGGGAGCAGATATGTCTGCCTGGGCAGCACCTTTTATCGACGTTGCCGTCGCTAGGGGGTTGATTTCCGGTGGTAATACCCAGCCTGCGGCTGATACTGGTGCTTGGACTGATCCTGCTACGCGCGAGGAAATAGCTGCTTGGTGTATACGAGCGCTGGAATTGTCGGCTGGCCGAGCCGCGGCCAAAGACGCCCATACCTTGGCGGCCTACAGCGACGCTTCCAATATAAGGTCTGATTTAGTCGGGGCCGTGCAACAGGCCTTGGATCTGGGGCTGCTGGAGCCGCTAACTTCTAACCGGCTGGCCCCAAAAGGTACTGTTAGCCGGGGCGAACTGGCCCTGATTCTCGACCAACTGGTGCGTATGTTGCCAGCCGGTGCGTGGGAGGTAGCCACACTGGAGTCGTACACTGTCGAACGGGAAGAAATTGCCGGGCGGGAGGCTGAATCGGTATTGTGGCTGTTGGCCCGGCCGGGGGGCAGCAAAGCCGCTCTGAAACTGAGTTTTGATTATGAAAACCATCCTTTGGTTCAAACAGTAGTGTTGGACCGGCAAGGGCAACTAACTTACGGAAATGTGCTCCGCCCGGGTGACAGTATCCGTTACTTGATCCAGGGGGCCGGGTCGGTCCCGTTCATAGAAGTGCTGCCGGCCGGGCCGGCGACAATAAGCGGCTATATTGAGCGGCTGGATTTACAGTCCGGCCAGATCGTAATCCGGGATGAGGCCCAAGTAAGCCATAACTTGTTTTTGGCGCCGACGGTAAATATTTTAATCGGCGGGCGCCCAGCGGCCTTGACCGAGTTAGCCCTTGGGTTAGAGGCGGCGGCAGTCACGCTGGATCAGATGGCGTTGAAAGTTGTAATCGATCCGGCTGCCGATTTAGCCCCTGATCCGCCCACGCTTCAAGTTAGCGGCCAGGTGAGAACTGTAGATACCCGCGGCTTGGTTCTGGTTTTTGCTGATGGAAGAACTGCGCAGTATGATTTAAATGCCAGTACCCAGGTGATAGTAGGCGGCCGGCTGAGTACTGCGGCTTCTATCCAACCAGGAGATTGGGTGCAGCTTTATCTGCCTTCCCCAACTTCCACTTGGGCGGAGCGGGTAATAGTAGCTGGGAGTAAAGCTCATTATGTTGAGCTCTATCGTGGGCGGCTGGGAAAATTTCCAGCCCATAGCGGCTGGCTGGCCCTTACTGATGTCCAGCGTTTAAATGGTGGCATTTGGGAGGCGGATCGGGCTGTGATGGATCTGCCCTTGCGGCCAGACACAGCTTTATGGCATAAGAACCAGCGGATAGATTTGGCGGCAGCTCAGTTGCTGTCCGGGGCTGAGGTTTACGCGGCTGTCAGTGCAGGCTTTGGTCGGCCGGAATTGTTGCAGGCCGTCATCTGGCGGGGAGCGGAAACAGCTTATAGCGGGGCTATTGACCGGATTAACCCTGGCTTGGGATTACTATCCCTGCCGCGGGCCGAGTTGTTACTAAGCCCCGGGGCTGTCATTGTAAAAGATGGCCGACTGATCGATCCTTACAGTTTGGCTGCCGGAGACAGCATACAGGTGCTAGCCTGCCGATCCGGAAGGGATACTATCGGCTTGGCCGTATCGGTAATTGGCCGGGAGCTGGAACATTTTCCGGGTTATTTGGTCTACCGCGGCTATATTGATCAAGTAGGCCGGACAGCTTTTACTTTGACAGCGAAGCAAGAGTTTTCTGCCGGCAGCTGGGGCCGCCGTCGCCGCGGGAGCAAAGATTTAGGGGTTAATCGTGACACGATGATACTCAGCTTGCTGGCTGAAAAGCCGCACAGGCTGTCGGGAGAGGAATTTCAACAAGGATTTTGGCAAGATCATTATCATCATGCGCAAGCCCTGGTTGTGGCGGAAGCTGATGAGGTTTTAGGTTTGGCGCTCTGGCCTGAGGATGAACTTGATACGGCAAGATTAAGCCGGGGCAAAATAGCAGCCGTAACCCAAATCCAAACCAGGCCGGGCCAATCTGAATTGGGACTCGGTTTGGATCTGGACAATGCGGCCGACTTCAGCCCAGCCAGGCAAGTGTGGGAATATAGCGGCGGTTACGAACAGGAAGGGCTCGATACCGGATCAGCCCTGGTGATCAAAGACGGCCGTGCCTATACTGGCGCTGTGCTTGCAACCGGTGATGAGATAGTTTTCCTCCGCCGGGGCCGGACGGTACTTCTGGTATGGGTGAAGGAGTGAGCTGAATGCTGCGCAAACAAAATATCATGCTAGTTGCGATTTTGGTTGTAATGATCTTAACCGGCCCGGCGGCCGCATGGGCGGCGACGCCACCGCTACCAGCCGTGCTCGATCTAGGTGTGCGGGCGCTTATTTCGGAAACAGCGACCCAGATTATAGCTAATTACAAGGAGCTGGTGGTTATCAGCGGCGAGCCAATTTTGGCCAACGGCACTGTCGAGATAAGAAAGGGCAGGCCCCGTAACAATCAGATGAGTACAACCTATGCCTATAACATAGAAAACAAGCAGCATGAACTCAAGCTCAGCCGGCGCCTTACTGTGGTCACAACTTGGGAGCAGCAGGGCAAAGAGATTAAATCTAAACATGAAGTAATCCGTTTCAACGAAACAATCCGGTTAGGACGCCGCCAATATAAGCTGGATAGCAAGCGAAGCCAGTTAGATTTTTCTAACGTAACCTTGTGCGAGCCGGCAGTATCTTATTTTGCCGGCAATATGGAAGGGTGCAAAGTTTATACAATCGGCCGCAATGAAGGGGAAGTAATGGTTAAAACCACCAGCAGCAGCACCGGCTACAGCCAACCTTGGGGCCAAGTGGAAACTTTAACCAGCTACGGCACCATCTCCGGTGAGCAAATAAATGAGGCCGGAGAGATAATCAGCTGGGAAGGTACAGTTAACAGCCAGATAGCCCAGACTACGAAAGTGGTATTGGAGTATATACCCAATAAGCCCCAGGAAATAAGTTTCCCCGGCGGTTATCTTCAAACTGAAACTGAAGAAGGGATAATTAAGGTCGATTATAACCTGCCCCGTCTTGATGAAGAAGGGATACCTGTTGGCACCCGGCGCCGCGTGGGGGAGCAGACTATAAATCTAACCGGTGCGGCCAAAACAGA
This sequence comes from Bacillota bacterium, assembly GCA_012799605.1. Taxonomy (GTDB): domain Bacteria; phylum Bacillota; class DTU030; order DUMP01; family DUMP01; genus DUNI01. The sequence goes on along the minus strand of JAAZKX010000051.1, from coordinate 29,531 downwards.
GAGGTTGTCGGTCCCCCAATTTAGCGATATCCGCGGACGCTGGTCGGAAAAAGATGCTATTTTGATGGGGAGCCTCGGTGCTTGGGAGACAGGGGGCCAGTATTTTCATCCTACCGCCGCGGTCAATCGTCGCGAGTTTGCGCTGGCAGTAGCCAAGGCACTGCGGCTGGAACCGAGGGAGTTGGCCGGGGAGCTGGAGGAGAATCCTTATCGCGACCTTTCGGTCCGAGATGCAGATTGGCCTTATTTAAAGACGATAACCGAAAGAGGGATTATGCACGGCGTAGCTTCTGGCTATTTCGGGCCCCAAGGAAAAATCACCCGGGCCCAGGCGGTAACAGCACTAATCCGTGCTCTGGGGTTTGAGAACTTAGGGCCGGGTTGTGGCTACCATACGGGCTTTGTCGACGATGGTGACATTCCGTCCTGGGCGAAAAACAGTTTTATCGTGGCCAGCCAGATAGGACTCATCGCCGGGGATACTTTCAACCGAGCCCGACCAGGGGCATATCTTACCCGGGAAGAGGCAGCCACTATTTTGGCCCAGCTAATCAATTATCTCCGATCCGACATTTTGCGTGATTACCGTGACCGGATTTTACTTTACCATTAATTTATTCTCCTTGACGCCACGGCTTCAACATGCTAAAATTATACCGCGAAGATCAATGACCAAAGTGGGCGGATAGCTCAGCGGGAGAGCACCTGCCTTACACGCAGGGGGTCGTAGGTTCGAAACCTACTCCGCCCACCAGCTAAGGATACGATAACGGCGCCGGTTTGTAGCTGCGCCGTTTTTTGTATTTCTGCAGAAAAGGTAAAAGTTCCGGGAAAATTTCTGGTAATTTTTTATGGCTATTTTCTTTTTCCCCTTGGTCCCGGGAAGATTTCAGTCCGGCAGGTAATTATGGTGATGTTGACGAATTTAATTTACAATAAAGCTAAGCTGGTGTTAGATCGCGTTTACTGCCTCGGTAAGCCGGTTTAATAAATCCGGGCAAAAGGGGGACTAGTATGAGGGCATTGAGATGGGATGGCGACTGCCTCGTAATATTGGATCAAACTAAGCTTCCTGGCCAAAAAAATTACCTGCGCTGTATTGATCACCGGCAGGTAGCGGCTGCAATTTGCCGTTTGGCAGTGCGGGGAGCGCCGGCTATTGGGGTGGCGGCTGCCTATGGGCTGGCTCTCGGCGGTTTGGAATATAAGGGAAAAGATCGAAAAGAGCTGCTGGATTATCTAAGTTGTGTGCGGCAGACGCTTGCGGCTACACGCCCTACGGCAGTGAATTTATTCTGGGCCTTGGATCAGATTTGGACCCAGCTGGAGCAGGCAAAGCCTAAATCAGTTGCTGAAATTCGAAGGCTTTTGATCCGGGAAGCAAAAGCGATGGAACAGAAAGATCTGGAAACCAACTTGGCTATCGGCCGCCATGGCAACAATGTTGTTCCCTCCCGGGCCGGTATTCTTACCCATTGTAATACCGGTGCCTTAGCTACTTGTGGCTATGGAACGGCTTTGGGTGTTATCCGGGCTGCTCATCAGGCGGGGAAAGATATCCGGGTCTTTGCCGGTGAGACGCGGCCGCTTTTGCAGGGGGCCCGCCTGACAGTTTTGGAGTTGATGGAAGACGGCATCCCAGTGACATTGATTACCGATAGTATGGCCGGTTGGGTTATGTACAAGGGACTGGTAAATATGGTCATCTTTGGGGCTGACCGTATTGCCCGAAATGGTGATACTGCCAACAAAATCGGTTCCTATAGTTTGGCTGTGCTGGCAAAAGAACATGATATTCCTGTTTATGTAGCCGCCCCGCGCTCTTCCTTTGATTTCAGCCTTAGCTGTGGTCAAGAAATCCCGATTGAAGAACGGGCTCCCGAAGAAATAACGCAGCTGAATCAAAGCCCGATTACGCCGGCAGGGGCCAAGGTGTTTAACCCCGCCTTTGATATCACACCTCACCGTTATTTAGACGGCATTATTACCGAAGCAGGCATTTTACGCCCGCCGTATGAAGATTCTATTGCAGTAGTTGCTGCAGACTAAACCACTTTGGAATATTGTGTCTGACAAGCAGGAAGATAAAGACTATATGCCGAAATAACAATTAGCCCTATGCTCATAACATAACTGTTGCTGCCAGAAGGGTGGGTCTAGGATGCAAAGCGGGATTGGCTTTAGCACAAGCCGGGCGGCGGTCAAAGCTGGGCGGCTGGCAGCGGGCCAAGCAGTACAGCGATGCGGCCAGCCCGACCTTACGCTTTTATTTACCGCCGGTGATTATGACCCCGCCGATGTCTTGGCGGGTGTACAAACTGTGATTGGGTCTTCGAACTTAGTCGGGGCCTCTACGTTCGGAATTATTACCCGAGAGGGAATCCTCAAATCAGGGGTAGGAGTGTGTTGCCTGTGCGGGTCTGATATTCGGGCGGTAACCTATCTACAACAGCGTTTTTTGACTGAAGGCAGTGCCTATACGGATAAAATTAAAATTGGTCCTTTGCCACGCTATGACAGCAGAACGGCCGGAACAGTCTTTGTTTTTCCCAATGGTTTTGGGAACAATATCTCGGCCTTACTACGCCAGCTCCACGACTCTATTGGGCCCGGCTATAATTATGTCGGCGGCGGGACCGGTGACAATCTTGGCCTGAGCCGATCCTATCAGATTACTGACCAGGGCATAGCTACCGATGGTTTTGCCTTGGCTCTGGTGCACGGTATTGACTTCAACTTTGGCCTGGCTCACAGCTGGGTGCCGATGGGGGAGCCGATGCAGGTTACCAAAGCAATCGGTAAGCGGGTATATGAACTGGATGGAATGCCGGCTTTTTCTCGTTATGCTGCCAGCCTAGGCGGCCTTGAATTACGGGACTTTCCCCAGGTTTGCATGAAACATCCGCTGGGCATTTTGGGCAAAGGGGGCGAATTTTTAATCCGGGATCCATTACAGGTCGAAGCCGATGGGAGCATAGTGTTCGTTACTGAAATCCCTCCCAATACTGTAGCCACAATGATGACGCCGAGCCGGGAGGACAATTTGTCCCGCGAGGCGCGCAAAATGATGTTCAGTACCTTTTCATCCCTGCCCCAGCCCAAGGTGATGTTCATTTTCGATTGTGTTTCGCGCTATTATTTAATGGGCGCAGATTTAGAGCGCAGGCTGGTCTGTGACTTAAAAGCTGTTGATCCCAGTGTATCGGTGCTAGGATTCCTCAGTTTCGGGGAAATCAGCAGCACATCCGGAGTTCCTTTGTTTCATAATAAATGTATAGCTGTAACAGTAGGAGGGTGAGGCTCAGGTGCAAGCGTTAACAGAACTGCTGGCTATGTACGATGTGACATCGTTTTCCTATCCCCGCACTGCCGACGATTTGTTGGCCGAGCTAGTGGAAAAATCAAGCCGCCTTTTTGGGGCCCAACGGGTTGCCCTGGCTTTACCCGGGGATAATGAGCAGCTGATCGAGCTGACCTGGGGATTTAAAAATCCGGCAGAAGTGCCGCTGTCTCAAGCTGACGGAAGAAAAAATTGCTTTTTATATTATTTTCAGCCGGATCGGACAGGCTTTCTTTATCTGGAATGTAAACACGCTTTATCCGCGCAGGAACGGCGCTTGGGCCTAATGTTGGCCCGGACTGTGGAAGGGATTATCCAACAAAAGAAGGTTAGGGATGATCTGGAGGCGGCAAAACAAGAAAAAGCAGTGATACTCGATAGTCTGGCTGAACAATTGTTGTTTACCGATCGAACCCGGACAATAAAATGGGCCAATGCCAGTGCGGCCCGCTCAGTTGGCCTGACTGCTGATCAACTGGTGGGTAAGTACTGTTATGAGGTAATAAAAGGGCAAGAGATGCCGTGCAAACAGTGTCCGGCGCTTAAAATTTACAAAACCAAAGAGCCGTTACACTATACGGCCACATCAGCTAAGGGGCGGGTTTTGGATGTCCGAGCCAGTCCGGTAAAAGGGGAGGATGGCACGGTCAAGGGGATCCTACAGGCTATTACTGACATTACGGAACAGGTACGGGCCCAGGAAGCTTTGCGTTTGTCGGAGGCCAGATACCGCCAGATTGTAGACACTTTGCAGGAAGGCTATTATGAAACAGATGTGCGGGGGAACATTACCTTCTGCAACGATGCAGCCTGCAGGTTATTAGGTTTCGAGCCGGGGAGCCTGACCGGCAAAAATTTTCGCCATTTGGTCCACAATCCACAAGCTGCAGTTAAGACATTCAAAGATATATATGCCACCAAGGAACCATGCCGCGGTTTGGTGTTGAAATTAAAACATAAAACCAGCAAATTACGGTTTGCCGAACTTTCGATCACCCCGATAAAAAACAGAGAAGGGGAAATTACCGGGTTTTGCGGCGTAGCTTGGGATATTACCGAACGCAAAATGCGGGAGGAAAAATTAGAATACCTTAGCTGGCATGATGCTCTTACCGGCTTGTTTAACCGGGCTTGGTTCGAACAGCAGCTGGAGAAACTCGATAGCAACAGCTTTCCGATTACTGTGCTGACAGCAGATTTAGACGGACTCAAGCTGGTCAACGATACCATGGGTCATCACCACGGGGACAAGCTACTTAAAACTTGCGCCAATATTCTGCAAGGATCGATTCGGGCCGGTGATTTGGTTGCCCGTATTGGCGGCGATGAATTCGCTGCCATTTTAACCAAAACTGAAGAAAAAGCAGCGAAGGCGGTGATTAAGCGAATTCGTTTAGCTCTTGCTGATCATAACGAACAAAACCCACAGTTACCGCTTAGCCTGTCCATCGGTGTTGCTACTTCTTATAAGCACGAACCGATCCTGGAGACTTTTAAGAAAGCCGATGGCCATATGCTGGGCAATAAGCTGCACCGCAGTATCAGAAAAAAGAGCCAGCTGGTACATGCCTTGTCGGCTGCTTTGGCCGAGCGGGACTACACTACAAAACTTCATGCTGAACGTTTGCAGGATCTTTGTCCTCGATTAGGGCAACGGGTTGGCTTGTCGGAGCGCGAACAAGCTAATCTGGCTTTATTAGCTAAGGTTCATGATCTGGGCAAAGTGGGCGTACCCGACAGTATATTATTTAAACGCGGACCGTTGACGGCTGAGGAACGGGAAATTATGGAGCAGCATCCGGAAAAAGGCTACCGCATCGCCGGTTCATCGCCGGAAATAGCCCATATCGCCCGCTATGTGCTTTGTCATCATGAACGCTGGGATGGCAAGGGCTATCCGTTGGGGCTTAAAGGCGAAGAGATTCCGCTCAAATGCCGCATTTTAGCTTTAGCCGATGCCTATGATGCTATGACCTCAGACCGGCCGTATCGTAAAGCTATGTCGCGTCAGGAAGCTTTGGCTGAAATCAAGCGCTGCGCAGGAACCCAATTTGACCCCCGGTTAGCGAAAGAGTTTATCCGCATGATCAAAGAAGAACATGGTTAAAACAGCTGCCGGGTAAAAAAATACCGCCTCTTCAGGCGGCGGTGGTGCTGGTATGTTCTATTGGGGCTGGGCATAGGTTTTAATTACTTCGCCGTAGAATAATATATGGTAGTCATCGTCAGCATACCACTTTGTATTGATTTCAGGTGCCAGATTGAGCGGTTCCAGGGTCTGCCGGTGCAGGATCCGGCATTCCAGCACAATATCACAACCGGCAATGGCCGGCGAGTTGATGGCTATTCCCGGCCGCAGCTTGAGGCCGCATTGGCTAAACTTATCTACTTCGCGGCCCGATTTGCTGCCGCAATAATCCAGCTCCGTCTCCAAAGCCCCGGCTAAAGGTACACTCAAGCTAAAAGATGCGGCTCGTTGAATAAGTTGGCGGGTGTAACGTGAACAACGCACCGGTACTACACAAACGGGTTTACCCCACATGCGCCCTAATGTAGCCCAACCTACGGTCATGGTGTTGACCCTGTCGTCATCGGCTACGGTCAGAAAGGCTCCGCCCTGGCCCAGTTGGGTGATTATTTTTGCAGTTACAGCGGTTAAATCGACTTCCTTTAGCTTTGGCATCAGGTAAAACAACCCCCCTTGTTTAAATCAGACGTTGCCTTTAAGGCCAATTTCTTCAGCTACGGTTTGCATGCCTTTGATGGTTTCCGCAATAACAAAATCAAGTTCCCATCCCAACATTTCCGCGCCTTTTTCTATCAATTCCCGGTCGACGCCGGCGGCAAAGCTTTTTTCCTTCCATTTTCTTTTTACCGACCTCGGCTTCAGGTCTAAAATGCTTTTACTGGGACGCACTAGGGCGGTGGCTACAATTAGGCCGGTCAGCTGATCGATGGTGTATAAAACTTTTTCCATTTGTTCCACCGGCTCTACATCGGAACATATTCCCCAGCCGTGGCTGACTACAGCACGGATATAATCTTGTGGCCAGCCGTGCTTTCGTAAAATTTCCGGAGCTCTTTGGCAATGTTCTTCCGGGTACAATTCGTAATCCACATCGTGGGCTAGGCCGATAACGCCCCATTTTTCTACGTCGGTTTCTTCCAATAGCTGGGCAAAATGACGCATTACGGCCTCCACGGCCAAACAATGGCGGATCAAGTTTTGGTCTTGGGCATATTTTTGAAGCAGAGTCCAAGCTTCTTCTCGGGTTGGAGCATGAGCCATTGATAACGCCTTCTTTCTAATTGTTCTTGCTACCAATACTACCGATTTCCACCAATACAGTCAAGTAAGCGGCTGTAATCCACCAGTAGCTGGGAATTGCCGGCCATAGGTTGGCTGGCATCCATGGTTTTTCGGGATTTTCATTTTAATATGCATTAAGAAAGTGGTGTTGGACGATGAAACTGGGTTTGATTGTTAATCCCATCGCGGGCATGGGTGGCAAAGTAGGTCTAAAAGGTACTGATGGGGTCAAAATATTGCAGCGGGCGCGCGAACTGGGGGCCAAACCCGAGGCCCCAAAAAAAACGATCCAAGCTTTGAAGATGTTAGCCCCGTTGGGAGCTGGGCTGAAGATAATTACCTGCCCCGGCGATATGGGGGAAAATGAGGCACTGGCAGCTGGATTTACTCCAGTGGTTATCGGCGAGCCAAAAGAACAAACAGGTCCCGAAGACACTGAACAAGCGGCCCGCCTGATGCTTGACCAGGGCATTGATTTACTGCTATTTGCTGGCGGCGATGGTACAGCCCGGAATATATATAACGCAGTAGGGACCAAACTGCCAGCCTTGGGGATACCGGCCGGGGTTAAAATTCATTCGGCAGTATATGCTAACCATCCCCGGGCTGCTGGACAAGTGGCTCTAAAATATCTTCAAGGCCAGTTGGAGACTTTAACCGAAGCGGAAGTTATGGATATTGATGAAGAAGCATTTAGGCAGGGATATGTAACAGCCGAATTGTACGGTTATTTACAGGTGCCGCAAGAACGCCAGCTAGTGCAAAGTCTCAAATCCGGCCGGGCCGAAGGTGATGAAGCAGCCCTCGCTGCGATTGCCGACCGGGTCATCGAGGAGATGGAGCCCGATATTTTGTATATCATCGGCTCTGGCACTTCTATCCGGCCGATCATGACTAAATTAAACCTTCCCAATACTTTGCTAGGAATAGATCTGGTCAAAAATCGCCGCCTGGTTGCCAGCGATGTAGGTGAGCAGGATATTCTCGCTCATCTGGACGGTCAGCGCGCAAAGATTATCGTAACTGTTATCGGCGGGCAGGGCTATATCTTCGGCCGGGGAAATCAGCAGCTGAGTGCTGAAGTGATCAAACGGGTAGGTAAGCAAAATATCCGTATTATAGCCACCAAAAACAAAATCGTTTCCCTCGATGGCCAACCGTTGTTGGTAGATACTGGCGATGATGAACTAAACGCTCTGTTCAATGGTTATATGCGTATCGTGATCGGCTATAATGAAGAAATGATGTATAAAGTCAAAGGCCTGTAGGGGAGCCTAGGTTAAGTATACGACAAAATTGCCGATTCCTGTTGAAAGATCATAGCAATAAGAGCAGCCCGGATCCACATTCCGTTACGGACTTGCTTCCAGTAGATTGCCCGCGGATCAGCATCTATTTCGCGGGCTAATTCTGTTTTTCGGGGCAGAGGATGCATGATAATTGCATCAGGCTTCAGTAATGCTAGCTGCCGACGGCCAATGGAGTATTTATCCAGATCCAATTGGCAGCAAGTTCCATCCACCTCATCCCATTCGCTTTGGAGCCGGGTCATGTAGATCGCGTCAACGAGCGGGATAATGCGTTTGAGGTCATCAGTCAGTTCGTATGAAACCCCAGCTTCATTCAAATAAGCCTGAAGGTCAGCACTGATCTGAAACTCTGTTGGGGCGACAAAATATTGTTTGATACCTTGATACTTGGTCAGAAGCTGGGCCAGGGACCGGACGGTTCGCCCACGCCAAAGGTCCCCGACAAAAGCGATCCTTTTGCCATCAATACCGCCGCGGTCTTTAAAACTGCGCTTTAAGGTGTAGATATCGAGCAGAGCTTGTGTAGGATGCTGGTCTTTGCCGGAACCGGCATTGATGACCGGGACAGGTCGGTCGGTGCCATCGAGCATTTCGGCGATGGTCACGGTAAAGTTGGCTTTAAAATGGCGCATGATGATAAGATCGAAATAAGATGAGAAAATGCGGACCGTATCTTCTTCGGATTCACCTTTTACTTCGGATGAGGTTTTCGGATCCCGTACTTCAGCGCACTTTATGCCCAGGATCTGGCAGGCACTATAAAATGATAGAAAAGTCCGAGTCGAAGGTTGCACGAAGTAGAGCATGGCTCGTTTATGATGCAGGGTTGATTCCAAAAAATCCATACCTTCTTTAGTGTCAGCTATTTTTCTGATTTGGTCTGCCAGCCGGCACAGCTTCTCGATGAGCGGCCGGTCAAACTGTTGCGAATTAATACAATGGTATATTTTGCCCCTCGTTGCCATAATTACCACTCCTTCGGGTCAGTCTCATGCCTATACTGTAATCAGCGCTAAGCATCGGTATACAAAAGGTGCCATCACGGACATGGGGTTTAAATTACCTCTCTAATTATGCCACAATTCGGCCTGTAATCGCTACCTAAATATCTCGGTCAAATCTAACTAAAAAGGCTATCCGCGGACAGCGGATAGCCTTAAACTTTCTTCTTATATTTATATTACGGCGATCCTAGGGCTTTTCGGTGTAAGCCCCGGTCCAGATAAATGTCCGCTCGGCATCGGGGTCACGCCAGAAGTAATCGTAGGTGGCGGCCCAAACATCTTTGCGCAGGGCGAATACTACTAGCAGGTTAATGATGACCACGATGGCCATAAAGAAATCAGCTAGGCCCCAAATGTGCTGAAGCCCGCCTACAGCACCGTAGACCAGGCCCAAAATATACAAGTATCGAATTATGACGGCGGCAGTGTTCCCTAAGGCATAAGAAATACCAGTTTCGCAATAAAACTCATTGGTCAAAGCAGTGGTATAGGCAAACAGGATTATAGAGACTGTGACAATGGCGTTGCCCAGCCGGCCCAACCCGGTGCTAAATGCTAGCGCGGTCAGTTCGGATCCGGCCAGCCCGGTTGGCAGTACCCCGGTAAATATAATTACTAAAGCTGTAGCCGAGCAAACCACTATTGTATCTAGGAAGACTTCAAATACACCCCAGATGGCCTGTTGTACCGGGTGGGTGGTGGTAGCCGTAGCGTGGGCTGCAGGCGCCGAGCCCATGCCGCCTTCATTGGAAAAAATGCCGCGGGCGAAGCCCTGGCGCACAGCCATTATAGCGGCCGAGCCGGCAAAACCGCCAGCGGCGGCCGAGCCGGTAAAGGCTTCCCGGACAATTAGGGCTAGCACGGACGGAACCAGCCTGATGTTCATAAAGATAATGGTCAGAGCGCCGATAGCGTAGAGAACGGCCATGACCGGTACAATTTTTTCCGCCACTTCACCGATGCGCTTAATTCCTCCGATCAAAACAATACCGGCGGCAATAGCGATTATAATGCCACCGGTGAGTACCGGGATTCCGAACGAGCTTTCTAAAGTTAGGGCTAACGTATTGGACTGGACAAAACCGAAGACAAAAAACATGAAGGAAAACATAATTGAAAATATAAAGGCCAACCATTTCCACTGTTGCCCCAACCCATTTACGATGTAGTACATGCCGCCGCCGCGGTAAATTCCGGTTTCCGGGTCTTTTTGGCGATAAATTAAACCAAGCACGATTTCAGCATACTTATTGATCATGGAAAAGAAGGCAACTACCCACATCCAAAAGATGGCCCCAGGTCCGCCGACGCTGATGGCTATGCCCACTCCAGCAATATTGCCGACGCCGATAGTAGCTGATAAAGCAGTAGCTGCTGCTTGGAACGGGGTTAAGTTACCTTCGCCCTCGACCTTGCGGTCAAAGATTTTCATTAAAGTGTTTTTTAAGATCCAGCCCAACTTGGTGAACTGAAAGAAACGAAGACGCAGGGAAAAAGATACCGACACCAAAATGATGATGATAATAAGTGGCCAACCCCAGAGGAAATCGCTTAACGCCAGTGCTGCATCCAACAATTTAACTCCCTCCTAATCGGTTGTAATATGATCTTGCCACCCGCCGTAAACGCATCACCTCCTATTTAATAATTATGCCTTTAGGAAGTAAAACTTACTGGTAAAATATAATTGAGAAACCAATAAATGATACTCTGCTAACTAAGGCCGACGAGCGGCCCACCGAAAGGATTTTGGGCGGGACTCATGGTTTATTAGAGGGTAGAACAAAAGTTGACCTTTTTATCGTCTGGATATGTTACATTATAAGTGGAGGAGGTTATGAGGTTGCCCATTTGTGAACAGACAACCGCCAGGATCAGAGATATTATCAGGAAGTTTATGGACAATGTAATGGAAAGGCGACTAGTATCAGAACCTTGGAATGCGGAACAAGAGAGAATTTCAAAACCTTTTCACTTTGCGCTAGCACCGGAACTTGTTTGGAAAGGATCGAAATTTGAACGTTCCTTGGTTACCACCATGGGCCGGACAGGTTTCGAACAGATTGCAGCCATCATTGCTAAAGAATACCACGGTGAGGCCCAATGCGGAAAGATGATTTCCGGGCAAATAAAACAGGGGCAATTAACTGAGATCCAAGGTATTTTGGATTCCTTGGAACATAAAACAAAGGAACAAAGGACCAAACCAAATTGGGAAGGGGAACTTAAAAAGGTTTTGTCCAGGACCGATGGGAAACTTGTCACGGTAAAAGTGATCACGGATCTTTTTGTTTTAAATCAGGAAACAAACACGCATTATTATATAGAGCTTAAATCACCTAAACCAAATAGCGATCAGACTAAAGTTTCGAAAGAGAAAATGTTAAAGCTGGCAGCCCTGCACGATGGTAGTGATAAACACAAAGTTTATTTTGCTCTCCCGTTTAACCCATATGGCCAGCGAGAAAAATATGTGCACCCTTATCCAAAGAGATGGTTTAATATGGTCAGTGATGAGGTTGTGATAATGGGTAGGGAGCTATGGGATCTAGTGGGCGGGCCTGGAACCTATGAATATTTATTAAAGGTATTCGAACAAGTGGGCAGCGAATATCGGCCCGTCATAAGTAGGGATTATTTTGGCCTTTAATATTAAGCCTTGCGGCAAATGATGATATCTTCAGTAAAATCTGTGGAGCGGCGCCCGGTACGGCGGTTTACCTGCCGATTTACAATCTGTACAACTTCAAAATTGCTTTTATTGATAATATCTTGATAGATGTCAAATTTATCATTGACGATGATGATTAACTTTCCGTCCTGGTTTAAAAAGCGATTGCAATTGGAAAAGACTTCAATTATCCCTTGTTTATAATCCTCAATTGCTTTTTTGCTCTGTCCCTGCTCTTTGGCACCGATCTCTTTGTGGCTAAGATCCTGAAGTCCTAACAAGTTGTAGGCATATTCATGCTGCTGGTGATAATCTATCAGACCGCAATAAGGTGGGGAAGTAAATATGCCATCTATAGGTCGGTTTATGTTTATTGTCCGGCTGTCACCATGCTTTACCATCACCTTATAGTCTGTTCTAATTTTGCTGTACTCTTTTAAACGCCTAAAGGTATCGAAAGTATAGCGCCGCAAAAATTTAAGTGCCTCATCGGTGGGATAGCATATTTTCTTATGTTTATAACAATAATAGGGTTCTTTCACAGGCTCTTTGGGCCAATCTAGCTCATAGTGAGGCGCTTGGCGGGCCGACCTGGCGGCACGGCTTAATATTATTTTCATTACATCTTTATACTTATAATTTCCTTGCATTATAACGAACTTATAACCCAGGAGCTCCTTTACAGCCCTGTCTGAATACCAGGTGTTCATGTATTCATTATCTGTTTTTAGCGGAACAGAACAATGGCCAAAAAAGGATAGCTGGTCAGTAAATAACCCTTCCGTCTTAGCGATAGCGTCATTTAGTTCATGCTTAAGCTGCAGCAGGTCGTATTTTTTTGTTTTTACATCAGTCAATAAACAGTTGAAAGCTGAAATGTCGATGCCAATGGCATGCATTTTTAAACTGTTGGCTGCCACTAGTGTTGTCCCGCTGCCCACAAAAGGATCTAAGATGGTGCTTCCTTCCTCAAAGTACATTTTGAGGAAAATTTCCGGCAGCTGCGGAATAAATTTACCCAAGTATGGGTGCAGGCCATGGACATGCTTTGTACGCTTTGATTGGGGTAGTTCTTTTTCAGTCCAGTCTAAATATGGTAGTTCTTTAGCCGTCGTTTGAATTGGCATGTTTCATGTCCTCCCTCAAATATTTCCGAAGAGATTGCTCTACTACTTTACTCATCTCCTGCTGTGTTTTGGCAGCATAAACTTTCAGTTCAAGGTGGAGTTCATCAGGTAGGTAGATAGTAGTTCTTTTACGTTTGTTGCCCATGAATTTATCTCCTTTTGACAGACTGGCATTTAGACTTTTAGATGTCAAGACATCTGAGTTTGTACAATAATTATTCAACAGCCTGTAGGAAAACTCCTTCTTTTAAGTGCCGCGAAAAGATTTGACAGCCACATTAACCGACAATGTTTACCATGACGGTATGTTATAATTATAAGTACCAATATTTACCTATGGTTTTGAGTTGAGCGGGGGGTTGTGCCGGTGTCTGCAGACCGGGAAGCATATAAGCGTTTATGCCCGTATCCGCTGCGCCCGGCGAGGAAACCGTGGCGGTTGGAGATGGGTACCATAAAGACTGCCTGGAGCGGTTTGGCTCTTGCCTTCGGCTGTTTTTTGGTCGGGCGGGCCAACTTGCTCTACGGGGTGGTACCGTTTGGCCCGGCGCTACTGGCAGCGGTCTTGCCCCAGCAATCCAAGTGGACGGCAGTGCTTGTCAGCGGGTCAATAGCAGCCGGTATGATTACAGCTTTAGGGTTTGGCTCGACCCTACCTTATTTTGTGGTTCTAGCCTTGCTGGTAGTCGGGTTTACCCGGATCAGATTTTCGGGGGCGTTACCCGGACGACGGGCATTGGTGTTGGCGGCGACACTGCTTATGGTACGCGGGTGTGTGGTGTGGGCCAGCCGGGGTACGTGGTATGATCTGGGCTTGGTGATTTTTGAAGCGGTTCTGGCAGCTGTAAGTAGTATGATTTTTTCCTACGGGCTACCGGCAGCGTTGGATTATCAGCCCGGTACTGTATTTAGCAATGAGCAGCTGATGTCGTTAGGTTTGATAGTCGCTGTGTCTTTGGCTGGAACAGCCGGTCTTTCAGGAGAAATTTTTGTTCCGGGGGAAATTTTGGGCCGTTATCTGGGGATGCTGCTGGCTCTAGCCGGCGGTGCTACGGTGGGTGCGGCGGCAGGAGTACTGGTGGCCACGGTAGCTGTGATCACAGGGGCCGCCGCAGCGGAACAAATTAGTATTCTTGGTTTTGCTGGATTACTGGCTGGCCTTCTTCGAGAAACCGGCAAACCGGGGACAGCGCTTGGTTATGGGTTGGGGGAATTAGCGCTGTCCCTTTATTTACTGCCCCGTCGATTAACTTGGGCAAGCTTGCTTTCGCCGGCGGTGGCGTTGGCCCTCTTTGCCCTTACACCTGGGGGTTTGATCCAAGAGGCAGCCAGTTTGGTGCCGGGCACCCGCGAGCAGCAAGGGCGGCAGGAAGATTATGAAGGGCGGCTGCGGCAAGCTGCTAGTGCCCGTTTGACCCAGGTGGCGGCGGTGATGCAAGAATTGTCAACCGCATTTAAGGAAATCGTGGCCACAGCCCGGACTAAGGATGAGGATCAACTAAACCGTCTGTTAGCTTCTTTGTTGGCGCACGTGTGTGAAAGTTGCCCCTTATACAGTACCTGCTGGGAGCAGGATTTTTTTAAAACCTATCAAAACACGTTTGAACTGCTGTCTTTAGCTGAATTTAATGCCGGCTTGGCTGTGGAGGATATACCTTTAAGTATCCGGCAAAAATGTCAGCGCTTGCCGGAGTTTCTTAAGGCGATTAATCATCTGTTCACCACTTATAAAACAAATATCAGCTGGAAGCAAAGGCTGATTGAAGAACGCGATTTAGTGGCGACGCAGTTGGCCGGGATGGCTAAGGTGATGTCTAATTTGGCCGGGGAGCTTAAAATAGATGTGAAGGTGTTGGCAGATGTGAAGGAAGCTGTCCAAGGCTCGCTCAAACAATATCATTTGAATGCCGGGGCGGTGGATGTATGGCAGAGCCTGGGCGGGAAAATAGAGGTTTGGCTGCGGGACTTGGATTGTCCCGGAGGGCGGGAATGCCGGCAACTGGCGGCTGCAGCGTTGGGGAAAGCCCTAGGTGAACCGATGAAAGCCAAGATCTGCAGTTGTAGGTTGGATCATGATCAGGATGGCTGCGTTCTTCAAGCAGTGCCGGCCCCGCAATTCCAATTCGTGGCGGCGGGGTATACCCGGCCTCAAAAAAGAGGCGATATATCCGGCGATTCATTTAAGGCCGTCCAGTTGCCCGATGGGCGGCAAGCGCTGATTTTAAGCGACGGGATGGGAAGTGGGGCTAAAGCCGCGGCAGAAAGCCGGACGGCGGTGCGGCTGGTGGAACGCTTGTTGGCAGCAGGTTTGGGCAAAGATGTGGTGCTGCAGACTTTAAATTCAGTCTTGGTGCTCCGGTCGACGGAAGAATGCTTTGCCACTTTGGATCTGGTATTGATGGATCCTTACACTGCAGCGGCAGAATTTATCAAGGTAGGATCGTGCCCAACTTTATTAAAACGCGGCCGTACGGTGGCAGTTATCAATCCCGGAGCGCCGCCGCTTGGTATTTTGCCGGAGGTGGATCTGGCAGTGATTAAAAAGAAACTGTGCACCGGGGATATACTGGTGATGATCAGCGATGGAGTCTTAGAATGCCGCCAAGAACGCGCGGCCGGGATTGACTGGCTGATAAATTATGTTCAGCAAAGCCGGGAGGAACCAGAGCAGCTGGCCCAAAGCATTTTAGCGCTAGCTGCGCGGCGAGCCGAAGGCGTGGATGACGATATGACGGTATTGGCAGTAAGTGTTGAGGCTTCATAGATAAAAATTGGCACCAACCCCGGGCAGCCGGGGTTTTTCACATTGACGGTTGGATAGAGGCAAGAAGGAGATAATAATAACTAGGGCGAATATGTTGGTATGAGCAGGCGGCTCCAAGCTGCCGCTTTACTTTAGATCGGTAAAATAAGGGCTAGCCCTGCAGTTGCTTTAAGGTACGCTAGTTGGGACAAAACAGCCCCCAAAATTAGGTGATGATTCTGATGGTCGAATTTGTCAATAAAGTCCGCTCCACTTGCCAACGTTATCGTTTGTTAAAACCTAAAGATAAGGTGATTGTGGCGGTATCGGGAGGGGCCGATTCGGTATCCATGCTACTGGCTTTGCAGGAGCTGGCGCCGGAATATGAGCTGCAGCTGTTCGTAGCTCATTTAAATCATCTGATGCGCGGCGATCAAGCCGAAGCCGATGCTAACTGGGTTAAGGAACTGTCGGCCCAGCTGGGTGTGCCTTTTTACCGGCGGGATACTGATGTGCCGGCATTGATTGCAGAGCAGGGGTTGACGGTCGAGCAGGCAGGCCGGGTTGCCCGCTATGCTTTTTATCGGGATTTGGCCCAACAGCTGGATGCTACTAAAGTGGCTGTCGGACAAACTCAAGATGACCAGGCCGAAACGATACTGCTTCATCTTGTTCGCGGGTCCGGATTGACCGGCATTGCTGGTATCCGCCCAAAACGGCGGGCGACATACGGCTGGGTGATCCGCCCGCTTCTGGAAGTGACCAGAAAAGAAACAGAAGCCTGCAGTGCTGCCTTTGGCTTGGTCCCGCGCCATGATCCTTATAATGTAGACCCGGCTTATCTGAGAAACCGGATCCGTTACCGGCTACTGCCTTGGCTACGGGATGAAGCCAACCCTAATATAAAGGAAGTTTTGGCCCAGTCAGCTGCGGTCTGGCAAGAGGAGGATCAGTATCTAAAGGCAGTGGCTAAAAAGGCATATTCAAAGCTGATAAGAACCGTAAACAAAGGAGTGGCCCTAGATGTGGCCGGTCTTTTGATCCTGCCGCTGGCGTTAAAACGCCGAGTGCTGCGACAGGCTTATGCGGCTGCGGCTGGCGATCACCGAAATCTGAGCTTTGACCATACCGAATCCTTGCTGGCTTTAGGCTCAGCTCGGGTGGGCACTGTGCTTCATCTACCTCGGGGTGTGCAAGCCCAGCGAACATATAGCGAAATTATGGTAACTAGCGGCTGTCCGGAACAGGAGCGCATACCAAATTTTTGCTACCGGCTGGCTGTTCCTGGCCTAACGCCTATTGCAGAATTGGGGCTTCAGTTACGAACTGCAGTCGGGGTAAAAGCGGACATTTGTCCCGATTCCCTTGTGGCCATGGGGTCTTTTGACTATAATGAAACGGGAAGCAACCTTTTTGTCCGTAACCGCCGCCGAGGGGATTGGTTTTATCCCCAAGGGGTAGGCGGCCGCAAGAAACTGAGCGATTTTTTGATTGACTGCAAAGTTCCCCGCCAGCGGCGGGATCGGGTGCTTCTTGTTACTAATCGTACTGATATTGTCTGGGTTGCCGGATTTCGGGTGGATGAGCGTTTTATTGTCCGTGCCACAACTGCCGAACAATTATTTATTTATGTCCAAAAGATGGCTACTGATAAAAAGGAGGAAGAAACTTTTGACCTACCTTGAGGCAATAACTGAAATTTTAATTGATGAAAACAAGCTGAAGAAAAAGGTGCAGGAGCTAGGGGCGCAAATTACCCATGATTATCAAGGTGAATCACTTCTTCTGATCGGGGTGCTAAAAGGGGCTGTCGTTTTTCTCAGTGAGCTCTGCCAACAGATCAAACTGCCGGTAACTTTTGATTTTATGGCTGTGTCTAGCTACGGTTCTTCAACGAAATCCTCCGGTGTGGTGCGGATTTTGAAGGATCTAGACGATAGTTTGGAAGGTAAGCACGTGCTGATCGTAGAAGATATTATCGATACCGGTTTGACTTTGGATTATCTATACCGCCATCTGCTAAACCGCGGTCCGGCGAGCCTGGGAATTTGTACTTTACTGGACAAGCCATCCCGCCGGATAGTGGATGTTAAGGTGGATTATGTTGGCTTTCAGATTCCTGATCGCTTTGTCGTCGGCTATGGCCTAGACTATAATGAACGGTACCGTAATCTACCCTTTATTGCGGTGCTGGATCCTTGATCAGTGCAGCTTTCGTTTTGTTGCCCACCTTACTTAAATATGCTACAATTAACTAGTATCAGCTGAGTCGGCCCAGCTGATACCGTAAGGCCGATTTGAGAGGAGGGCCTGACTTGAACCGTATTTTTCGCAGCATGAGCCTTTACTTGCTGCTCATCATTATAGCCTTATCAATTATAAATTACTTTTCTACTTCCGCCCCGTCCGAGCAGGAGCTGAACTACACCCAGTTTTTGGCCTTGCTGGACCAAGGTCAAGTGGCCAAAGTTACCATCTCGAGCACGAAAGTGGAAGGAGAGCTGGAAGATGGCACCCAATTTGGCTTGCCCTTTTTGGGTGACTTGGCTCGGTTAGAAGAAAGATTAGAGAATAAGCAAGTTGAGATAGATTATAAACCTGCGCAAGGACCGCCGTGGTGGTCTACACTGTTGTCTACGCTTCTGCCAATCATACTTTTGGTAGGTGTGTGGATGTTTATTATGCAACAAACCCAAGGCGGCGGCAGCCGGGTTATGTCTTTTGGCCGCAGCCGGGCGCGTTTGTATACTCCGGATGATAAAGCTCCTGTTACCTTCGCTGATGTGGCCGGGGCTGAAGAAGCCAAGGAAGAACTGGAGGAAATTGTTCAATTTTTGAAAGAACCAAAAAAGTTCTTGGATTTAGGGGCCCGGATTCCTAAAGGTGTACTGCTGGTAGGTCCGCCGGGTACCGGAAAAACATTACTGGGAAGAGCTGTGGCCGGTGAAGCTGATGTTCCGTTCTTTAGCATCAGCGGTTCAGATTTTGTGGAAATGTTTGTCGGGGTGGGTGCAGCCCGGGTGCGTGATTTATTCGAACAAGCGAAGAAAAACGCGCCCTGTTTGGTTTTTGTCGATGAAATTGATGCTGTCGGGCGTCAGCGCGGGGCTGGCTTAGGCGGTGGCCATGACGAGCGCGAACAAACGTTGAACCAGCTACTGGTTGAAATGGATGGTTTTGGTGTAAACGAAGGTGTTATTGTGCTGGCGGCTACCAACCGGCCGGATGTATTGGATCCTGCCCTGCTTAGGCCGGGCCGGTTTGACCGCCAGGTAATTTTAGATCAACCTGATGTTAAAGGCCGCGAAGCTATCCTCAAGGTGCACGCGGTGGGTAAGCCACTGGAGAACAATGTTGACCTGGCCGTGTTGGCCCGCCGGACTCCGGGTTTTACCGGGGCTGACCTAGCCAATATGCTTAATGAGGCGGCCATTTTGGCAGCACGGCGCAACAAAAGGCGGATCGGGATGGATGAGCTAGAGGAAGCGATTGACCGGGTGATTGCCGGCCCGGAACGGCGTAGCCGAGTGATTTCGGAACGGGAGAGGAAGCTGGTTGCTTTTCACGAGGCCGGCCATGCTGTTGTAGGGCATCTGCTCCCGCACGCTGATCCGGTTCATAAGGTGTCGATTATTCCCCGGGGCCGGGCCGGCGGCTATACACTCAGCTTGCCGAAAGAAGACCGCTATTATCTGACGCGCTCGGAACTGTTTGACCGGGTGACCCAGCTGCTGGGGGGCCGGGTGGCCGAAGAGCTGGCCCTTGAAGAAATCAGCACTGGTGCTCAAAATGATTTGGAGCGGGCTACCAATGTAATCCGGAAGATGATTACTGAATATGGCATGAGCGAAGAACTGGGCCCGCTTACTTTCGGCCACAAAAAAGAAGAGGTATTTTTAGGCCGGGATATAGCGCGTGATCGAAACTACAGTGAAGAAGTGGCTTCGGCCATTGACCGTGAAGTGCGGCATTTCGTCGACTTGTGCTACAATAAAGCGGTAACTTTGCTAACAGAAAACCGCGATCGGCTGGATAAGGTAGCGGCTGCATTGCTTGAAAAAGAAACGCTTGAAGCTGATGAATTTAAACAGCTGATGGATTCGGACTCAAATGCGGAAGCGACTGATCGGCCGGAAAACGACGAAAAAAAAGATTCTCCCAAACAACTGTCCCGGATGGCTGAGCTAAGAATTTCGTTTCCTACAGCACCGCAACGGGCCTGAAAGGAGAGACTAAAGTGCAGTTTACACTTGAACCCGGGCTTACTAAGGAGATAACGGAGATAGTTAAACCCAAGCACACCGCTTCCAGTTTGGGCAGCGGAGGAGTGGAAGTATTGGCTACCCCCATGTTAATAGCCCTGTTGGAAGGGGCAGCTATGGAAGCTGTTCAGCCCCACTTGCCGGCACAATGGACTACCGTGGGGACCCGGGTGAATATCGGGCACTTGGCAGCTACTCCAGTGGGCATGCAGGTCACTGCCAGGGCTGTACTGACGAAAATTGATGGCCGGCGGCTAGTTTTTTCGGTGGAGGCGCATGATCAGCAGGAGAAAGTAGCCCAAGGTGAACATGAACGGTTTATTGTCCACCTGGAACGTTTTATACAACAGGCCCAGGCTAAAGCTGAGGGTATGTAGGGGGCACCGAACATTATGGGGTTGTTATTAGCTCTGGATGTAGGAAATACCCATATCATAGCCGGAGTTTTGTCGGGGTCAAAAATACTGACCCGCTGGCGGCTAGGAACTGACCGGTCAAAAACTGAAGATGAATACGGCCTTTTTTTGTATGAACTGTTTACTATCTCGGGACTAGATCCTAAAGATGTTGTCGGAGTTGTAATAGCATCGGTGGTGCCGCCGCTGACATGTATTTTGGAAAAACTTGCGCGCCGCTATTTTAAATGCACGCCGTTGATGCTAAAGCCGGGAATGGATATCGGCATTAAAGTATTGTATGATAACCCGCTGGAGGTAGGGGCGGATCGGGTGGCCAATGCAGTCGCCGCTCACTACCTCTACGGCGGTCCGTCAATTGTGGTGGATTTTGGCACGGCTACCAGTTTTGATGTTGTTTCGGCCGAAGGGGAATATTTGGGCGGAGCGATTGCCCCCGGCATCTTGACAGCGACGGAGGCCCTGTTTAGAAAAGCAGCCAAACTACCGCGCATCGATCTGGTAGATCCGGGGACCGCAATTGGTAAAGATACTGTAGCCAGTATGCAGGCGGGTGTTATCTATGGATTTGCCGGACAAGTTGATGCGCTGGTACAGCGAATAAGGGCCGAGCTTGGGGCCGAGGCCCTCGCAGTGGCCACTGGCGGGCTGGCCCCGTTGGTAGCAGCCCAATCCAAAACTATCGATAAAGTGAATTTAGATCTTACCCTGACCGGCCTGCAGTTAATTTATAATCGTCAACAACAAACCGGCCATGAGTGAAAAACAATAAGCCCCGCTGGGGCTTTTCCTCACTTAGGAGGATAAAATGCTGAAATTATTAACAAACCAGGTGGTGGTAGGCCCTATGGCCGGTATCACCGATGATGTGTTTCGCAAGTTAATCTGGGAACAGGGCCCGGCACTAGTCTGGACCGAAATGATCAGTGCCCAGGCCTTGCTTTATAATAACCCCCGTACATGGCAGATGGCTGTTTCGGCGGACGAAAAAGGGCCGGTGGTAGTTCAGCTATTCGGCAAAGAACCGGATCTGATGGCCCGGGCGGCCCAAAAGCTAAGGGAGCTTAAACCAGCCGCCTTAGATATTAATATGGGTTGTCCGGCGCCGAAAATTGTGAATAACGGGGAAGGGGCTGCGCTGCTGAAGAACCCTTCGTTGGCAGCGGCCATTGTGCAAGCCATGGTCGAGGCGGTTGAGCTGCCGGTGTTGGCGAAAATTCGCTTGGGTTTCGATGAAGAACACAAAAATGCAGTCGAAGTAGCTGAGCAACTGGCTGCAGCCGGGGCAGCTGCTATTACTGTTCACGGCCGGACCAGATCGCAGTTTTATGGGGGCCGGGCTAACTGGGAGGAAATAAGGCGGGTTAAAGAAGCTGTACCGGTGCCGGTAATTGGCAGCGGGGATATATTTACACCTGAGGATGCTGGGAAAATGCTAGCGGTTGCTGGTACTGATGCGGTGATGCTAGCCCGGGGAATCTTGGGTAACCCATGGCTGATAGGGCGAACAGTAAAATATTTGGCCACCGGCGCAGCACCGCCGGAACCGGAAATGAAAGAGCGCTGGGTCATGATGCTAAGACATTTTGAGTTGGCGGTAGCCCGTAAAGGGGAGCAGCAAGGTGTGGTGCAGATGCGTAAGCATCTGGCTTGGTATACGAAAGGGTTACCGGGGGCAGCGCGCTTGCGAGAGGAAATCATGCATGCCACTGAAGCCGAAAGAGTCAGACAAATACTCAAATCTTACTTCAAAGTCCGCTAGGAGGAAGGTGCGATGAAAGCATTGGTCTTACCGGTGGCGAATGGGATTTTTCCCCAGCCGGGCGGTACGGTCGAAGGCATATTCTTGGATGAATTTTCGCAGCGTACCCTCAGCCGTTTGGGCATTGGATCGACAGCTTTGTTGTTGCCCCTAGCTTGGGGCCGGCGGGCGCTGTATCCGGCCGGTATGTTGGTCCGGATTAAAGATTTGGGCCGCGGCGAAGCCCTAAATCCTGTTACGTGGACGATGAAAACAATCTTAGCGGCGCGGCTGAGCGGCCAAACCCATGCCGGAGCAGGGCGCCTTGTGGTCGAAGATGGTTTTATTGTGGCGGAGACCGCGGAGGTATTGAATTTGGAATCACTACGTAGCCGTGGTCAACCGGTTATCTCCGGTGCCGGCTGGCAGGTGCAAGGCGGGTATACGGAACCACGATCCGAGAAAGATATTACGGTTGTTATTTACGGTCAGGATCATCAGGGTGTGGCAGTAGAAATTCAAGGCCAAGTAGGCGGGATTGTAGCTCATGAAACAGCCCATACATTAGAGCACTCGATTATCCGGGCGCTGCGTGAATATGGTCTGTGCACGGTCAAGAATCTAATCTGGTCCATGCGCGCTGAAGTAACAGAGCTTAAGGAATCAATTTCGTGGGGTCTAAATTTCAAGCTGCCGGAAATTTTGGGCCAAACCCGAAGCGGCTATTGTGGGAATCCAATGACTTCTTTGGCACATTTTTATTTGGGGCAGGAGTTGTCCCAGCTCTTAAATGAAGGGCGGGCGTTGCCCCTGGCTTTAGAGCGGGCGCGAAACCGTACTTTATCGCGGCTGACCCAAACACTGCATTTGGGGGCCGAGCCGGAATACTTGACTTTACGAGGGCTTAAAATTGGTATGTGTCACGATGACAGCGAAGTTAAGCCCAGCATTTTGCGTCGTGTGCTCAGTGCTTTCCCATCAGATCCGTGGAGCTGAAAAAGAGGGATTTAAATGATACCAAAATCGGTCATAGAGGCGATTATAACTTTGCAACAGGCAGGCTACCGGTCTTATTTAATCGGCGGATGTGTCCGAGATATGCTCATGGGAACCAAACCGCGAGATTTCGATATTGCCACTGCCGCGCTGCCGGAAGAAGTAAGCCGGCTGTTTGACTGGGTGATCCCCAGCGGCCTCCCTTTTGGTACAGTGACCATACTTGTACCCGATCCGGTAGAAGTTACGACTTTTCGCTCTGAGGGCTCCTATACTGATGGCCGGCATCCAGACCGGGTTGAATTTGCTTCTGATTTGGAAGCGGATCTGGCGCGGCGTGATTTTACTATAAATGCCCTAGCCTGGGATCCGGTCACTGACAAAATAGTTGATCTGTGGGGCGGCCAGGCAGATCTAGAACAAGGATTGATCAGATCTGTCGGAGATCCCAAAACCCGGTTTCAAGAAGACGGTTTACGGCTGCTTCGGGCAGCCCGGTTTGTAGCCCAGCTTGAGTTTTCAATCGAGCCTCATACATTGGCAGCAATAGAAGCCGAGAAAGCAAGGCTCAAGCGAGTAGCGAACGAACGTATTGGGCAGGAGTTGTCCCGGCTGGTGACCGGCAGTGGTGTTTTTCAGGCTCTATGGCTGCTGGTGGACACCGGTCTGATGAATTATATTATTCCCGAGCTTTTGACCGGTCAAGGTGTGAAGCAGGGCCGCCTCCACCGGGAGGATGTCCTAGGCCATAATATCAGAACCTGTTCCTTGACCCCGCCTGAGCTGCCGGTGCGGTTGGCAGGTTTACTGCACGATATCGGTAAGGCGGAAGGATACAAGATTGGCCCCCATGGGCGTTGTTTTCCCGGCCATGCGGCCCGGTCAGCTAGACTTGTGCCTACTGTGTTGGGCCGACTTCGCTATAGCAGGAAACTGGTAAACACAGTTACGTTGTTGGTAAGGCACCATATGTTGTTTTGGCGTGGCCCCGAAGGGCTGCCGCCGGTACGGCGGCTAGCTGCTAAAGTGGGTTGGGATAATTTTGGGTTCATGATCGAGCTGATTAAAGCCGACCGGATGGCTATTTGGGCTGACCCCGGCCGGGCCGGTATAGCCGAGCTTGATGCTGCCTACCGACAGATTGTTAAAGAGCGGCCGCCGTTAACTACTGCTGAATTAGCCCTCGATGGGACAGAACTTATGGCGGAACTTGGGCTTAAACCGGGGCCATTGGTCGGAGCCCTAAAGCAGAGCTTACTGGAAGCGGTGTGGGATGATCCTCGCCTCAACTCACGGTCCCAACTTTTGGCGCTCGCTGAACAAAAACTCCCTTACTTTCGTCTCGGTTCGACAAATTAAAGCACCTTTTAATGGTAATATGGTACATATAGCAGTTTGCTGTCGCCGTGTTGGAGCAAACCGGGCTTGGGGTCTGATGTAGTCTGATTGCAAATCCCGGAAAGGAGCGGTGAAAATGGTAAAACATGCCCGTCCACGTCCGTATAAGCGTTGGCCAGGGCAAAAAGACAAGAATGAAACTATAGAGATGGCAGCAAAGCACAACGGCACCAGCTTGGCTACCAGGATTGTAATCGGGTACTTGGTTTTGGTAGCCATCATGGGAGGTGTCGGAGCCTATACATACGTAAGCCTGCAGCATGTTATGGCCGAATATCAGACAATTGTAGACAAAGAACACCCTTATTCGATGGCTATCAAAGACATAGATACCCAAATTGCCGCCCAGTTGGCTGCCCAACGAGCTTATCTTTTGACCGGAGATTCAGAATACACCATGAGGGCTGGTGTGGATGGCAACAAAGTGAGGCAGGCGCTCAGCAAGGCGAAAGAGTTTGCTCAAGAACAGGAAGAAGACGAGATCTTAAACCGGGTGCAAGATATTCACGCTGAATTCAGCAACTGTCAGATGGAAGTGTTTGAGCTTTATAATGAGGGTTTCTCCAATGAGGCTATTCATATAGCTTTGGTCGATATGGTCGATATTCATAACCGGATGACCAGCAATTTTGCTGTTGTCCGGGGTATTAATGAGCAGCGGATAGTGGAAATGAGGCAAAATGCTAATACCGCGGCTCATAATGCCCTTATGGTCACCTTGATCGTGATCGCTGTTGGGGCTGTGTTTAGCATCGTAGTGGGCACTGTACTGGCACGGCGTTCTGTCCGCTCATTGCAAGGGTTAGCTATGGCGGCCGACCGGATTGCTGCCGGTGATCTCAGTTACCGACTGGAAATTGGCGGACGGGATGAAGTAGCGCAGCTGGGACGGAGTTTTCAGGCTATGGTAGGGGAGTTAGCCCAGATTATTACCGTTGTGCGCGATAGCGTCCGTAAAATAATCGATCATGCTGAGCAGCTTACTACCGGGGCTGAGGAAACCACCCGGGCAACTGAACAGATAGCTGCGAGTATCCAAGAAGTGGCTAAAGGGGCGGGGGAGCAAGTTGAAGAGACAGTTAGTATGGCTGCAATTGTGGAGCAAATGGCCCAAGCCATGGATCAAATCGCCGGTAGCGCCCAGTCAGTAGCACTATCTTCGCAGGAGACGACCCAGGCGGCAGAGCGAGGAAGCGAGGCGATAAAAAATGTTATCGAACAAAATAACGTGATCAGCAGCTCTTTAGAACAATTAGCGCAGCTGGTTACTAAGCTGGGAGAGCGCTCGGGGGAGATCGGGCAAATTGTGGAGGCGATCACAGGCATTGCCGATCAGACTGAATTGCTGGCTTTAAACGCTGCTATTGAAGCTGCCCGTGCCGGCGAAGAAGGGAAAGGTTTTGCCGTGGTAGCTGATGAGGTGCGCAAGTTGGCGGAACAAGCATCAGCGGCAGCCGAGCAGATTGCCCAATTAGTAGATCGTACCCAGCGGGATACGAAACGAGCCGTCGAGACCATGGCAGACAGCCGGACCGAAATGGCCTCAGGCAGTCGGCTGCTAGAGTCGGCCCGGGAAATTTTAGAATCTATCTTCGCTGCCGTAGAACAGGTAGCGGAACAAATACAAGCGGTAAGCGCGGCTTCGGAGGAGATGGCAGCTAACGCTGATCAGGTAGTAACCGGGACAAAAAAAATCAGCCTCATCGCCGAAAACACCAATGCCGGTACTGAAAATATTGCTGCAGCCACTGAAGAACAAACAGCTTCGATGGAAGAAATTACAGCGTCAGCCCAGATGCTTACTGAATTGGCGCAGGGTTTGGAACAGATAGTGGGCCGCTTTCAACTGACTTAGGTGTAGCTTATATTAAAAACTTAATAGCTTTTACCTGCGGAAACTAGAAAACAGCAAGGTAGGTCGGATAGGACCTTCCTTGCTTTTTCTTGCAGGGCTTGGTAAAATCGGTATGTGCACATGGACGTGCACATGAGGGGCGGAGGAGGGGAAAAATGGAACAGTTTGTCCGTATTGGTGATAAAGTTATCGACCGTAAGCGCTTGTATCACGTGGTGGACAATGTCTTGGAGTCAAGAGCAGCGGGCTTGTCCCAGCTTGAAGTAGCTCATCGATTGGGTACAGAGCGTTCTTTTATTTCGCGGCTGGAGTCACTAGGCGAAGTTCACCGCGGAGTGCGGTTGGCGCTGGTGGGATTTCCTTTAGGGGATAAAGAACAGCTTTTGGCTCTGGCCCGGGAGGAGGGGATAGAATATACGCTTATCCTTACCGATGAGGAACGCTGGCGTTTTGTTGATGAGAAAAGCGGCAATGAACTTCTTAATGAAGTAATGCAGATCATAGCCGAATTGAGGACTTATGATGCAGTTATTTTTTTGGGATCGGACATGCGGGTGCGGGTGGTCGAAGCACTTTTGGGTAAAAAAGTGGTGTGCGTCGAGCTGGGGCGGTCGCCCATTCAGGGTGATTGTCGGATAAAACCTGAAAAACTGCGCCGGTTAATCAGAAAGGTCAAAGCAGCGGATGAGGCAACCGAGCGCGAAACTGATTAGGAGGAGAAGGAAATGAGGCATGTTGTCAGTGTTAGCCTGGGTTCCTCGCAGCGAGACCATGCGGTCGAAGCAGAGTTTTTGGGCGAAAAGTTTTTGATTGAGCGGATCGGGACCGATGGTGATCTGGATAAGGCTGAAACTTTAATTAAGAAAATGGATGGCAAGGTGGATGCATTTGGCATGGGCGGCATAGACTTGTATTTAGTGGCCGGTAAGCGCCGCTATGTTGTCCGTGACGCACGCCGGTTGGCTCAGGCAGCCCAAAAATCTCCCATAGTGGACGGCAGCGGGTTAAAAAGTACACTGGAGCGAAGGGTAATCCGTCAGCTATCCGATTCAGCTATGGTGCCGCTGGCAGGCAAAAGAGCTTTGTTAGTGTCTGGGGTGGATCGCTGGGGCATGGCTGAAGGCTTGACCTCTGCCGGCTGCAATTTGACTTGTGGGGACATTATTTTTGCTTTGGGGCTGCCAATCCCTTTGCGTTCCTTGGCCAAACTCAAGCTTGCGGCAGCTTTGATAGCGCCGATAGTGGTACGATTGCCGTTTACCATGCTATATCCGACTGGAAAGAAACAAGACGTACAAAAAGCCGATCCTCGTTTTGCCCGTTATTACCTCGAAAATGATATCATAGCCGGCGACTTTCTTTTTATCAAGCGCCATTTACCGCCGGAGATACCGGCTAAAATTATTATCACCAATACCGTTACTTCTAGCGATGTAAAAGATCTAAAAAAACGGGGGGCAGCAGTGCTAGTTACCACTACACCGGAATTTAATGGCCGCTCTTTCGGTACTAATGTAATGGAAGCAGTTTTAGTTTCCTTAGCAGGTAAACCATGGGCCCAACTTACTAGTGCAGATTATGAAGACCTGTTGGATAAAATGAATCTCAAACCGCGCATTATGATCTTAAATCAATAATGTCAAATCAGTCAGGAGGCCGCCCTATGAAAAAATTCGCATTTATATTTCATCCCCTTGATCTTGGTTATATTCATCGGCAGTTCCCTTGGACCCGGGTGCTTCCCGACAGCGCACTGAAAGCTGCTTTGCGTGCCCTGCCACCGGGTGTGATTTCCCGCATTACCGGCATCGGCTCGGCCCGAGCGGAGGCCGAGGGCTGGTTTATAAATGTGCCCTTGACCGCTGACCAAATGTTGTCATTGCCGGAGGAGATAGTAATAAAAAAAATAGTCCGGGCCGGCCGGCTAGCAGAACAGCTGGGTGCCCAAGTTTTGGGGCTGGGTGCATTTACTGCCATAGTGGGGGATGCGGGTACTGAAGTAGCCAAACAGCTGCATATTCCAGTTACCACCGGTAATAGTTATACAGTAGGGATGGCTTTAGCTGGAATCCGGCTAGCAGCGAAAAAAATGTGTATCGATCTGAAAAAGGCAGAAGTTTTAGTCGTTGGCGCCAATGGGGCTATTGGCTCAGCCTGCTCGCGTATTTTGGCCCGGGAGGTGAACTATCTTACCGTGGCTAGCCGCAATGACCGGCGCCTGGAAGGATTGGCCCGACGGATCCTGCGTGAAAGCGGCTTGGCGGTGCGTATAGCTGCTGACCTTAAATCAGCCCTCACTCAGGCGGATATAGTAATTTCAGTTACTGGATCAGCGACACCGGTTATCGAGCCCCAGGATCTGAAACCGGGGGCGGTAGTGTGTGATGTTGCCAGGCCCCGCGATGTGTCACAAGAAGTGGCTAAGGCCCGCCCGGATGTTTTGGTTATCGAAGGCGGTGTAGTCCGGGTTCCGGGGGCAGTTGACTTTGGTTTCGACTTCGGCTTTCCGCCCGGGACATCGTATGCTTGTATGGCTGAGACCATGATTTTGGCCCTGGAAGGTCGGCAAGACAGCTTCACTTTGGGGCGGAACCTTTCCGTGGAGCAGATCGATGAAATCATGCAGTTGGGGAACAAACATGGATTTGAGCTAGCCGGGCTACGCAGTTTTGATCGGGCGGTTCGGGAAAACGAAATAAAGGCTATTAGAAAGCAGGCCGAATTTAGCGGATCATCTCGCCGTTTTTCTTGACACCTAAGTGCTATTATTTTATAATTATTTACAAATGAGTTTCGGGGACTAGGTCTAGCTACGGACTGTAGGCGCGGTTCGTAGTCTTTCTTATGCGCCAGGTGGAAGAAAACACCGTTTCGGGAATATTGCCAAAAGGGTGGGGGGACGAGTGAACGAAAGGGAAATGCCGTTAACGCGATCTGGGCTAAAAAAACTGGAGCAGGAACTGGACCAGCGCCGTACAGTTAAACGCAGGGAAATTGCCGAACGTATAAGCAGTGCCATCGAGTTTGGTGACCTTGGCGAAAATTCAGAGTATGATGATGCTAAACGTGAACAGGGGTTTAATGAAGGGCGGATAATTGAGTTAGAAAAGTTGTTGTCCCGGGCTCGAATCATTGAACGTAGTAGCAACGATGCCCAGGTTACGCTGGGTTCTACAGTTACGGTGAAAAACACTGATAATAATCAAATATCTAGCTTTACCATCGTTGGATCGGCTGAAGTGAATCCGAGAGAAAATAGAATCTCTAACCATTCGCCAGTAGGTAAAGCGCTCCTAGGTAAAAGCGTAGGAGCGGTTGTGGATATTACGGTGCCAGCCGGGGTGTTTCACTACAAGGT
>JAAZKX010000050.1 GCA_012799605.1 Bacillota bacterium | reverse complement strand
TGTAGCCTTGTATTTGGGGCAAAACCTGGATCCCGACCAGCAGACGAGTTTCCGGCCCGGGGGTGTACTTACCAGAGCCCAAGCAGCAGAAGGTATGGTCCTGTTTTTACACTGCGAGCGGTATTAATACTAGGGGGCCAGATCGAGGATTTGGGCTGAGCAAATTGTAATGTTTCCGATCTTAGTACATCAATTTTAACCAAAGTTAAAAGTATGTACAGAAGCTGGCCTGAGGTAAACAGGCTAGCTTTTCTTTTGGATCAATCCGTTTGCCCCAAAATTGTAGGCGTGTCTATTGGCCCAGCTGGGGATTTTAGTCCCAGCAGATCAACAACACATTTTAGGCATCTTTTTTATTTAAAGAAGGATTCCTGACGTTTATGGCGAATGATATTTATAGGTACGAAATTATATTTCGCCATAAGAAAAAGGAGGAGTTAATAAAATGCTAGAACCTAAAAAGAAATATGGCGAGCTGGCGCCGTCGGAGCGGATACTTCTCGGTGCCGGGCCAAGCGGGGTTGATCCAAGGGTACTGAGGGTCATGAGCACCCCTTTGTTGGGACACTTGGATCCGGAATTTATTGAGATTATGGATGACACTGGCGATTTACTACGCTATGTGTTCCAGACCGAAAACACTATGACATTGCCAATGTCAGGGACCGGAAGTGCCGGTATGGATACCGTTTTGTCCAACCTGTTGGAGCCCGGGGACAAAGCTATTGTCGCTTTTTGCGGTGTCTTTGGAGAGCGGATGATTGATATTGCTCAGCGGACAGGGGCTGAGGTAAAGGTTGTAAGCGGTGATTGGGGGAGAATTATCGAAGCTGAGCAAATCGAAGCCGCTTTTAAAGAAATGCCCGATGCAAAATTATTAGCTTTTGTCCATGCCGAGACCTCAACTGGTATTATGCAGCCTGTGGATGATATCGTCCGCATCGCCCATGAGCATGGGGCATTGGTAGCTATGGACTGTGTTACATCCTTAGGCGGGGCCCCAGTATGGCTAGACAAATGGGGTATCGATGCCGCTTACAGCGGGACCCAAAAATGCATCAGCTGCCCACCGGGTTTATCCCCCATCAGTATGAATGCAAGGGCCCAAAAAGCATTAAACAGTCGTAAAACTGCTGTTCCAAGCTGGTATTTGGATCTTACCATGATCGAACGCTATTGGGGTAAAGAGAGGTTTTACCATCATACAGCCCCTATCAGTATGGCCTACGCATTACGTGAAGCACTGCGCATCATCGCCGAAGAAGGGTTAGAAGCACGCTGGGCGCGTCACGAGAAGAATGCTCAAGCTTTCACAGCTGGCTGTAAAGCCATGGGGCTCGAGCCTTTTGCCCAGGAAGGCTATCGTTTACCGAGCCTGATAACCCTAAAGGTACCCGCTAATGTTGATGATGCTGCTGCACGCAAACATTTGCTGCAGAAATTCAACATAGAAATCAGCGGCGGGCTTGGCCCAGTGAAAGGTCAGATCTGGCGGGTAGGGCTGATGGGATCCAACTCAACTTCTAAAAACGTATTTCTTGCTTTAACAGCCCTGGCTTCAGCCTTGAACGCGCAAGGATTTAAAGCCTCTGCCAGTGCGGCTTTGGAAGCTGCAACAGCAGTTTATGACGCCTAAGAACGCAAGTTACGTCTAAAACATCCTGCTGTAATAGCGGATGTATTTCGGCGGCATATCCAGGCTTAAAAATTATTGTGCTTAACAATAAAAGGCTCTTACACCAAAAAGCGGCTTCTGGCTGCTATTGCCAGTTGCCGCTTTTGTAATCAATCCTACTTGTATGCTATTAGGAAGTTTATTTTATCTCTTCTGCTGGACTTTCTGTTATCAGCACGTGGTTATTTTTTTATTTCCGATAGCCCAGGTCCTGGGAAATTTGTTCTGCTGTAGCTAGTAGATCGGGCAAAACCTCTTGCTGTCGTGCTTTATCCATGCGTGATGATGGGGCTGAGATACTGATTGCGGCCACCACATTTTGGCTATAATCTCGCACCGGGGCTGCAATGCAGGTTACATCCTCTTCACGCTCTTCTTCATCAACAGCATAGCCTTGGGCAACTACTTGCTCCAATTCTTGCAGGAGCAAATCCGGCTCGCAAATAGTGGCGGCTGTAAAAGGGGATAGATCAAGCCGGGAAACTAGATCTGACCGCTCTTTTTGTGGCAAGCCAGCTAACAGCACTTTACCGACCCCGGTACAATGAACCGGTGCTCGTTCCCCAATCCGGGTGAACATACGTACCATGCGTTTGCATGGCACTTGGGCAACATATATTACACTTTCAGCATCTAAAACTACCAGATTGATATTTTCCTCGACCAAGGCCATTAATTCTTCCATCCTCGGAAGAGCCACTCGCACCAGGTCGACTTGCTGGCTGGCGGCTTGTCCAACCTTTACCGCAGTAATACCCAAGTGGTAACGGCGTGTTTTTCGATCTTGGCTTACGAACCGCCGGGCCCTGAGAGTTGAAAGTAAATGATGGCAGGTACTTTGATTTAATTCTAGCCGGCGGCTGATTTCTGTAAGCGACAGACCTTCCCTCGACCCTTCTGCCAGCAATTGGAGGATCGACAGCGCCCGATCAACAGACTGTAACACCTGGCCGCCTTTTTTACTATTCAATATATTGCCTCCTTAAATACACCAAGAACTGTAGTCAATTAGAGTCTCAATTGACCGTGATGTTTATTCTAGCTTCTAAAGAGCCCTGGCGGGCTTTGTTAAAACTCATCAACAGAAAGCGGGGTATACCCCCACTTGCGAAAATTTCTTACGGCCCCCCACAAAGGGTCCCGTTACATTAACTGACGTCATTTTTTAATAATAAATCTATTGGTGCTGGGAACGAAGGTAAATGGATCTGGCTGTATCATAGATATGTTCGGCGCGATAGCTTAAAACTCCTTCCCTTAGGGTTAACAACTTTCCAACTCATAAACCCAGGCGATTACCTCAGCTACCAGAAGGTATAGTTCTGGCGGTATTTCTTCTTCTAATCCCAACCCAGCTAATGTTAAGGCCAAGGCTGCATCTTTATATACTGGTACACCCGCTTTTTGAGCTTGGTATAAAATTTGTTTGGCGATAAATCCTTTGCCTTTGGCTACTACCCGCGGGGCTTTATCGTTATCCGGCTGGTAAGCCAAGGCCGCAGCTACTTGCTGTTCTTTTTCCATCCCGATTCTCCTTAGGCTAATATATCCAAATGTTGATAGTTATCTAGCCCCAACGGCTCTATCAACTCCGCAATGCCGGTTATTTTTTTGTTGGCAGTTTTTATAGGTGCCAGTTCCCAGCCGAGAGTGCTAACCCGGCGCCGGAGTGCTTGTTCGGCTACTTTAGCCAACCTTAAAAAAGAGCTGTTTTCGGCCCAGATCTGGGCAGTCAAGTTGGAGTTATGCATTATTAGCTGAATCCATATCTCGCCCCAGCCGGAGGTAGATAAACAAACCACCAACCTGTGCGGCCACCTTTTCTCAGGGTGTCTCTTTCGGCTCCGGCCAGGATAAATGAGGTAGATTTCACCTTCGCTTTGCCCGGCCAACAAACTTAAGGCCCTTAGAATTTCTTGCTCGGGATACAAGGGCTGGCTCTGGTTCAACTTTTTTTGACCTTGAGGAACAGCCTGTGAATGACGCAGAATATAATCTAGCACCGCTTTTTTCTGTTCGGGACCCTTTATATCGAGGCTGTGGACAAAAGCCCGGCTTATAAGGTGGGCAGCCCTTTTTTTTACCGGCAAGTCATTGCCAACGCTAGTAAATTCCTGGATCAACTTTTGGTCAAGCGGTAGATACCAGCGCAGGAGCAGCTTCAAAAGCCCAGCCTCCAAAGGTTGGGTTCCGCTGACAAAATCTGCACAGCGGGCTAACTGCATCATAGGAACACTGCCCCTATCCTGATCGGAAGGTATCAGCTTTGCCGGCAACACTTGCCCAGCCTCGAGGGATGATTTATCATCGAAAGGAATAGATGCGCCTGACCATAGCCCAGATACAAAATCCAAATGCATAATTTTGCCCCCCTTACCGCTAGCCTCAATATACTTATCGGCAAGTTGCCCGCAGGAAAGTAAGGCTTCACTATCCGAACCGGTTGCATTTATTAGGGCTGTAGCCGGCACCGCGCCTGTTGAGGTTATTCATTTTCTTAACTTTTGCCCTGCAAGGAGTTTGGAAAAATACACTT
>JAAZKX010000049.1 GCA_012799605.1 Bacillota bacterium | reverse complement strand
TCGTCCTGATTCATCCTTAACTTGCGCAGCCGCTCCTTGTTTTTTTCCTACCTGCCACAAGCTACGTCCCCGCGGCAGGCGCGAATTGAGCAGATATTTTAACCTGATTAGCAGGAATTTAATGCGCTGTTGTAGAATAAGCAAACGGTAAAAGATATTTTGAAGACAGGTCGTAATTCAGTAAATTTCCACTCCATGGCAGCAGGGTTAATTTCGCGATTTGTTGGGAGGGACAGTAATGTTGGCAGCCAAACTTAACGCTGTAACTAAAACCATGTCCGCGAATAATATTGACTATATCATACTTTCCCCATCGGAAAACCTGTTTTATTTAACCGAACTCGATATACTGCAAGATGAAAGAATGCATTTGATGGTTATCAGCGCAGCCGGGAACATAACCTTCATTGTCCCCGCCATGTCAAAGGAGCTGGTAGAAAAGGCTTCCATTGACGCTCCGATCTTGGCATGGGATGATGGGGATGATCCGGTCGAGTTGGTGGCTGAGGTGATCAAGGCCGAAAGCACCGCCAAGATAGCTGTTGATGACAAAATGTGGTCTCAGCATTTGATCAGCATCCAGCCTTTATATCCTCAAGCTGTTTTTACCCCGGCCTCGCAGGTAATGTCCCAAGTTAGAATCATTAAGGCCAAAGATGAGCAAGAGAAATTGGCCCAGGTGGCTGCTATCGCCGATCAGGTGATGGAGCAAATTATCAGTGAAATTGAAGTAGGACAGACTGAGCAACAAGTAGCGGCCCGAATTGAGGTCTTGTTTAAGGAGTTTGGGGCTGATGATATCTCCTTTAAGCCGATAGTGGCGGCCGGGGAAAATGCTTCTGTTCCCCACCATCGGCCTTCCGCTAAAGTGTTGCAAGACGGCGACTTCGTCATTTTGGACCTCGGCGGTAAATTAAAGGGATACTGTTCCGATATTACCCGAACTATAGCTTTAGGTGAACCAGCGGCTGAAATGAAGAAGGTTTACGCAGTGGTCAAGGAAGCCCAAGAAGCTGCTTGCCAAGGTGTAGCCCCAGGCCGACCCTGCTCCGACATTGATGCCTTGGCCCGAGATGTAATCAGTGGCCACGGCTACGGGGAGCTGTTCGTCCACAGAACAGGGCATGGCATCGGGATTGATATACACGAGGAGCCCTATATAGTGGAAACTAATAAAAGGAAACTAGAGCCGGGCATGGCTTTTTCTATCGAGCCGGGCATCTATGTTCCCGGCAAGTTCGGGGTTAGAATTGAGGACATTGTTATTGTTGGTGAAGCTGGGTTTAACCGGCTGAACAACTTTACCCGGGAGTTAATAAGAAAATAGTAGATATAAAAATTTGATCTGAGGGGATGGTTGCTGCAAAAATAAGGTTGGCCTGCCATAAGGCAAGGCCAGGGTCCAAGTTACAGATTAAAAATATTTGGGAGGGGAAAATCTTGCGAACCAAACTATTGGCTGTGTTGTTGGTAGGAGTCCTCTTGGCTGGTATCGCCGGTTGCGCTCCGCAAGAGGAAGCTGCCGAAGGTAATGGTGAAGGGTACAAAATTGGGTTGATCACTGATACCGTATCCCAAGGGGAAGAAGAGTTTAGGGCCGGGGAAAACATGGTGGCCAAATATGGTAAAGATGTTGTCCAGCACGTAACTTTCCCGGACAACTTTATGCAGGAGCAGGAAACTACTATCGCTCAGATCGCCGGCTTTGCTGATGATCCGGCTGTCAAGGCAGTCATTATCCTTCAGGCAGTACCCGGAACAGTGCCGGCCTTCGAGAAGATCAGAGAAACCCGAGACGATATTCTTTTGATCGCCGGGCTTCCACAGGAAGACGCCGAAATCGTTGCCGACCGGGCTGATATCGTTATCAATGCCGATGATTTAAAACGGGGCGAGACCATTATCGAATTGGCCCATGAAATGGGGGCTGAAACCTTTATCCACTATTCGTTCCCGCGGCATATGGCCATCGATCTTTTAGCCCAGCGGCGTGACATAATGAAAAAGACTGCTGACCGGCTAGGGATTGAATTTGTAGAAGTGGACGCTCCCGATCCAACTGGCGACTCTGGCATTCCGGGCGCCCAGCAGTTTATCTTGGAGGACGTTCCCAGGCAGATTGAAAAGTATGGGAAAGATACAGCCGTATTTAGCACTAACTGTTCCATGCAAGAACCGTTGATCAAATCTGTTATTGCTACCGGTGCCATATATCCGGAACAGTGCTGCCCTAGCCCCTATCACGGCTATCCGGGCGGACTTGGGATCGAAATTCCGGAAGACAAGGCCGGGGATTTACAATATATTTTAGATGAAATCACCCAAAAAGTAGCCGATGCCGGAATGACCGGTAGGATGGCTACCTGGAAAGTCCCTCAGGCTATGGCTATGATCGAAGCTGCGGTTGACTACGGGGTATTATTTGCCGAAGGCAAAGTAGACCGGTTTGATAAGAATGAATTCCAAAATATAATGAGAAGAATAGTCAATGACGATTCCATCGTCCTGGAAGAACTTGAGGGCCTGCCGAACTACCTGCTCTTCACATCAAGCTCGATCATATTCTAACATCTTATCCATTTAATAAGGCTCTTACATTGAGGTCGCTGGTCGACCTCTTTCTTCTTAAAGCATAGGAGGTATTCGTATGAATTTACTCCAAATGAAGCAGATCACCAAAACATACAACGCAAATAAGGTTTTAGATCAGGTCTCTTTATCGATCAAAGAAGGAGAGATTCATGGGCTGGTAGGCGAAAATGGTGCCGGCAAATCAACCCTGATGAATATATTGTTTGGGATGCCTGTCATTCACTCAACCGGTGGATTTGAGGGCGAAATTTTAATAAATGGCGAACCTTTTACCCCTCACTCTCCCAAAGCGGCCATGGATATGGGGATTGGAATGGTGCATCAGGAATTTATGCTGATTCCGGGCTTTACCGTCACCGAAAATGTAAAATTAAACCGTGAAAAAACAAAGCCTTCTTTTCTAAGCCGCATTTTTGGCCGCCGCTTGGAACAGTTGGACAAACGCACTATGGCCGAAGATACCAAAATTGCTTTGGACAAGCTGAACATGACAATAGATGAATATGCCCGGGTAGCTGGGCTTCCGGTAGGCCATATGCAGTTTATCGAAATTGCCCGCGAGGTAGACAAAGATACGCTCAAACTGTTAATCTTAGATGAGCCTACTGCGGTGCTGACAGAATCAGAATCGACTCAGTTTTTGGCTGTCGCCCGCCGCCTGGCCGATATGGGTATTTCGATCTTGTTCATATCTCATCGGCTGGATGAAATAAAGCAAATTACCGATTCAATTACTATCTTAAGGGATGGCGAGCTGGTAAAGACGGTTGACACTAACCAGATCGAAATCGTTGACATTGCCCGACTGATGGTCGGCCGGGAAATTAAAATTGCACGGGAGGACCATAAGGATCAAAAAGTCGCCGCCGAACCTATTTTGGAACTGAAGGGGTTTAAGGTAAACATGCCCGGTGAGAAAGTGCGTGGCATCGATTTACAGGTTCGTAAAGGCGAAATCCTCGGCATCGGGGGACTGGCAGGGCACGGAAAGCTGGGCATCGCCAACGGGATTATGGGTCTGTATGAAGCCAGCGGTACCATTATCAAAGACAATAATGAACTGCCCCTGAATAATCCGCGGAAGGCGCTGGCTGCCTCTATCGCCTTTTTATCCGAGGACAGAAGAGGTGTCGGGCTGCTGTTGGATGATTCAATCGGCTTTAATATCGTCTTTTCCAGCTTGGAATTACAGGATAAATTCACCACCCATGTAGGTCCCATCCGCCTAATCGACAATGATGCGGTCAAAGAACATGCCGAAAAAATGATCGAAGCATTGGATATAAGATGTACCAGCTATAGGCAAAAGGTTCGTTACCTAAGCGGCGGTAACCAGCAAAAAGTATGTGTCGCCCGGGCCTTGACCTTGGAACCTGATTTGCTGCTAGTATCAGAGCCTACCCGGGGAATCGATATCGGAGCCAAGAAACTTGTGCTCGATACACTGGTAAATTTGAACCGAGAGTTTAACATGACTATAATTATCACTTCCAGTGAATTAGGCGAGCTGCGCCAGATAGCCGACCGAATAGCAATAATTTACAACGGACAGGTCAGTGGCATACTTCCGTATGATGCCAGCGATGAGGAGTTCGGTCTGCTGATGACCGGAAAGAAACTCGGCGAGCTGAATAAGGCGGTGAACTAAATGAAGAATATTATGGCTAAAATTGGCTTGGCCAGGCTCATTATTGTACTTTTTTTGTTGTTCCTGCTTGTGATGGCAGTAATACTTGAAGTGCCCCTGCCGGCGTTGTTTTCTAATATTCTAGTGCGATTCGGCATGAACGCCATCTTGGTCTTGGCCATGGTACCCGCTGTTCAATCCGGAATCGGCTTGAATTTTAATTTGCCCTTGGGCATTATCTGTGGTTTGCTGGGTGCTTTGGTCAGTATTGAATTTAACTTTACTGGCTTTACAGGCTTGTTGGTGGCAATGCTGGTCTCCTTGCCCCTGGCTATTGTCTCCGGCTACGGCTACGGTCACATGCTCAACCGCATCAAGGGTCAAGAGATGACGGTAGGAACTTATGTCGGTTTTTCAATCGTGTCCCTAATGTCCATCTTCTGGCAGATACTGCCCTTTACCAGCACGGCTCTCATTTGGGCTTACGGCGGTAGCGGTCTTAGGGTTACCATCTCCTTGGATGCTTATTTATCGCATGTGTTAAATGACTTTTTGGCGTTTGAGATCGCCGGTACCGTTATCCCAACTGGCTTGCTACTCTTTTTTGCTTTCACCGCAACTCTTGTTTGGCTCTTTGGCAAAAGCAAACGGGGGCTCGCCATGCAGGTAGCCGGCAGCAATGAGAAATTTGCCTTGGCCAATGGTATTAACGTCGATAAGGAACGAATTATGGGAACCATCTTATCTACAGTATTAGCTGCTGTTGGCATTATCGTCTATAGCCAGGCTTTCGGCTTTTTACAGCTATATA
Organism: Bacillota bacterium; assembly: GCA_012799605.1. Classification (GTDB taxonomy): domain Bacteria; phylum Bacillota; class DTU030; order DUMP01; family DUMP01; genus DUNI01. The sequence goes on along the minus strand of JAAZKX010000049.1, from coordinate 735 downwards.
CGGCTCCGCTTTATGCGGCCATACCGGCCGTCGCTGCTATTTTGATCGGCGGGGCTTCCCTGCAACGGGCTAAAATAATCCACGTTGTAATAGGCACCATGCTATTTCAATCCTTGCTCGTGGTTGCGCTGCCCATCATCAATATCATGGCCGAAGGTAACCTAGCCGAAGTTGTGCGGGCTATCGTCAGCAATGGCATTATTCTCTACGCTTTAACAAGAACAGGTGGTGAAGCAGTATGATAGTTCCTCTGATATTTTCTGTCATCTGCATTATAGGCTCTTTTTTCACCGGGCGATCGTTTAATTTTTTGATAAACGAGATGATCATCCGTCTGGCTCGAAATTCCCTTCTTGTTTTATCTTTGATAACGCCAGTCATAACCGGCATGGGGCTGAATTTTGCTATTGTTTTAGGGGCTATGGCCGGGCAGGTAGCCCTAATTATAATCGCCAATTATGCTATCGAAGGCGGCTTAGGCCTGTTGTTAAGTTTTGTCATTTCAACCCCAATCGCTGTGGTATTCGGTTATTTGGTCGGTAAACTGTTCAATAAAGCCAGGGGCCGGGAAATGATCACCGGGATGATACTAGGGTTTTTTGCCTCTGGGGTCTACCAGTTGATCTTTCTGGTGTTTGCCGGCACGCTGATACCCTTTAGAAACAAGAAAATGCTGCTAACATCCGGTGTAGGTTTGAAAAACACTATCGATCTTGCCAATATCAAGTACGCCCT
>JAAZKX010000048.1 GCA_012799605.1 Bacillota bacterium | reverse complement strand
TTTTAAAGGAATCTCATATGCCGCCAACAGATGCATAATCCCCCGGGGGGTACAAGGCACAAATGTCTTTAGTCCAGCCATAAGCTTCCCGGCATTAAAAGGATGGAAGCCATCCACATCTTTCGCCGGATCAATAGCTTCTATAACAGCATTAGCATCAATTTGCTGTGGCAATGGCAGCTGCACTAGAATCCCATGAACAGCCGGATCGGCATTTAGCTGCTCAATAAGTTCCAGCAACTCCTCCTGCTCGGTAGCAGCCGGCAGGCGGTACATAAATGAATTCATACCCACCGCTTGGCAGGCTTTTTCTTTGCTCCGTACATAAACCCGGGAAGCCGGGTCATCCCCTACCAACACTACCGCCAGCCCCGGAATAACACCGCGGCTGTTTAGCTGTTCAATTTCGGCTCTAATATTGGCCCGAACATCACCTGCTACCTTTTTTCCGTCTAAAATCTGGGCCGCCATCTCGTTCTCCTCCCTTAACACAATCCTTAGAACAATCCTGTAATTCGTCCCTCAGTATCGATATCCATAGCTAAAGCAGCTGGTTTTTTTGGCAAACCGGGCATGGTCATCATTTGTCCTGTAACTGCTACCAAAAATCCAGCACCGGCTGATAGCCGGACTTCCCGTACAGTAATGGTAAAGTCTTTGGGTCGGCCCACTAGAGCTGGATTATCGCTCAACGAGTACTGCGTTTTTGCTACGCATACCAATAAATCATCATAGCCTTGCTGATGAATAGCTTCCAAATCCCGTTCGGCTTCAGCTGTATAGTCAACGCCGGCCGCGCCATAAATTTTAGTAGCAATAGCAGCGATCTTCTCTTTTGGTGATTGTTCCTGATCATAAATGAAAGTAAAGTCGGATGGTTGCTCAGCTGCCGCCATCACTTTTCGAGCCAGTTCTAGGCCCCCGGCCCCACCTTTAGCCCATACTTCGGTCAAGGCAAATGGAACAGCAAACTTCTGGCATAGCTCGCTTAGTTTGCTTATTTCGGCTTCAGTATCAGTCGGGAACCTATTGACCGCCACTACCGCCGGAAGTCCGAAGCTGCGAATATTTTCTACTTGTTTTTCCAAATTAGCGAAGCCTGTTTCCAAAGCCTCAACGTTCTCCTGGGTAAGATCGGCCCGAGCAACACCGCCGTGCGATTTTAAAGCACGGATGCTGGCTACGATTACAACAGCGTTAGGTTTAAGGCCAGCAACTCGGCATTTGATATCAAGGAACTTTTCCGCTCCTAAATCAGCACCAAATCCTGCTTCCGTCACCATATAATCAGCCAGCTTCAAACCTAAACGAGTAGCCTGAATACTATTGCACCCATGAGCAATATTGGCAAAGGGCCCGCCATGGACAAATGCTGGCACTTGGCCTAAAGTCTGAACCAAGTTTGGTTTTAGGGCATCTTTGAGCAAGATAGCCATCGCGCCTTGGGCATTGAGATCCCTTACCGTAACCGGTTTAGCGTCATAAGTATAGCCAATGACAATGCGAGCCAGCCGCTCTTTTAGCTCAGTCAGGTTGTCAGCCAAACATAAAACAGCCATGACTTCAGACGCTACCGATATATCGAAGCTATCTTGACGGGGCACCCCATGGGGACGGCCACCAAGACCGATGATAATGTTCCTTAACGCGCGCTCGTTCATATCCATGACCCGTTTCCAGGTGATGCGGCGGGGATCAATGTTCAGTTCATTGCCTTGTTGCAGATGATTATCCATAATAGCTGCCAACAAGTTATGGGCAGTAGTAACCGCATGAATATCACCGGTAAAATGCAAATTAATATCTTCCATGGGTACTACTTGCGCATAGCCACCCCCTGCAGCACCGCCCTTGAGGCCAAAGCTGGGGCCAAGGGAGGGCTCCCTTAAGGCGACCATTACTTTTTGATTCAGTTGATGCAGGGCATCAGCCAAACCGACAGAGATGGTGGTTTTTCCTTCTCCGGCTGGAGTAGGTGTAATGGCAGTAACTAAAATTAATTTTCCATCCGGGCGGTCTTTAACGCGCTCCCACACCATCGGGCTTATTTTAGCCTTATAGCGCCCATACAGCTCTAAATCTTTTTCATCCAACCCCAGCGAAGCTGCCACTTCGGTAATGGGTTTCATTTCTGCCCTTTGGGCAATTTCAATATCCGACAACATGTTTATAAACACCCCTTTTCAATACTATTGGACATGCTAATGGCTAGTATATATTATTTCGCCCTGGTTGTCACATTTACATTCGCTAGTGGAGTTTAAAATACCTTGTGGGCGATCATAATAATGTTTTGGTCCTCCAGTACTATGCAGCCTGTCTTATGGGCTGGATAAGGCGCGCCAACCGATATCCGGCCGTAAATAGCACCCTTGAAATTTTATCTTTTCGGCAGCTGTATAAGCGCACTCCCGTGCAATTTTTAAATTATGGCCCAAACCGGTTACTGCTAACACCCGGCCGCCTGCTGTAACCGTTTTACCATCTACACAGGCGGTGCCGGCCTGAAAAACATGGGTATCAGCAAATTGCATTGCTTCATCTATACCTTCAATAACATAGCCGGTCTTATAAGGGCCAGGATATCCGGCTGAAGCCAAAACAACGGTCAAAGCTGCGTTCGGATTCCAAGCAAGTTGTATTTGATCCAGTTCCCCTCGTATAGCCGCCTCTATTAGATCCACCAAATCAGTCTCCAGTCGCGGAAGCACCGCTTGGGTTTCCGGGTCGCCGAAGCGGGCATTATATTCCAATACTTTGGGGCCAGCGGCCGTCAACATAACACCGGCATACAAAACTCCGGTAAAAGGAAAGCCTTCTGCGGCCAGGGCGTAAATCGCCGGCTTAAGTATTTCCTGTTCCACTCTAGTAAAAAGATCGGGTGTCAAGGCGGGTACCGGGGAATAAGCGCCCATGCCCCCGGTGTTGGGCCCGCGGTCACCAGCATAAATACGTTTGTGATCTTGGGATGAAACCAGGGGCAAGATATGCTTTCCGTCACAAACAGCCAGCACCGTTACCTCTTCACCATCGAGATGCTCTTCTACAATCAACCGGTTGCCAGCAGCGCCAAACAGACTGCCTTCCAGGATATTATTGACGGCCGCTACGGCCTCGTCTTCATGTTGAGCAATCACTACCCCTTTACCGGCCGCCAGCCCGTCAGCCTTCAGTACCAAGGGCATTTTTTGCCGGCGCACATAATCTGTAGCTTGGCCGGCATCGGTAAACACCGCGTAAGAGGCCGTGGGGATCTTATACTTTTTCATCAGGTTCTTGCTAAATACTTTACTGCTTTCAATGGCTGCCGCTTTGTGAGTAGGCCCAAATACCGAAAGCCCCTGGGCGGTAAAAGCATCCACTAATCCAGCCGCCAACGGAGCTTCCGGCCCAACAACAGTCAGGTCTATTTTCTCTTGCCTGGCAAAACTGACCAAATCTTTGATCTTGGTAGCTGGAATCGGTACATTTGTCGCTAGCTGATCAGTGCCGGCATTGCCAGGCGCAACGAATATCGTCTGTACCCGGGGACTTTGGGCCAACTTCCAAGCCAGCGCATGCTCGCGCCCGCCAGCGCCCACTACCAAAGTTTTCATTAAGGCAACCCTCCTTTTATCGGCTAAAAATACAGCGAAACCCAAGTTGCCAGAAGCAGCTAGTGCCTAAAATGTCTGATCCCGGTGAAAACCATAGCCATACTAGCTACATCAGCAGCTTGAATAGAATCTTGGTCACGCAGCGAGCCGCCGGGCTGAATAATAGCTGTAACACCAGCCTTTCTCGCTGCTTGCACCGAGTCGGGCATCGGGAAAAAAGCGTCCGAGGCCATAACAGCGCCCCGGGCTTTAGCCCCTGCTTGGCGGACAGCGATGTTCACACAGCCCACCCGGTTCATTTGGCCGGCGCCCACGCCGATAATTTGTTGATCTTTTGCCAGAACAACAGCATTCGATTTTACATGCTTGACCACCGTCCAGGCAAACTTGAGGTCTTTCATTTCCTGGTCCGTGGGAACTCGTTCAGTGGCGACTTTTAAATCAGCTTGAGCATAGTCTATTTGATCCATTTCTTGTACCAACAGACCGCCTTGAACTTTTTTTAGATCCCACTCAAGCCCAATTTTCCCCAACTTGGCCTCAAGTAAAATCCGGTTTGCTTTTGTTTTCAGAAGTTGCAACGCTTCCTCCGTGTAGCCCGGAGCAATTATCAGTTCTAAAAATATCTTGTTCAGCTCTGCCGCTACCTCAGCCGTTACAATACGGTTAAAGGCTACAACACCACCAAAGATAGATACAGGATCTCCCTCATATGCTTTTTGCCAGGCAGCAGTTAGGTTTTCTGCCAACCCCACTCCACAGGGATTGCCGTGCTTTACCCCGACAGCACACGGGAGGGTAAATTCCTGCACCAGCCTCCAAGCGCTATCAGCGTCGTTGATATTGTTAAACGACCAAGGCTTACCATGCAGTTTTTTGGCCCCGGGGATAGCATGCTTTTTGCCCGGTTCAACATAAAGGGCTGCCTGTTGGTGGGGATTTTCGCCATAGCGAAGGTCTGCAGCTTTTACATAAGTCAGATGTAAAGTAGCAGGAAATGGAGATTTTTTACCCAGCCCGCCCAAATAGCTCGCGATAACAGTATCATACTCAGCAGTGTGAGAAAAAGCGGATACCGCCAACTGATAAGCGGTTTCCGCGCTGATCCCGCCCCGGGTCTGAAGTTCCGTTAGTATTTTACTATAATGCTGCGGGTCAACTGCCACAACTACATCCCGGTAATTTTTTGCTGCGGCCCGGATTAGGGCTGGCCCGCCAATGTCAATATTTTCCATAGCTTGATCCAATGCCACTTCCGGATCGGCCACGGTAGCCGTAAACGGGTACAAATTAACTGCTACCAAATCGATCGGGGCAATATCGAGCTCCTTTAATTTGGCCATATGATCCGGTACATCCCTTCGGGCCAGGAGTCCAGCATGTATAGCCGGATGCAAAGTCTTAACCCGGCCCGCTAAAATTTCGGGAAATCCGGTAACATCTTCTACCGGACATACTGATAGCCCTGCCTTTTGCAAAGTAGCAGCGGTCCCGCCGGAAGATATGATTTGCACCCCGGCCCGAACCAGTCCCTGGGCAAATTCGATTATTCCAGTCTTATCCGACACCGAAAGTAAGGCCCGCTTTATTTTAATCAATCGTCCCTACCTCCTTATTCCAAAATTATCGCTTTGCGCCCCCGAACCTTAATTTTGCCTGTAGCCAAAAGCCGGATGGCTTCTGGGTAAAGCCGGTGCTCCTCTTTTAAGATCCGGGCCGATAAACTCTCGACAGTATCGTTTGCCAGTACGGGTACGGGTGCCTGCATAACAATAGGGCCAGTATCCAAGCCCTCATCCACCAAATGTATAGTGCAGCCGGTAATGCGGACACCATATTCCAGGGCTTGTTTTTGCGCATTAAGGCCCTTAAATGAGGGTAATAATGACGGGTGGACATTGAGGATCCGGTGCCGAAATTTAGTAACCACTAGCGGCGGAATCAGGAACATAAAGCCAGCCAAGGCTACAATATCCGCTTGCCAGGCATGTAATTGTTTAAGTAGCTGTTCGCCGTAGCAGTTCCGATGACAATAATCGCTTAACTCAAGTACAGCAGTAGCTATGCCATTGGCGCGAGCCCGGGCCAAAGCCGGAGCTGAGGGGTTATTACTGAGTACCCCCACTATCTCTACCGGTAAATTTCCCTGCCGCCAAGCATCGATGATAGCTTGTAGGTTGGTGCCTCGTCCGGATGCTAACACAGCCAATTTAGCTTTCATCAAAAATACTCCCTTCGACTACCACCGCCGGGTAGCCTTTTGTTATCTGCCCGATAATATGTACCTTTTCACCGGCAGCAGTCAAAACATCACCCGCCTGGTCCAGATCAGATTGGGCCACAATTAGCACAAATCCAATGCCTAAATTAAAGGTTCGAATCATTTCCGGCTCGGAAATAGTCCCCAGCCGTTGTAGCAATCCGAACAGGGATGGCACCGGCCAGCTGCCAGCTTTGATTACCGCTTTCATTCCAGCGGGCAAAATTCGGGCTATGTTGTCTTGTAAGCCTCCGCCTGTAATATGAGCCATTCCTTTTACGCCAACCTGCCGCAGTAAAGTGGTGACGGGTTGAACATAAATGCGTGTAGGTTCAAGTAGCTCGATCCCCAAAGGCCGCTTTAAATCCCCCGCCGGCTGAGCCAGATCAAGGTTTGCTTCTTCCAGCAGCACTTTTCGCACCAAAGAAAAACCGTTGCTGTGTAACCCGCTCGATTCGAGCCCTAAAATAATATCTCCGGGCTCACAAGTACTGCCGTCAACAATAGCGCATTTATCCACCGCTCCGACCGCAAACCCAGCCAAGTCGTATTCACCCTCCGGATAAAAGCCAGGCATTTCCGCTGTTTCCCCGCCTAGCAAAGCACAGCCCGCCTGGCGGCATCCTTCGACCACACCCTGAATGATCTGCTCCACAGTCTCGGGAACCAAGCGCCCTACAGCCAGATAATCCAAGAAAAATAGGGGTTCGGCCCCTTGAACCAAAATATCATTAACGCACATGGCCACACAATCGATTCCGATGCTGTCGTGCTTATTTAAAGCGAACGCTAGCTTAAGTTTTGTCCCAACACCGTCGCAGCCGGCAACGAGCACCGGCTGCTGATACTCATGTAGCGGCAAAGCAAACAGTCCGGAAAAACCGCCCGGTCCAGCCAAAACCTCGGGCCGTATGGTTGCTTGCACTAAGGCCTTAATCCGGCGGACTGCTTCGTTGCCAGCATTTATATTTACTCCAGCTTGAGCATAACTCCAGCTTTTTTTCTTCGCCATCCTAATCCCTCCTTAGATTCTTTCTACGGCCGCCCAGCCGGATAGTGACCGCTGAAACAAGCCAAGCAATAAGAGTCAGCTGAAAGACCTATGGCCTGTCTGAGCCCTGCGATACTTAAAAACCCAAGAGAATCGGCCCCGATCCGAGCGCAAATATCTTTTGGGTCTAATTCGGCCGCAATCAGTTCCGTACAGCAGGGGGTATCGATACCATAGTAACAGGGACTAATTACCGGTGGTGATGCCACCCGTACATGAACTTTTTGGACTCCGTTCTTCTTCAGTAGCCGAACTAGCCGCCCGCAGGTAGTTCCCCGAACGATAGAATCATCTACCATAACTACATTCTTACCGGCCAATACCTCACGAAGTGGACTCAATTTCAATCGCACGGCAAATTCCCGGTCTTGCCAGCCGGGACGAATAAAGGTCCGTCCGAGGTAGCGGTTTTTAATCAACCCGGCATCTAAGGGAATATCCGCTGCCTCAGCATAACCTAAAGCCGCTGACGCCCCCGAATCCGGCACCGAAATAACCATGTCAGCTTCGGCAGGATGTTCTTCGGCTAAAATATGGCCTGCTCGCCGCCTTGCCCCATGCACCCCTACACCTTCAATCAAGCTGTCCGGGCGGGCAAAGTAGATGTACTCAAACGCACAGATTTTTTTATCGGCCTCAGCAAACTGGCTCGAGCGGCAACCAGCGTGGCCGACGCTCACCAGCTCGCCTGGGTTTACCGGACGTACAAACTCAGCTTCGATCGTATCAAAAGCACAAGTTTCCGAAGCGAACACATAGCCATCCCGGTAGCGGCCCAAAGACAGGGGCCGGATGCCATTAGGGTCACGGATACCGATAATGCGGTCCGGCGTCAGCACAACTAAGGCATAAGCCCCCTTAATCTTAGCCAAGGTTTCCATCAGGGCAGAGTCTAAATCAGCCGCATCGGCCTGAGCAATAAGGCTGGCAATTACTTCGATGTCGCTATCCGTACGGAACAGGTAGCCGAGATTGCTCAGCTCAGCCCGCAAAGCCGGGGCATTTATGATTTGCCCATTGTAGGCCAAAGCAATGGATCCCCGCCGCGAAGTTACCGCCAACGGCTGGGCATTTTCCGCCATGCTCGCAGAATTGGTTTGACCATACAGCACATGGCCTATAGCCAGATCGCCGCGCAAACGTTGCAGCCGTTCCAGTGTAAAAACTTCTGCCACCAAGCCGCGATCTTTTTCCAAGGCGATATTTTCGCCATCGGTGACGGCCATACCCGCGCTTTCTTGCCCGCGGTGCTGTAACGCAAATAGCCCCATATAGGTCAGCCGGCCCACGTCTTCTCCAGGAGCATAAATGCCGAACACACCGCAGTGTTCTTTAAGTACGGATTTGGTAGTTAAATGCTGCATACCAACGCCTCCTCATAGGCCCTTTTAAGCTGCAGCAGCGGTAAAGAAATAGCATCATCAATTTCCAGCCGGTCACCACCGGTCTGCCCTAATATTGTAAAAGCGATATTGTGCTCTGAAGCTAACTTCTCCAGTGCCTTTAGCTTGTCCGCTGCAATAGAAACCACAACTCGCGACTGGGTTTCGCCAAAATAAGCACTGTCGCGCCGCAAACCAGTTAAATTAAGTTTAACCTTTGCCCCTATGGGGCCGTTGGACCCGGTCAGGCAGCTTTCTGCCACAGCAACCGCCAAGCCACCATCAGAAACATCATGAGCAGAAGAAAACAGGCCCTGAGCAGCAGCTAGGCGGCAGAGCAGTTGGATCCGACGCTCGCGGTTTATATCCAAACAAGGAGGGCATCCGGTTTCCAAGCCGTGAACTACATGCAAATATTCACTGCCACCTAGCTCATTTTCGGTATGACCAAGCAATACAATCAAATCCCCCGCCGCCCTAAAACCAGATCCTATCCGCTTGGATATATCCGGCAGCAGTCCCACCATCCCAACGATTAGGGTAGGGTAAATTGCCCGACCGTCAATTTCATTATATAAGCTGACGTTTCCGCCCACTACCGGGATCTCCAGGGCCCGGCAGGCAGTAGCCATGCCATCAATAATCCGCTCCAGCTGCCAGTATATTTCAGGTTTCTCAGGGTTGCCCAAATTAAGCCCATTGGTTAACCCCAATGGTTTAGCGCCAGTAACGGACAGGTTTCGGGCAGCTTCAGCTACAGCAATCATAGCGCCGACATACGGATCCAAATAAGTATAACGGCTGTTACCATCCACCGTAATGGCTAGGCCTTTGTTTTCCTGTCCAACTTTTATCACTGCAGCATCTGCCCCTGGGCCGACCACTGTATTGCCTTGGGCTTCAGTGTCAAATTTGCTCCATACTGGTTGTCGGCTACAAATATTGGTAGAAGCCATCAGTTGCAGTAACGCCTGATTGTAATCCGTTGGTTCCGGTAAACTATTCCAGTCAAAGGTCTGTGTTTGGCTAAGATAAGCAGGCTTTTGGCCCTGACGTACATAAAGCGGTGCTTCTTCGGTCAAGTACAACGCTGGCACTTCGGCCGCGATTTTCCCCGCGTGGACAACTCGGAGCATCCCATCGGACGTTACTTCGCCGATAATTGCTGATTCGACATTCCAGCGGGAGAAAATTTCCTGTATGTATTTCTCCTGACCTCGCTCCACCACTAGCAGCATTCTTTCTTGTGATTCAGCTAGCATCATTTCATAGGGGGTCAAATCATGGTCTTTTACCGGCACCCGGGACAGGTCTAGCCTAATACCTGTGTTGGCCCGCGCCGCCATTTCAGCACTTGAGGAGGTTAGCCCGGCAGCACCGAGATCCTGCATACCGACTACATAACCTGTAGCCAACGCTTCCAAGCAGGCTTCGATCAAACGTTTTTCTAGCTCAGGCTGGCCGGCTGGAATAGCATCCCTTTGCTCGACAGCATGGTCATCCAATTCATCAGAAGCAAAGGTTGCCCCGTGCACACCATCACGGCCTGTTTTCCCGCCGGCCAAAAGCACCTTGTTTCCCTTACCTGCCGCCAGGCCCTTGACCGGATCACCGTCCAAAATCCCTACCGCCATAGCATTTACCAGCGGGTTACCTTTATATGAGGGGCTAAAATAAATTTCCCCCGCTACCGTGGGTACGCCCAGAGTATTGCCATAATCGGCAATCCCGGCTATTACACCAGAAAAAATTCGCCTGCTATCTTGATCAGCCAGATCACCGAACCGCAACGAATTGGCAACTGCTATCGGTCGGGCACCCATTGAAAAAATATCGCGGACAATACCGCCAACGCCGGTAGCGGCACCTTTGTAAGGCTCCAGTGCTGACGGATGGTTATGGCTCTCAATCTTAAACACCGCTGCTTGGCCCGCACCTATGTCGACTATACCAGCATTTTCCCCCGGGCCTTGCACCACATATTTCCCCTCAGTCGGCAACCGCTTCAAAAGTGCACGGGAGTTCTTATAACTGCAGTGTTCCGACCACATAACAGCAAACATCCCGGTCTCAGTCTCATTGGGTTCACGCCCCATAAGGTCTACTATCCGTTCATATTCTTCATCCGATAAGCCCATGCTCCTGTAATCGACCATCATAAAAGCCCCCTTTTCAAAACTCCATCTGTTCCTAAATCCAGCAGCTCGCTCCAGACGTTCCTTCGTCAGGACAGCAGGAGGCAAACGCTGCGGCTAAAAATCTAGCCATTGGCTGTTAAGTAAAGTTTTTATTTAGTTCTGCCAGCAGCTTCTTTTCCCCAGCCTCCACTTTGGCTTCGAGCTCCTGTCGGTATGTTTTTAGCCGTCGGGCCAAATTATGATCAAAGGCAGCCAAAATAGCTACTGCTAGCAAAGCTGCGTTACGGCCGTTAGCGATGCCCACACAGCCGACGGGAATACCGGCCGGCATTTGGGCGATAGCGAGCAAAGCATCGAGGCCGCCTAAAGTCCCACTTACCGCTGGTACCCCAATCACCGGCAGTGTAGTCGCCGCTGCCAACACACCCGGTAAATGAGCCGCCAACCCAGCTACAGCTATGAGCACCTTCAGCCCTCGTGCTGCAGCCTCTTGGGCATAGAGCGCAGCCTTGGCTGGGGTTCTATGGGCTGACGCAACCACCAGCTCAAACGGCAGCTCAAACTCGGTCAGCGTCTGAGCAATTTCCAGGCCTAAACTTCGATCTGACGCGCTGCCTAGCACAATTCCCACCCTAGGTTTCTTACCCATCACTACACTCCTTCCGTTTATTTTCACGAAGGATAGTTGTTTTTAATCAAGGTTTACTGTGGCCCGGTAATTTGGGCCTGGCTGCTGGTAAAAGTGACCGAATAAAAACAACCAGCCGGGTGGTTTCTTTTGCTGAGTGAAACCTGCCCGCCTGGGCTTTTCCCCCTTCGGTGTAGCGCCTAGCGCCTGTGCCACTCGGTCCAGCCCGCCTTGGCGCGGAACCCTAGGCACACTTTCCCTCACGCAATTTCGGTCATCCGGCAACAGTTGGCCGCCGGCTCCGCCCTGCCTGAGGTTGATCATTCCCATTCAATGGTCGCCGGCGGTTTGGAGGTAATATCATAAACCACCCGGTTAACATGCGGAATTTCCGTCGTCAGGCGACGGGCTATTTTATCCAATAATGTGGCCGGAAGCTGAGCCCATTCGGCAGTCATAGCATCAACACTTTGCACAGCTCGTATCCCCACAGTATAAGCGTAGGTACGCTTGCCAGCAACCACGCCTACGCTTTGGATATTCGGCAACACAGCAAATACCTGCCACAACTTCGGATACCAGCCGGCTTTTTTGATCTCCTCAATCACAATTGAGTCTGCCGCTTGCAAAATTGAGACCTTCTCACGGGTAACCTCGCCTAATATTCGCACTGCCAAACCAGGTCCGGGAAAAGGATGGCGCCAAACCAACTCCGGCGGTAAATTTAGCTCCTGGCCCAAAGCACGGACCTCATTTTTGTACAGTGAGCGCAAAGGTTCGATTAATTTCAGCTCCATTTTCTCCGGCAGCCCGCCTACATTATGGTGGGTTTTGAGGCTTGGCCCTGTAGCAGCGCCGCTTTCAACCACATCAGAGTAAATCGTTCCTTGGACCAGAAAATCCACCTGGCCCAAACTGTTTGCTTCTTGTTCAAACACCCGCACAAATTCTTCTCCGATAATCTTCCGTTTTAGCTCCGGATCTGAAATATTAGCCAGGCGAGCCATAAACCTCTTACGGGCATCGACATGAATAACTTTAAAGCCTAACCGCCGAAAGATGGATACTACCTGCTCAGGCTCATTTAGGCGCATTAGCCCGTTATCAATAAAAATGCTGGTCAATTGGCTGCCTATCGCCCGGTGAACCAAAGCCGCAGCTACAGAAGAATCTACGCCGCCGCTTAGCCCACAGATCACATTTTTGGGCCCAACTTGAGCCCGAATTGCCGCTATTTGATTCTTGATAAAAGATGTTAGATCTTCACGGCTATCTAACCGCCAACGAGTCATGGTAACCCCATCCCTTCCAATAGTCACCTAATCCTGCTCCCGTTCCAGCTCCGGCTCTTGCTCGAGCGGACCCACAAGGTGAATTTCCGGCTGCGGCTGATAAGTATCCCGGGATAGAACTTCATATAATGCGATCTCGCCGTTTTTGCGAATAATGCGGGTAACCGTGACTTTATAGCCGGGTTTTCCTTCTTCTTGAATAACATCAGCTTCCGGAGGTAGCTCAGGATCTTCTTCATATACAACCGGAAAAGGTATTTCTTCTTCAATCGTAGTTAGGATCTGAACCTGTTCGCCCCGCGGTGTGCCTAAAATAGCAATCGACAGCCGGTTACCATCTATGCGGGTACAAATCATCACCGGCTCCGGCCTCGTGTTCTTAAACCGAAGATCAATGGCACCATAAGATAGCGTAGCATCACGCCCTAATTCGATGTAAGAAACAGGTAAAGAGTGGTTCCGTCGTTCAATCGGCTGTAAACCGGACAATAAAGCTGCATTATATAACGTGCTGGATACCTGACAAATTCCTCCGCCAATATCCGGAACCAACCTGTCGCCAACAATAACTGGTGCTTCTCGGTAACCCCGCTTGGCTTCCCGGGGTCCCACCACCTCATTAAAAGCAAAAATCTGCCCCGGTTCAATCAAATACCCATTTAATATTTCTGCACCGAGTTTTATATTATGGTTTCTGTCTTGGGCCGCAAGATCAAACCGGGTACTAAAGATCCCTACTATATCCCTAACCCCCCATTTTTCCAGTTGGGTTAGTGTCCGGGGAGTTATTTGTCGGACCGGTAGGGTAACCGAGCCCTCGCCAGAGGTTGCAGCAGCCGTAAGAATGTCCGCTGCTGCCTCTATATCCAAGGCACGGCCTGTTTTCTCCGGGCTGGCTACCAATTTATTGCCCTCGGATAAGGAAAAATAAGCATCCCGAGCCGGCTCATCAACTTGCTCGGCTAACCGGCCTAAAAAAAACTTCAAGCGTTCTTCATCAACTCTAAACACAAGCCCAAGAGTATGCCCCTCTTTCTTGACCTGATAGCGTTGGCGCAATTGTTCCCACAGATTACCCGTGTGGCCAATAGCAAGAGCAGCGTTTAGTGTCTGCTCCAGATCAACCTCAATCCCTATATCGCTCCTGCTGATCCTTACCGTTTTATCGGCCAGAAGCAATTTCATCTCTTTCTTATCCACCATTTGCGCCCGCTGTTCTAACGCCGCTTGCGCTTCGGCCACATTTAACCCACCAAGATAAACGTCATCAATGTACACCCCTGGGACTATTTCAGCAGTGGTCAGAAACGCTTTAATTGCCAACGCAGTCCCCGTACTGGCCAAAAGCAAAAGTATTAAAAAAGCAGCCGCCAATAAACGTTTTTTGAGCATTATTTTCACCGTCTCTATCCATATATAAATCGGATTTATTACGGCGTGCTCTGACATTATGAAAACTTATACTTCATAGGTACGCCGTTCGACCGCTAACTCCGCCGCCGGGAAAACCTTCTGAGCCTCGGCCAATAACAGGTCAGGATCCTCCAGCGGGCATAAATGGGTCAGTAGCAGCCGTTTAACCCCGGCCCGGGCAGCAATCTGTCCGGCCTGACGGGCGGACAGATGGTTCCTCCCCCCCTGCCGGAGCCGTTCATCGATATAGGTGGCTTCACATAAAAACAAGTCTGCCTCTCGGGCCAGCTCGACCAGCGACTCGCAATTTTCACTGTCAGCCGAATAAGCTAAAGTCTTAGCACCATCGCTTATCCGCCAGCCAAAAGTTGGGATGCTGTGCTTAACAGCAACCGGCGTGGCTTTAAGCGCCCCTATTTTGACCGCTTGTCCGCACAAGGGTTCGTGCAGCACAAGGTGATCCCGGTACAACAGCTGACCCAACTGGTCTTTAGGTTCTAAGGGCACCCAAACAGGCAACGCATCATCGCGGCGTTCAGAAGCCAAATCCAAAGCATACCGAAGTACAGAAACATCACTGATATGGTCGCTATGCAAATGGGATAAAATGAGGGCTGATAAGGACTCCGGCGCTATATAAACAGCCAACCGGCTCAGTACCCCTGCCCCGCAATCGAGCAGCACGTATGAACCGGAAGCATTTATCAGATAGCCTGAACAGGCCCCGCCGGCCGCTGGGAAAGGGCCGTAGCGGCCTAAAACTGTAACCTTCACTAAAATATTCACCCCTGTATCAGCAGCACCCAGAACATGTTCCTACCGCCGACCCGTTAAGATCGGACGGCATTAGCTCGAAAACGTTTGACAGACGCCCCTAAGTTTTGGAGTTTCTGCTCCAGGTTTTCATAGCCCCGGTCGATATGTTCCAGGCCAATAATCTCGCTTCGACCTTGGGCTGAAAGTGCCCCAATCACCAGTGCCATCCCGCCGCGCAAGTCCGTAGCCTCTACCGGGGCTCCGGCAAGCTCAGCCGGCCCGGTAATGATAGCTGTATCCCGTTCCACTTGAATATCGGCCCCCATACGCCGCAATTCATCTACATATTTAAAGCGGCCATCAAAAATTGTTTCCCGAACCGTACTTACACCATCAGCCTGTGTAAGCAGTACACTAAAAGGCGCTTGTAAATCAGTCGGGAACCCAGGATATTGCTGGGTAACGATATTAAGAGGGGCTAACTTGTCCGGGCGCGAAACTTGGATAGCTGTTGTGCTTTCTTTTATCTTAACTCCAATAGCTTCAAGGCTGGCCAACACCGAGCGCAGATGTTCGCCCATAGCATTTTCGACCACTACCTCGCCGCCGACCATAGCCCCTAAAATAAGATAAGACCCTACCTCAATTCGGTCGGGGATAATCTCGTGCTCGGTGCCATGTAAGCGATCTACCCCTTCAATTCGAATCACGTCCATGCCAGCACCACGAATTTTGGCCCCCATAGCGCTGAGCAAATTAGCCAAATCCACCACTTCCGGTTCCCGGGCGGCATTTTCCAACACTGTCGTCCCGTCAGCCAGCACAGCTGCTAACATCGTATTGACTGTCGCTCCTACACTGGCCCGGCTAACATAATATTTAGATCCAGTAAGCCGTTTAGCCCGGGCCTTCATGGACCCATGCTCCAAGGTTACATCCGCACCGAGGGCCTCGAACCCCTTTATATGAAAATCAACCGGGCGTGATCCAATCGAACAACCGCCCGGCAAGGGCACTACTGCTTCACCCAGGCGGCCCAACAGCATTCCCGCCACATAAAAAGAGGCGCGCATTTTGCGTACCAACTCATACGGTGCCTTGCTTTTTTTTAATCCGGCCCCGTTAACCCGAAGTTGTCCCGGCCCATCCCAGGAAACTTTAGCACCCAAAGAGGATAGAATCGAACAGATTGTCTCGACATCAGTACCGTGGGGTACATTGCGCAACAATGATTCTTCCTCAGCCAAAGCCGACGCTACTATTATGGGGAGGGCGCTATTTTTAGCTCCGCTGGCAGTAATCACGCCGTTGAGCACCTTGTTTCCATCAATCACCAGTTTGCTCATCCTGCGGCCCCCCTTCTAGTTCCAGGTACCTGCGCATGATCTCTTCTAATAGATCGTCCCGCTCTACACTGCGGATCAGCTCGCGAGCCTGACCAAAACTGGTAATATAAGTAGGATCGCCCGATAGCAAATATCCTACCAGCTGATCTACCGGGTTGTAGCCTCGTTCCCGTAAGGCAAGACATACTGAGTTTAGCACCGTCCGGGCAGTATTTGCCTGTTCTGCCGCCGGAAAAAATCGTGTTTTATCAATGTTCGCCCCGGCCAACAGCTAGCCCTCCTTTTCTACCAGCCTTCTTAGCTTACCCTTGGCTTCTACCGTACCCACCACATGCAACAGATCCCCCGCCTCAAATACCATTTCCGAAGACGGCGAATAATGTTCCTGGCCGTCGCGTTCGATCGCCACTACCGTAGCCCCGGTTCTGGTTCGAATGCGACCGGAAGCTAAGGTATGTCCAAGTAGGCAAGAGTTTTCCCCAATTTCAACTTTTTCGAGATACTGCAAATTATTTAGCATACCCCATAAATAGCTGACCATTTGCCGGCTAGTGGTTTCAATTTCCCGGTCGAGTTTGCGTTTTTCTTCAAACAGCTGGCGCAATCTTTTTTGCATGTCGGCCAAAGCCTGCTGCCCCCGAAACTGATGGAAATATAAATCTGCTGCTTTTTTTGATTTGATAATTATCCCCATTCCGGGAGCAGTTTCCACCACGTCAGCATCTTGCAGTAGCGCTATAGCCCTACGTATGGTTTCCGGCGATACCTTGTAACGGCCAGCTAAAGTTGATCGCCCAAAGATTTTCTGCCCTACCTTGTATTCGTCGCGCAAAATGCGAGAGGCGATGTCTAAAGCAATTTGTTCGTAGCGCGACAACACGCCCAGCCTTTTGTGCTGTGCCAATCTGTAGGCCTCCTTATGGGGATTTCTTCTAACCGGGGAGTCATATAGCTATTCTCCCCATTAATTATCTGAACTCATGCTATCATATTGTACGGGCAGCGTCAACGACATGAAAAAAAGGGGCAGGTTTGCGCCTGACCCTCTTGCAGGAGCAGTTTATAATAAATTTTGTTCCTGAAGAAAATCCCGGGCTACTTGAGCTGCATCTTCTCCATCTACATCCACCCGGGCATTTAGTTCGGTCATCATTTTGGTATCGAACAAGCCACATAGAGGTTCTATAGCAGTTTTTATTTCCGGATGCTGTTCCAATATATCAGCCCGCGCCAGCAACATACCATAGTAAGGTGGATTGAACTGTTTGTCGTCCTCTAAAATCACTAAATCCTGGGCTATATTGCGCCCATCAGTAGTGTAGATAATCCCAGCATCCGCTTCACCGGTAGTAAGCGCCCGGTACATCAACCCTAACTCCATCGGGACAGCTTCTTTGAAGTTAAACCCATAAGTCTCACACAATTCTTTGTATCCTTGTCCCGGCCGGTCTTGAAATACTTGATCTGTAGCCAGCACCATCTCGGCAGCATAGGGCACAATATCACTGGTAGTCTTTAAACCCAGTTCTTTAGCCCTGGACCTTGGCACCGCCAGCCCGTAGACATTATTATACCCGTAGGGCTCGAAGGCATAAAGTCCGTACTCCTCGAGCAATCGATCATGCACATATTCCCATACCTTATCCGGGTCGCGCCATTTTGGAGTCAGAGTTTGCTCTAACGTGCCCAAAAAATGAGTACCGGTAAATGAAACATACATATCCAGCTCACCACGGACAATTGCTGGGAAACTTAACCACTCATTCATGTTCAATATCCGTTCAACTTTATGATCTGTCTGAGCCTCGATCAGTGCTTTGGCCATCTCCGCCTGAATCTCCACCTCGCCATAGCTTGCCGAAGCGATCCGAACCGTAGTACTACTATCTGCTTCCGCTTCACTACCGGTTCCAGAGCCGCTGCAGCCGGCAAACAGCAGCATGACTACCAAAGTCGCGCTTAGGATCATAGCTAACTTTTTCATTAGGATTCCCCCCCTTTATTTAAACCAGCCTTAGCTTTCACGTTCGTTGTACAGCCTCAATCCTGCCGGAGTTACCCACCGTTCGACCTGGCTTAGCAAAAAATCTACTGCCAACGCCAACGTAGCGGCCGGAACAGCCCCGACCAAGACCAAGTAGTCACGCATTTGATTGAGGCCACGGACAATATACCGTCCCAGCCCGCCGCCACCGACCATGGCTGCTAAAGTAGCAGTGCCGATGGCAATGACCGTAGCGGTCCGTACCCCAGCCATAATTACCGGTATGGCTAGGGGCAATTCAACTTTAAACAGCAACTGCAGGGGCGTCATGCCCATACCGTTGGCTGCCTCTTTTAAATCAGGGCTTATTCCTTTGATTCCGGTGTAGGTATTTCGCATAATGGGTAACAGCGAATACAAAAATAAAGCGACTACAGCTGGCTTGTTACCGATGCCAAGGCCTAGAGGGATAAACAAGGCCAACAAAGCCAGGCTGGGAATCGTCTGGATAACGCTGCCTACCCCCATTACCAAGCGTTCCAAAGAATGATAGCGGGTCGCCAGTATTCCCAACGGCACAGCTACCAGTATGGCCCAGCTAACCGGCAATATTACCAGGATCAAAATGTGTTCTTGGAATGAAGCAGCAAACCCTGAACCGTTAGAAATTATATATTCTAGCATTCTGATAAAAGTACGCACCATACCTAGTTTCATTATTTTCCACCTCCTACCGCCTGCAGCAAGGAATGCTTTTCGCCGGCCTGCCCGTTCCCATAGCTGTTGACTAAAACACCAACTAAGCTGGCTCGTGTGACCACACCCTGAAGGCGATTGTTCCCGTCCACAACGGCAACCAAATTAATCCTGCCATCGGCTAATTTTTCTGCAACCAGCGATAACGTTGCCTCTTCCTGAACTATTACCGGGGCCAATGTCATTACTTCTGCCACTGAAATCATTTCGTCCCGCATAAGGTACGGGTATAAGTCACGGGCCCGAACAATGCCCTGCAAGACTCCTTCTTTCACAACCAAAAGGCTATCTACCCGCCGCTGCTGCATCCGTAGCAGCGCTTCGCCCAAGCCGCGATCTGTCCCGATCGTCACCGGATTCGTATTCATCACATCGCTTACATTCAACTCATCAACCGATTGCGGCCGTGCGCCGCGGCCAATAAAGCTGGCTACAAAATCGTTAGCAGGATAGCGCACAATCTCTTCGGGAGTCGCATCCTGAATTACAACGCCCTCTTTCATGATAACAATACGATCAGCCAACAACATAGCCTCACCCATATCGTGGGTAACAAATATGATAGTTTTCTTTAGCTGTTCCTGTAGCCGTTTTAATTCCAGTTGTAGCTGTTCCCTGGTAATGGGATCCAGGGCCCCAAAAGGCTCGTCCATTAAAATTAGTTCCGGATCGGCAGCCAGGGCCCGAAGGACACCGATGCGTTGCTGCTGGCCGCCAGATAGTTGGGCTGGATAACGTCCGGCATACACAGCCGGATCCAGGCCCACCATAGTAAGCAGTTCATCGACCCGGGCTTGTGATTTTTTCCGGGACCAGCCTTTCAATTGCGGCACCAAGGCGATATTAGCTGCTACCGTAAGATGGGGCAACAACCCTATGGTTTGAATCACATAACCAATATTTCGCCGTAATTCGACCACATCAAACGATTGTATCCGTTGATTATGGATATAGATGTTGCCACTGCTCGGTTCTATCAGTCTATTTACCATTTTAAGCGTGGTAGTTTTGCCACAACCGCTGGGCCCGACCAAAACGATCAATTGCCCTGCTTTAACTTCGAGGTTTAATTTCTTAACGGCAACAGTGCCACCGCGGTAAATTTTTGTTATCTGATCAAATTTAATCATCTTTTCACCCCTTTATAGCATCACTCGCTGTTTTTTCCAGAACTTCAGTGCTCTCCTGTTGGGCCCAGTAGAGCCGTTATTGCACCCGACCACTTTATCTGTTTACACAAGCTGCCGGCAACCTTAGTATATGGCCAAAGTTTCCGGGGGTCAAGAACAAATCTATATTTTAATCATTTTTTTACTTTTGGCCCGGATAACCTTAGGTACTACGGGCTCTACCGCTCTAAAGATGAATCTATGTTATGATGGTGATAAGAAGCATTGGAGGTGTCATCATGGTCGATGTCTACCGGAGTCCGGCTCAGGAAGCCGAAGTAGAAATAAAAATAGAGCGTTCCCGCTTTATCGGCTGGGTACGCCCTGTAGATTCAGAACAAAAAGCAAAAATTTTAATTGCCAACCGCAGCGAACAGCACCATCAAGCAACTCACAATGCCTGGGCCTACCGCATAGACCCCCGGCGTGACACGCGTTTTGCCAGTGATGCTGGCGAACCTACCGGAACTGCCGGTGAGCCTATTATGCGTGCCATTTTAAGCTTTGAGCTTACCGATGTACTAGTGGTAGTAACACGTTATTATGGCGGAAAAAAACTAGGTATTCGCGGATTAATAGATGCTTATGGCCAGGCTGCTAGCCAGGCTTTAGCAGCAGCTGGAATTGCTGCCAAGCTTATTGCTGAAACTTTTCGGATTACTATCAGCTACCCCGAGCTGGACCGGTGTTTACACCTGCTTAAAACAATCGGCGGCCAAGTATTAGCAGCTGATTATAAAGAACAAGTTACCCTCAAGGTCGCCGTACCTCAGTCTAAAGCAGCTAGTTTCGCCACCCAAGTCCAACACATTGCCCGGATAGAAAATTGGTCCTAGATAAAAAATGTGCTATATTCCCCCACTTATAGGGCCAAATAAGCACGAACATGGGTGCTTATTCCCACTATCCACATAATCCACAGGATTATCCACAGTCAGATCGGCTCCCACCAACATTTTTCACCGCTTATCCACATTACCCACAAAATCTTGATCCTATATTTGATTAAGCAACAACCCATATCGTTAGCCGCTTTTGCCAGCACTATCTTTTTTTTCCCCAAGTTTTCCCCAGGCCTGTTCGGATCCCAATGGCAAATTAGCGGTTGCATTTAAGGACAGTGGTGCCGTAAAACCATGTTTTAAATACCAATATCCAGCACAGGCCACCATAGCCCCATTATCAGTACATAAAACCGGCGGCGGAACTAGAACCTCCAACCCGCGCTCAGCCCCGGCTGTTTTTAGTGCCTGCCGAAGCCCTTTATTGGCAGCCACACCGCCGGCCAGAGCGACCTGTTTCAGCCCAGTAATTTCCGCGGCCAATAGTGTCCGCTCGACTAGCGAAGTAATCACTGCCTGTTGTAAACTAGCTGCTACATCAGCTTTATTGGGCTGTTCCTGGCGTTGATGGAGCCGGTTTAGATAATTTAGTACTGCAGTTTTAAGTCCGCTAAAACTGAAATCCAGCGGTTGCCCTTTTACTACCGGCTGGGGTAAGGAAAGGGCCCTTGGATCACCTTCCTGGGCCAAACGTTCAATGGCGGGCCCGCCCGGATAGCCTAAGCCTAAGGTACGGGCGATCTTATCGAAAGCTTCCCCAGCGGCATCGTCCACTGTGCTGCCCAACAACTGATAGCAACCATGCCCCTCGACTTGGATCAGCGAAGTATGCCCGCCTGAAACTACCAAGCTTAAAAACGGGGCCCTCAGCTGTGGGTAAACAAGCCAGTTAGCGTAAATGTGAGCGGCAATATGGTGGACACCTATTAGAGGGAGACTTCGAGCCAAAGCGATTCCCTTGGCATAAGACAAGCCAACCAACAGGGCTCCTATTAACCCCGGGCCGGCTGTAACTGCTACAGCCGTTACGTCATTTAATGTCAACCCTGCTTCTTTTAAAGCTGCGTTAACTACCGGTACGATCAGCTCCACATGCCGCCTTGAGGCCAGCTCCGGCACCACCCCACCGTAAATGGCATGTAAGTCGACCTGGGAAGAAATGGTGTTGGCTAAAATATGTTGACCATCCGCTACCAAGGCTGCTGCCGTTTCATCACATGAGGTTTCGATTCCCAAAATTATCTGTTGTCTTTCCACCAGGTTCACCCTCAGCTTCATTGTTTATTAGTTATCGATGCCCATCTGGCCTGGCCTTTAAATCAAACTTCCACATAACAAGAGCGTCTTCACACGTTTCGGCGTAGTAGTTGCGCCGGCAGCCCAGCGTCTTAAACCCCAGCCCCTCATACAGCTTGCGGGCCCCCCAATTTGACTTTCTAACTTCCAGGGTCATTTTATCTACACCACTGGCTACGGCAACATTGATCAACTTCCGTAACAGGGCTTTGGCAATCCCCCGGCGTCGCCATTTGGGCAGCACCGCTATATTAGTCACATGGGCTTCATCGACCAGCACCCACATACCAGCATAACCGACTACCGCATTTTCAACTACGGCCACCAAATAATGAGCCACTTTGTTATGAAAAAGTTCAAACCTAAGTGCATCCGAAGACCAGGGCACCAAAAACGACCGGCGTTCTATTTCCGTCACCTGGGGTAAATGATCTGCAGCCATAGGCAGGATTTGAATTTCAAGATTGGTTGGCATTTTCGTTCTCCCGCAACCGGCGTGCTTTTAACGCCAACTCGGCCGCAGCCTGGCGCACATAGAGCGGCCGGGATGCAGCTACATTTGTTCGTTCGCCGGCTTTTAATCTCTGAGCCGCCAGCTGGCCTAAAATAGCAGCCCGCGGCTGGCTGTACCAGGGCGGTAGTTCTACCGGCTTCAATCCCTCCGAGCGGAAGTACTCCCGGCACAAAGGAACACCGTCCCCGCAAACTGCCAGCTGGGAACCTCCGGCTAGCTCTTTAGCCTGCGCTGCCACCTGCTCTGGTTTTAAAGCCAAATATCCACCCAGCGGGCAAAGATCATCCGCCCGGCCCTGGCCATGATAAAAAGCTACATAGATATGTTCTTGTTTCGCATCTATAAGCGGCACAGTAATAAAGCCAGCCCTCACAGCCGCTGCTGCTAATACATCTAACGTGCTGACGGCAATAAGCGGAATATCAAGCGCCTGAGCCAGTCCTTTTACCGTGCTGAGGCCGATTCTGAGCCCGGTAAAAGAGCCAGGTCCCAGGCCGCAGGCTACGGCTCCCAAATCAGTAGGCTTTAAACCAGCAACAGCAAGAAGGGCAGCAATGGTCGGAGCCGTAGTTTTGGCATGGCGGCGTTTTGACTGTTCGTTATGCTCCACCACCAGGCAGCCGTCTTTTAATAAGGCTACACTAAGCGTGGGTGTTGCTGTCTCCACGGCTAAGAGCCACAATTTTCCTCAGCTCCTCGATCACATTTCTATAATCAGTTCCGGAAGCCATGAAAGATAATTTTCGTTCGCTGCCGGTTCCAATAATCCTAATCTCCAAGTGGTCGGCCGGAACAAGATTCCGCACCATATCCCCCCATTCGATCAAACAAACGCCCGCTCCATAGACATATTCCTCATAGCCAATATCCAGCAGTTCCAGAGGGCTGTTTAGCCGGTAAACATCCAAATGGTACAAGGGCATCCGGCCACAGTAGATTTCAGCCAATGTAAAACTGGGGCTGGTTACCGGACCTTTTACTCCAAGGCCTCGGGCCACACCCCGTGCGAACGCAGTTTTTCCCGCTCCTAGATCCCCGCTAAGGAGAACAACCATCCCTGGGAAAGCAAGCCCGCCCAATTCCGTGCCTATCCATTCCGTTTCTTCTACCGATCTGGTTATTACCTGAAGCACAACAGCTTACCTCCTACCACCGGGCACGTCTATCCTTTATCCCATTATAGGTGAGCTACCGATGGCGGTCAAGCGAGCCTTACAACTAATCAAAATATACATTCCAGGTCCGGGTTTCCAGCCGCGGCGTATAAACGGTAAAGCTTTGGCTTGCGCCAGGATCCAAGTAATTCAAAAAAGCCCAGTCAACATCTAGCAGTTTACCATCCTTATCTAAAAACTCGACTACAACCTTGACCAAATCTTCCCGTTCTCCCCCTTTGTTGGTTACATGTCCCAGCAGGCTTAAATAAGCCTGGCCTCGGTCGGCATACAGTTCGGTAACGGCTACTAACCGAACCGGCTGCGGTTTACTCTTAAACCCCGGTGTTATCCGCACCTGTGACCGGGTTATATCCGGTCTATAGGGCAGCATCAGTTTGAAAGGCTTGCTTTCGCCCGGATTAAGTCCCCTGATATATACTCCGGCAGATGCTGCTATCTTTTTATCCCGAGTACCTACTTCCCAGGTAATAAGAATCAGCTCGGCTCCTGTACCAGATCGATTTTTGACCCGCCCCACTAGGTGGGAACTGGGACCTGTCTGAAAAAGATTTAGCTCTTGTTCTAAAAAAATACCACCGTCGCCTTCGGCTGCAATAATCTCCGTTACCAACTGTTGCCTGCAATCACTTTCTTCCCCAACTCTTGTCGTTTCCGCTGCTGCCTCAAGCCAAAATTCCGGCCCAGTATCATAAGTTGCAGTCGGTTCCATCCCCACCAAGCGGGGGCAAAAAAGCAATAACAAAATAAGCGAAACACTGACAGCTAAACTTCCTTGGCCCGGCATCAACACGAATTATCACCCCACTCTCGGTGGGGTTTACTTCCATAATATGTAAATAAAATCCTTCTGTGTCTTTTCGACCTCTTCGTCGCCAAACTTCTATTCGCAGCGCCATGGGCACCGGAAGAAACAAAGCCGCTCCTAAGTTAGAAGCGGCTTCCCGTTATTAGTCAAAGTTTACCAGCTTATCTTTCAGCTCGAGCCTTCCTAGGCTAGCACCTGTTCCAATGCCCGGATAAACTTTTCGTTTTCTTCCCTAGTACCTACTGAAACACGGGCCCAGGTGGGCATATCCCAAATATGGGCCGGCCGCACAATAATACCGTGCCGCTGCAGGTCGAGAAACACTTGTTGAATATCTTTTTTAGTATCAACGAGCATAAAGTTCGTTTCGCTTTTTACATAAGGCAATCCCAGCCGCTCAAATTCCGCATATAGATATTCTCTGCCCTCCCGGTTGGAGGCAATGACTTTTTCCAAGAACTCATCATCGTCCAGGGCAGCCAGAGCTGCAATCTGCGCCAGCCTGTTAGTTGCAAAGGCTTCCCGTATGCGTTTCATGCCCCCGATAAACTGAGGATGACCGATAGCATACCCCACCCGAATACCGGCCAAACCATAGACCTTGGAAAAAGTCCGGCTCACTATAACATTATGTCCGGCCCGGACATAATCCAACCCTTCTGGATAGTCGGGGTCATCGACAAATTCCTTATATGCTTCGTCCAAAATCACCACTACCCGGTCGGGCAATTGGTTCAAAAAGCTTTCTACTTCGGAGCTTGTACTTATAGTGCCGGTAGGATTGTTCGGGTTACACAAAAATACCAATTTAGTCTTTTCGGTCATTGCTTCAAGGATCGCATCTAAGTCCGTCGTGAAATCCGTCCGCACCGGTACCTTAACAACCTTCGCTCCCATGGCGCGGGCGCTAATTTCGAAGCTAGAAAAACTAGGATCCGCCATTATCATCTCTTCGCCTTCGTTAAGAAACGTTTTAGAGATCAGGCTAATAATGTTATCCTCGCCGTTGGCAAAAATGATCGCATCCGGATCGATATTTACTTTCGAGGCCAGCTTTTGGGTCAAGGCTAGGCAAGCCCCGTCCGGATAATAATTGACACTATCGAGTGCTTCTTTCATTGCAGCCACAGCTTTAGGCGAAGGACCGAGTGGATTTTCATTGGACGCCAATTTAACAACTTCCGTCAAACCAAATTCCCGCATGACGTCCTCCATCGGTTTCCCTGGCACATAAGCCTTGATATCGGCTATCCCCTTACGAAACAGCTTCTCTCGTTCGCCCACAAATTCTGCCTCCCCTCAAAATTTGGTAAAGTGAAACCATTTTTATTATAGTATACTCCCAGCAGTTTAGCAAAAATTTTAGCCGCCCCGCACACTGAAAATCAAGCCTTCGCAGCACAATGAGCTAAAACCAATGTACGAGCCGTAACGTTAACTTCTTGTACTTCCAGACCAGTCATTTCCTCTACCTCTTGTTTAACCGTATGTTGGACGGCTGCTAAAACCGCAGGTATGTATACCAGCCCGTCTATGGAGATATCAATCCCAAGCCTCATGGTGTACTTTTCTTCTTGAACGCCAACTCGAATGACCCTCAGAACTCCCGGGACTGTTTTGGCCAGCTCCCGGGCTATGGTTCTCACAGCCCCTTCCCCAATAGCCAGCCGGCCAATATAACTAAAGGTAGGGCGTACGATACTTTTTTCCCCCCGTCGTGGCGGTCTCCCTTGTTCTATTCGCGGAAAAACATATTTTAACGGATCCACTAGTATTCCCGGTAAATTGCGCTTTACCTCAATAGCCGGTACCGGGATTACATGTTTGCCTTCGCGTTCACGGGCTTTCCTGGCCCTAGCTATCTGCTTGGAATTGGCTACTTCCTCGATTTGAATTATTTTAGTCGGTGCTGGCAATTGCAACCGATCGGCAATGCGCTGAAACATCCGGTCGGAAGTTGTGATAACCAGCAGGCGTTCCGGTTTTATCTCCGCCAGTTTCACTTTTACCGCTTCCGCATGTTCCGAATCCATAAATATAGCCCGGCGTACGGCTTGCATTCTGGTGGGCTCCCGCTTGGCCGAACGCCCGGCGATGATCCTGCTTCCTTGGATTAGGAGGCCATCATCCAAAATAGTATCGATGTTCTCCCGGTAAGCCACAGCTTGAGCATGATGGCTTTTCCCTGTGCCTGAAGATCCGATTAGCGCATAGACTTTCATGCTCATCTCCCGTTCTTTTAATTGTTGCCCACCCATTTAGCTTATGTACATATTATAGCTTGGTCAGACCCAGACTGATCAATAGCCCTCGATTGATTTTATCCACTATGTCCCCTTTTAACCGCCCGATTCGGCTTCGTAAGCGTTTTTTATCGATAGTCCGAATTTGTTCTAACAAAATAACCGAATCTCGTTCTAGCCCAAATTCTTCGGTTTTAAGTTCCACATGGGTGGGCAAGTGGGCCTTGTTAATTTTGGACGTAATGGCGGCGACAATGGTCGTAGGACTATATCTATTGCCAATATCATTCTGGAGGATCAAAACGGGTCGGATTCCACCTTGTTCCGACCCGACTACTGGGCGCAAATCGGCATAGAAAATATCCCCCCGTTCAATGATCACCCCTCACTCACCTTCCAATGCAGTGAGATAAACCTGTACCACTTCATCTACATCCTCCTCTGAGCACAATCCTTCCTCGGCTAATTGTAAATTGATCCCGGCCATCGATAGGTATCCCATTTTCATTTGATCCCGGAGTTCTCGACGCTTACGTTCCTCTAAAAATCGGTGTACTGCCTCAAGTACCAATTGGCTGCGGCTTACTCCTTTCTCCAAAGCCACCATACCGTCTATCTCCTGTAAAAGCGTGTCCGGCATTGTGATAACTACCCGCCTTAGCTCGCTCACCGACAGCACCTCCGTGTAGGCACAGTATGGGCAACGTCGTGATTCAATTATATATCTGCCGGTTGGGGGTGTCAACGAGGCAGATAGAAGGGACCGTTTGGTTCTTTCCTCCAACCGGGCCCCGATTATATTGTTGCGAATGCTTCTGGCAAAATACTAATTAAATCTCCGGCCACAATCCCTAACTCCGACCCAGACCGTTTGGCTGCCAAATCTCCGGCCAATCCGTGCACATAAGTTCCAGCTAGAGCCGCTTCGATAGCGGTTAAACCCCGGGCCAAAAAAGCAGCGACCATACCGGTAAGGACATCGCCACTTCCGGCGGTAGCCAAAGCCGGACCCCCGGTGGGATTTATATAACAAGACCCCTTGGGGGTAGCAACTATTGTACGAGCTCCTTTAAGCACCAGCACCACGCCCCATTTTTGGGCCAGCTCGCGCGCTAGCGGCAGCCGACGGGCCTGTACTGCAGCAACGGTAATCCCCGCTAACCGGGCTAATTCACCCGGATGAGGGGTTAAAACTAGCGGCGCCCTTTTGTCAGCTAAAATTTCCGCGCCAACGGGTAAAGCATTGAGGCCATCGGCATCAATTACGGTCGGAACGGTAGATTTTTGCACAATCGTAGCCATAATGTGCGCTAGTCCTTCACCTTGTCCTAAACCAGGCCCAATAGCTAGGCTATCGGCCGAATTAGCATGTTCCAAGATAGCTTCAGACGCGCTTCGACCCAAAATCCCGCTGCCTGCATCCGGAAGTGGACTGGTCATCACTTCGGTTAGCTTGATCTCCATCAGATTATGCAAGCTTTCGGGAACACCCAAAGTTACCAGTCCGGCCCCGCTTCTGAGAGCCGCGCGGCTGGTCAAGCAAGCCGCACCTGTAAGACCCGTCGAGCCAGCAGCCACAAAAACCCGGCCGCGGTTTCCTTTATGGGCTGTTTGGGGCCAGGGAGGTAACAGCGCTGCTACATCATGGCTCTCGATCAAAAATGTCTTTGGCTCCCTACAATCATAGGCATAATCGGGGATACCAATATCAGCAACTCGCAGCTCGCCCACATATTCAGCCCCAGGGTAAGTAACCAGGCCTGGTTTTGCCCGCCCAATGGTTACCGTATAATTGGCCTTGACAACCGGCGCAGATATTTCACCAGTATCCGCGTTGAGCCCGCTGGGAAGATCGACAGCTACAATTGGTGCTGTTGTTTTATTCATAGCCGCGACAGCTTCGGCTAAAGGCCCGGCAAGATCCCCTTTCGTGCCAGTTCCTAATAGGGCATCGACCTGCATACTGGCTCTTCTAGCTTTGGCGGCAGCGGCAGAAATTTCGTCCCTGCTCCACGCTCGCCGCACAGGGAGATGTAAACGTCGGAGGATATCCAGATTTTTCCGGGCAGCTCCTTTTATCTGTTCTGGATCGGGGCAAACCAGAAACACTTCGGGGTAATATCCCGCCTGTTTTAGTCGGCGTGCTACCACAAAGCCATCGCCGCCGTTATTGCCTCGGCCGGCCCAAATAACAACAGGGCCTTGAGTTGGCTGCTTTCGTAAAAGCCCTAGACAAAGCTCGGTCACATGGCGTCCGGCTTCTTCCATTAAAACCAGGCTCGGAATCCCCAGTTTCTCAATTGTGTAGTGATCTGCCGCCCGCATTTCCCCTACCGATACCAGCCGCACTACATTCACTCCTTAATTTTTGGCTAATCTCCACGGCAATTTGTTACTGCAATTGCCTGAGCAACCGCGTAATGGCAACTATGGGACAGGGAAATTAATACCCGGTCCACCTCTAGGGCGTTGGCACGGGCCAGTGCCCTTCCGGTTAACTTAATTTGGGGGCCGCTATTTTCCAAACGTACGATCTCAATATCGTGCCAGCAAAATTGGCCTAAGCCCAAACCCAGCGCTTTGGCCACCGCCTCTTTAGCAGCAAACCGGGCCGCAAAAGATTCCTCTGGTCGGAAACGGGCCCGGGAGTAGGTTCGCTCAGCCGAGGTAAATACTTTTGCTAAAAACCGCGAGCCAAACCTGTTTATCGTCCGTCTTATCCGCTTTATTTCCACCAGATCAATGCCACATCCTTGTATCATCACCGCAGCCACCCCAATCAATTGCAAGTTGTTCACATTATAGCAGATCGCTCTGAAGCAACCCTAGCTTACCCTGCATTGTAGCCGATATAGGAGCGGTTAGCAAAAAGATCAGAGCCGATGCTTATATGCAGGTAATTTTGGCAGGGAACCCAACGCCAATGTCGAATAGTATAGGAAACAATGACTCCTATTGTCGGAGGGTAGACTATGTCAAAATATCGATGGGGGTGTAAGATAGCCGCTGTTACCGCCGGGCTGCTGTTAGCAGCACCGGTTGCCCAAGCTGCAGTTCATACTGTGGCACCTGGGGAAACCCTTTGGGGTATCAGCAGGCAATATAACACCACCGTGAACCAGGTAAAATCTTTAAACAAACTGTATGGGGATTTGATTCATCCTGGCCAGCAGCTAACCGTACCCGATACGGAAACAGCCGTAAAGGCCCCAGCCGAGGCGGATATCGCGGCAGATGCGCCCCAGGATAAGCCTGAACCCGGCTCGGAGCTGTATGTGGTCCAAGCGGGCGACACCCTGTACCAAATCAGTCAAGATTACGACATTAGCGCCGACGTGATTATGGCCGCCAACTACCTCTCGTCACCTCTTATCTATCCGGGGCAATCGCTACAGATTCCGATCGTTTCAAACAGTGCTGATCCGAAACACCCCACCATAGATAACACCGTTTCCTCCCGGGGTAGCAGCCGAAGCAGTATTTCTATCGTGGAAATAGCTGCCCGATATCAAAATTGCCCCTATACCTACGGCGGCTCCGGCCCGACGAGTTTCGATTGCTCTGGTTTTACGGCCTATGTTTTTGCCCAAACAGGTATACAGCTGCCGCATAATGCTGCAGCCCAGTATAAATTCGGCCAGCCAGTAGCCAAGAACGACTTGCAGCCCGGTGATTTAGTCTTTTTCGGCTATTACGGCAGCGCCAGCATCCAGCATGTCGGCATTTATACCGGGGATAACAACTTCATTCATGCCTCCAGCGGGCAAGGCAAAGTTGTAACCAGCTCTTTAGCGGACAACTACTACCAAAACAATTACAAAGGTGCCCGCCGCCTTTAGCCCCGTAATCTCAGGCGATTTCCTGCCCATCAGCCTGTCCATAAACACGCTCGAGAGCAACATTTAGCAACAATCTGACAAACTCAGAATAAGAAAGCCCGGCCCAAGCCGCCATAAAAGCTAGGGAAGCTGTCGGCGTAAGGGCCGGGCTTCCATTCACGTCTATAACCATCGGCTTGTTGTAAGCATCTTCCCTAAAATCAATTCGCAAAACATCCTGCGCTCCTACAGCCTCAAACACGTTTATTGCCAGCTCAGACAGTAATTGATAGAGTGGATCCCCAGCTGTAATCTTTTCTAACTTGGATTCATCCCGATTTCTTTTAACCTTCCGGGTTCGAACCTTCTGATCGGTGGGAAAGGCGATAATAGGCGGTACCAGTTTTTCCCGGTTACCTATGACCCCAACCGTATACTCCCGACCCGGCAAATATGTTTCTACCAGAATCGGTACATTTTTAAATTCCCATAATAAGATGCGCACCTGGGCTGCTAATTCTTGGGGATCGTTAACAAGAGATTGCTCGTAAATACCAACACTGGTCCCCCCGACAGCGGGCTTAACAAACAAAGGGAATGATAGTTCTTGCCCGACTTGTTCGAGCTGCTGCTCTAGTAATTTTGGTTCCGGCTGGATAACAACATGCTCAGGTGTTGGGATGTCGAATAATTTTAGAGCTTGATGAGTCCGATCTTTGTGCCAGCATACTTCCATGGCCGTCGCCGTAGAATGGGTTGCTTCTACACCAAGATCAACCAACATCCGCCGTATCCAAGCTGCGCCAGAACCGTCCGCTATGGTTGCCGGTAGATCCAGGAATCCTTCTGCAATGCAAAAAACTATACTGAACGGGCCCTTGGCCTGGATAAAATCTCTCAGTTGTTCCGGCCGGCGCAGATTTAGATGGATCACTTGATTTCCAGTCTCGGTTAAAGCCTGACTTAGAAGTTCGATTTGGGAGAACGTCACAAGTCCCGGAGAATATTTTTGTTGCCTAACATCAGGTACTGCATTATACAGAAATAAAATTTTGCCCACTGCCATCTAAGATGCATCTCCTTTCGAATAGGTTTGCCTCCTCTTTAATCCGCCGGTGGTTCCAACCATCTGTGCGGGTAAACTTACCGGCTTATTTCCCGCTCAACAATAATTTCGAGATAACTTCACATAAATCCTCTCGGTCTAAAAAATGAAGATCAAGCAAAAACCAGCCAGAGCGATTTAAGCCTGGCTGGTGGGTATTCGGGGTTAATTTAGACTGCCTGAAGCTACTTGGGGGTATACATCCCATGGGTTGTCATGTAATTGAAAATCCCCTCGCCATGCAGCTGTTCTTCTTGTTGAATATGGTTGAGCACCTGCCGCATCTGGGGGTTGGTAAATTCAAAAATAGCAGTGTCATAAGTACCAGAAACGTGTTTTTCCGTCATTAACAGGTCGGTCAAAAGTAGCTCGTCCTGCTTGTTTCCCGTCCCCTGAGGCTGGAAAGTGGGTGCTGATCCTTGGCCCTGAGGTAGGGTTGGAATTTCCCCTCTTAGCATTTGGTCAACAGAATTTAAATGCTGCTGTTCCTCTTTGGCGTAGCTGTCCAATAGCCGCTTGAGCTGGGGATCTTGAACCTGGCTAGCATAAGTTTGATATTTATGAATGCATACCTCCTCATGTTTTTTTAGGTCTTCTAACATCATCTGCTCTTTTTGGGTCAATTGATGTGCCACTTGTTACTCGCCTCCTGCTCGTATTATTTACGAACAGGAACTAAATATGCATATTAGCCCCGGAGCCAACCTATCTTCTTGCGGCCTTTAAGCGAAGCGCTAAAACAGCACCGGTCAGGGCAAAAATAACCATGATCAAAAAACTACAGCTGTACGAAGCAGTAAGATCATAGCACCGGCCGACAAAAAAGGGGCCTATAGCAGCGCCGATGTTCATACAGGAGCTAACAATACCGAAAGCCAACCCCCGCCGCTCTGGTACCACCAGCTGAGGAACAAGAGCAAATACCGGAGCCGGAACTAAAGAGCCTGCAATTCCCAATGCTAACCCCAAAGTAGATGAGCCCGATAGGGCGTAAAAAATAATTAGCAGCAATACCGCCACTACAATATTGCCGCCGGCCATAAGTAGCTCTGGGCTGTTCACCTTGCCGATTAAATAGCCCACTGCCGGGGCAGCAAGGGAGCCGATCATAAACAAGCTGGCCAAAAAACTAGCATAGCCGGGCGACAACCCTAGGGAGCCATAATAATCAGGAGCAAAGGTTAAATACGAAAGAACTGACGCATTATAAGCAGCCCAAACACCGGCTGCTAACCACACTGGCGACCCTACCTGGCTGACCGCTTTACGTATGGAAAGTTTTTCCCCGGTGGTGCCCCCCGGTTCCCTCTTATCGCGCGGATAAGTAATATAAAACGCTGTCACGGAAACGGCCCCTGCGGCTGCTGTCAATAAAATAGGAATCTGCCACCCCCAGCCATACCCTATCCAACCAAACATATTGAAGGCTAAAGTGGTGCCCAGCGGCATAGCAGTATTTAAAATCCCCATAGCGATCCCCAGCTCGCCGGTTTGAAACCACTTAGATAAGGCTGGCGGAATAATTACCGCTATGGCCATCCCCCCCACCCCGGTCACTATCCTGGCTCCCGCTAGAAAAAGAAAATCCGAACTTAAAGCAACTAACAGCGATCCGAGTATAGCTAGTGCCATGGAAATCAATCCAACCCGACGATAACCATATATATCGGCTAACATTCCGGCCGGAATAGATATTATAATGCCGGGCAGCGCATACATGCTCATAAGAGAACCAGCTTGACCATGGGACAAGTGCAAATCTGACATAATCACACCCAGCACAGGTGGAATACTTTGATAGCTTAAAGCAAAAATTAACATAGCAGTATAAAGAACTACCAGTATCAGCCACCGCTTAGACCGGTCCATCCTTCTCCTCCTTAAGTCCGCAGTCGGACTGCCCTGCGTCATATTTGTCTTTTAATTCTCTACCTCTGCTATCTGTTCCTCCCCATTTATAAAAAATCTTTATTGCAAATCCAAAATTTAGGAATAAACTATTTGTAGCAAATCTCGAGCCGAGGAAAGGGGTAAACGCCTTGTCCGTTCACAAACCGACAATTTTGCCTGAACATTCCGGCCCTCCCGATTTTAGTTTGTGCCGCCAGTGCGAGTTGCACCAACACAAAACACGAACCATTTGGGGCGAAGGCAATCCGGGTGCCCCGGTATACGTTATTTTAGACAATCCCGGAGCCAGAGAAGACAATGAAGGTCGGCCATTTTTATGTGGCACCAGAGAAACTCTGCAGCAGGCTGCTTATGAGGCTGGTCTTGGAGCTGACGAGCTGTATGTAACCTATCTCCTTAAATGCCGGCCCCGGCGTGCTTATGATAAACCCAAGGCTAGATCAGTATGCATAAATTTTTTAGGGCAACAGCTTAAACAGGGCAACCCTCAAATAATTTTTGCCCTTGGTAACACAGTCTGTCAATCTGTTTGGGATGATCAAAAAGCCCAAGTAAAAGACCTTCGGGGCCAGGTGCATCTAATTGATGGTTATGAAGTTATCACCTCCTACCACCCTTTGGCGGTAAGAAGAAGGCCAGCTTTATACAAATACTTTCTAGCGGATTGGCAGCTGGTAGTCAGCCAATTGCATCGATAAGGGAGCGTATCATAAAACCGAAAGTAGCACCTGGTACATGCTACATTCCCATGGGAAGTCAGACAAAAAAGCACCTGCTGTAGCAGGTGCTGAGGTTGCTGTGCAAGCTAATTTAAATTATTAAATCCTCGTTAAGATGCTTACAGTTGGTGGCTATGGCATTCATCGCAGCCGCGTTTATTGGATAGGAAGCAGGTGAAGGCGATACCAAGGGGTGGGTCGCCGCTTGGAAAGTATTGAGTTCCGCAGCTGTGATGCCCTTTTGGATAGCCAGGCTGAGTATGTTTATCATTTCAGCCACAGTGTTTCCACCTGAAACCTGGGCCCCAAGGAGCGTTCCCGAACAACGGGAAAATATTAGCTTGATATTAATTTTTTGGGCATCAGGCAGAGTGCCAGGATGACGATCCATGGTACTAAACTTGCCGACCATAAGGCAAAATTTTTCTTGCCTAGCTCTAGCCTCGGTAAGTCCAGCAGCCGCAAATGTTTGGCCAAATATCTTAGTAGCAAATGTGCTTATAGTACCTTTGTTGGCCCGGATTAACCTCAGATGGAATATATTGCTACCCGCAATTTTAGCTTCCATCGTTGCTGTCGAAGCCAGCAGCAAAGGTACGTCCTTGCCGGTAAAGAAGCAGCGCTTTTCCGCACAATCTCCGACAGCAAAAATATCGGGATCGCTTGTTCTCATATATTCATCCACTACAATAGCACCTTTATCATTCATTGTTAGCCCGCATTCTTTACCTAAAAGACCATGTGGCCTCATCCCCAAGCCCAAGATTACCAGGTCAGCCGGGATGGTCTGGCCCTCTTCTAGCTTGACCGCCTCTACTGACCGGTCGCCTAGCAGAGCCTCTACCTTGGTACTGGTCATTACATTAATACCGTTGTCCTTCAACAAAGTCTCGATCTGATCTGTGTATTCCCGGTCAAAAGCCTGCCACAAGCATGCGTCGGCCATTTCGATTAGGGTAACATTTTTACCTAGCAGTCTAATTTGCTCGGCGAACTCGACCCCAATAAAACCTCCGCCCACCACAACTACGTTCTTGGTCGACTCCAGCCGGGCAAGAATTTTGCTTAAATAACCTTCATCTTTTAAAACGGGAAATACATTATCGAGGTCATAGCCAGGAATAAATGTCGGGATGATGGGCAACGACCCGGTGGCAATAACCAGTTTTTTATAAGCTATTAGGCCATTTTCTTTCGTAGTTACCGTCTTTTGTTCCCGGTCGATCTTAGTTGCAGTATCAATAATCAGGTTGATGCCCGACTCGAGGATTGCTGCGTCCGGAATAACATTTTTCTTTGGATCATGAAGAGTCCCAAAAATGTACGGAATACCGCATGGAACCATCACCGTTTCGGTTTCGCGAATCAAAGTAATGTCGATATTCCCGTATGCTTTCCGCGCCATGGTCGCTGTTAACATTCCACCTGCACTACCGCCGATCACGAGCAGATCCGTTTTTTTCATGTTAACCCCTCCCGCATTTATTCCTTGGCAACACCATTGGGCCAAGATTTACAATCAATATCCTGTTTGGGGCCAGCTGTGGCTATCGCCTTTTCTTTTTTCAACCGTAGATTTATTATAGGACATTTGAAAACTTTATTCAATCATACTGGTTCATCTTTTCGCCAAGTGGCCAGGCCGGCCGGTAACTTAGGCTAACCCGTGGGCCAAGCCCTACTATACTATTCTTGTATTAAATACAGCCCGCTTCATCACATAGGCCTCAATGTTTTTTCCTTTTAAGGTAACTTTCGTTGCCAACTGGCGGTTACACCGCGGACAAAACAAGGCTCCGGGCTGAGTAGACAAATCGATCGAGCTATTGATAATCCGGTCGACATACATTCGTAATAGGATCCCCTTGCCCACTTTTTGGTAAAGGGCAATCTCCCTTTTACAATAGCCACAACAAACTAATATGTTGTGGCTGCCCCTCACTTTTTTATAATAAGGGTTTTTATAAATCAAACAATCACCTTCCTGGACTCCAGTCCCGAATGTTTTTCATTACTTCCTGTGGCCGCTAAGTTGTTTCAGCTGCGCTAGAATTGCCCTAAACCCAGGCGTGTCGCCTTTTTTTAAAAGATCAAACACTGCCGTTTCCGTATCAGTGAGAACGGCCCCCTCTTCCTTCATCAGCTGCAATCCATTTTTATAATTACGCTTACGCCGGGAACAAACGGCATCTTGCAAAAGATAAACTTCATATCCCACTGCTACCAGATCTCTAACCGTCTGAAATACACAAACATGGGTCTCGCTACCCGCTACCAATATTTGTTTACGCCCTAGTTCCTGCAGTTGGGCAAGCATTTCTGCAGTTACAGCTGAAAACGTAATCTTTTCAATCAGAAGATGTTGGCCTAGTTTTTCGCTTATGTCAGGGACCGTTCTTCCCAGTCCGCGCGGATATTGCTCGGTTACAACAACAGGCATTTCTAGCTGCTGGCAAACAGCCAGCATAAGGCATGTATTTCGATAGACTTTCTGGGCCTGGTCCATAACTGCCATCAGTCGTTCTTGAAGATCGATAATCATCAGCAGCGACTGGCCCCTGTCCAAAAAATGTTTTCGCAGTGAAACAACCCCCTTAATTGCCGTCAAGCGACCATTCTAGCCATTCAGCTTTTATTCTCTTCCCGGCGATAAGGTACAGGGATATATTGCACCGTAGGCCGGCGCTGAGCAGGTTGGGGATAATAATCCATCAGCGAATAGATCTCTTCCGGCAACTCGCCGCATACTTGAACCCCAAGGTCACGCAGCTTTTCACAGGTGATCGGATAATCGTGGGTCCAATGGCCCTCCGTCAGTATCCGGGCCAATTTTTCTGCCTGCTCCGGTACCATTCTGTCCTTCAAAATCTCCATAACCAGATCCCGTACTTGGTTAATTGCTTTTTTAGCCATGTCAGCCAAAATCAGGGTCTCGTCATCGACTTCATTAATAACCTTTTGGGAAACAGCATTTAAAATAGATGCGGCCGGATATTTACCTAGCTGCGGATCTACCGGGCCTAAGACAGCATTGATATCCATAACAATTTCATCTGCGGCCAAAGCTAGTAGAGTGCCGCCGGACATAGCGTAATGGGGCACAAAAACTGTGACTTTAGCCGGATGTTTACGTATGGCATGGGCGATCTGCTCCGTGGCCAAGACCAAGCCACCTGGGGTGTGCAATAAAATATCAATGGGCATATCCGGCGGTGTCATACGAATAGCCCGTAGAACCTGTTCCGAATCTTCAATGCTGATATAGCGGCTTAAGGGAATGTTAAGAAAGCTGATCGCCTCTTGACGGTGAATGATAGTAATCAGCCTGGAACCCCGCTGTTGCTCCAGCCGGCGGACCATTTTCAGGCGGTTCGCCTCCAGTTGGCGCTGTTTCCAAGCTGGAAGCAAGGCCGAAAATAAAAAGAACAGCCAAATTAGCGAAGCAAAATTCATGTTTTTGCCCTCCCTTGTCACCTCGTAAGTCATACTTATTATATTGTCCCAAAAGCCATCTTTGTCATCAGCTCTTTATCTTTAGCCGTTAAACCGTTCTCAAATCCGGATGCTATTGCGGCCTATGGTTCAGTGTTCGGCAAGATAATCCCTATTTCCTTTTTCCCGGCTAAAATGCAACCCCCCTTGGGGAACTTGCCCGTCACTCGTTCTCCAAGGGGGGTATTTTCAACGTTTTATCCGGTAGCCATGTTTTTATTCAGCCCAAATTTCTTCGTCAGTAGGCGGTTTACCTTCCCTGGGATAGGCAATGGTTGCAATGTTCAGCAGATGCTCATAGGTGAGGTTCTCGGAAATGCTATTTCCGCCCCAGGAGCCTGTCCCGAGCGAAGGAGTTGGATTAAGATGGGTAAAGAGACCGCCGCCCCCGGCTGCAATACCAGGAACATTTACTAGCAGCCTTCCTACTGGCAACTCCATCCCCACTTGCTCGATCTTATCATCATTATTAGAGAATATACAGGCACTATGCCCTGCTCCTTGGTAAAGCAAGTTAGTGCGGGCGATCTTAACTGCCTCTTCAAACTCAGTATAGGTGGTCAGGATCAATACCGGGCACAGTTTCTCACCGCAAAGGACATCCGCACTTCCCCGGGCCTGGGTTGCTACCAAAAGGGCAGTCGTGCCTTCGGGGATATCTATCCCGGCTTTACGGGCAATTTCGGCTGCAGTTTTTCCAATCACATCGATATGGGGCCGTCCATTTGGTTCAAATAAAGCTGCCCTTACTTTTTCAACCTCTTTTTCGTTTTCAACGTAATAGGCACCATGCTGCTCAAAGGCTTTAACTATTTCATCTTTCCGGCTTTCAGGAACAATAGCCGATTGATTGCAAGCACAGATGACACCATTGTCGAAAGTACGTCCGATCATGATAAACTGGGCTGCTAAATCCAGATTGTCATAATCCTGGTCGATAATTGCTTGCACATTCCCTTGCCCCACACCGAGGGCTGGCTTGCCGCTGGAGTAGGCGGCCTTTACCATGCCCATACCGCCGGTCGCCACAATCACATCGGCAGCAGCCATCAGCTCCTGGGTAGCCTCGATGCTAGGATCATGAACCATTTGAATGACATGCTCCGGGGCATCAATTGCAGCCAGGGCCTTATTCATATATTCGATCGTTTTGCCGGTAGTCTTTTGGGCCCGGGGGTGCGGTGAAACAATTATCGTATTGCGCCCTTTGATAGCCAGCATAGCATTACCTAAGGGAGTGATAGTGGGGTTGGTAGTCGGTGATACCGATGCAATTACTCCCTTAGGATGGGCCACATAAAGCAACCCCTTCTCCTGGTCACGCTTGATAATACCCATGGATTTTTTATTTTTCATTGTCAGCCAAACGCCTGCACCCATGGTTTTATTTTTATCAATTTTGGACTGCACGTTACCCATCCCGGTCTCTTCTACAGCCATTTGAGCTAATTCCTCAGCATTATCAACTACAGCCTTGTTGATGACCCGGCACATTAAATCGACTTCTTCTTGGGTGCATTTTTCCATCTTTTTCAGGGCAACCCTGGAGTTTTCCAATAGCACCTTAAGATTTTGGCTCATATCGCATCTCCTTTCCTTTGTTAGCATTTCCGCCCGAACCGAAAACACTCAAAATTCTACTGCCCTAATGCCGCTAAATAGCCTAATTATCAAACCTATGTCGGCAGGATTACAATATAACATTTTGACCCGCTACCATTGTATAAAACGGAACCTTGGTCCTAAAATTAAGCTTTTTATCTTGAAGTAGCTTGTCTTTTTAGTCGACCGCGGCTATACTATAAATTAGGGAAAACCACAATTTTCAGACTCTCGTCTTGGCCGGACTGATCAGAAAG
Source organism: Bacillota bacterium (assembly GCA_012799605.1). Classification (GTDB taxonomy): domain Bacteria; phylum Bacillota; class DTU030; order DUMP01; family DUMP01; genus DUNI01. The sequence goes on along the minus strand of JAAZKX010000048.1, from coordinate 38,323 downwards.
GAGGGTTCCTGTGAGGTTTACACAGGCTCAGGAACGCATGGGACAAATATCCCCACCTATCCAGCCCAAAATAAAGACCTGTGTCCGCAACTACCAAAGAGCAGTCTTAAAGTGGAATCCCGTTTCGATAAAAGGTTATGGATTGTTTTATCAATTTACCACGGACCGGAATTTAAGCAATATTGACCTTATACCGGACGGTTGCATAAACGTACTGTTCCAATGCGACGAAAGAAACCCTCAGGGGTTACTTCTGGGTATTATCACCAAACAAAGCCGCTTGCAGCTTCAGCCAGACACAACCTATTTTGGCTTCAAACCCTACTCCCCGGCTGCCATCCGGCCCAAATACCTCCACTGGGCCGAGTTGGTGGATCAAAAAATAGACCTTAAGCATTATTTCCCGCAAATAGAACTGCTGACTGAAAAAATCCTTTCGGCTTCCAATTTTAACTTGCGGCTACAAGTCCTCCTCAATTATGCTCAAAAACATTTGATCGATTACCAGTATACTTGCTCGCTGGAAGAATGGCTAGCAGTATCCATGTGTGTATCAAAAGGTCAGAAAAAAGTAAGTGAGTTGGTAAAGGCCGTAGGTTATACTGACCGCCACTGCCGCGAACGGTTTAAACAGCTGCTAGGAATTACCCTGGCCCACTACAACGGTATGATGAGGTTCCAAAATGCCGTGAAATCATTTTATCATAATGATAGCATCAGTATGACCCGAGTGGCCCATGACAATGGTTACTTTGACCAGGCCCATTTTATCCGAGATTTTAAGCGCTTCGTCTCAGACTCACCAACCCAATTTAAAAGTAGCCTATCAGCAGCCAAATAATAGTTACACCATAACGTAGCTATTGGAAAATGGGTGGGGTTGTTAGCCGATATTACAGCTAACGCCCCACTTTTTTTAGCTATAGCTTTTGACAAATTCCCGGGCTTGTTCTTCCCCTCTAAGCACCCGCAGCGCTCCCTGGGCCAAGGCTTCCATTTCGTTCTCTCCGGCGAGCACCACAACAGGGGCAATAAAACTTACCCGTTTCTCAATCCAGCCAGTGAGCAGGGATGAATGAGCCATACCCCCGGTTAAAATTATTGCATCCAGTTTTCCTGCTACCACCACTGCTAGTTTACCGATATTTTTAGCTACATTATGAGCCAAAGCCTCATAAATTAGGGCAGCTTTTTCATCCCCAGCCTTGACTTTTGCTTCCACTTTCCGAGCATCAGTAGTACCGAAATAGGCCATCAGCCCCCCTTGAGTCCGCACCTTGTTCATTAGCCGTTTATAATCATAGTCTGGCGAGGTGGCCATTTTTATTAACTGAAACCCGGGTAATCCCCCGGCCCGCTCCGGTGAGAAGGGGCCCTCATCATCTGAAATCATATCGATCATCCGGCCCTTTTTGTGCAAGCTAAGAGTAATTCCGCCGCCAAGATGAACCACAATAAGCGTCAATTGGTTGTAAGGTCGGTTCACTTGCTGGGCATGGCGGATGGCCGATGCCCTCATATTGAGATTATGCCCCATCCCCTTTCTTTCCATTTCGGGCAAACCGGTAACTCTGGCGATCGGCTCCAGCTCATCCACCGTCACCGGATCATAAATATAAGCCTCGATCCCCAATTGCTGGGCTATGCTATGGGCAATAATAGCGCCCAGGTTGGATGCATGTTCGTTTTGGGGGTGGTAGGTCAGCTGAAAAACCATATCTTCGTTCACCCGGTAGGCTCCCGAGTTTACCGGCGGCAGCAGCCCTCCGCGGGCAACAACAGCAGTAATAGATTCTAATTTGATATCATGGGTTCCTAACATCGCCAAAACAGCTTTCTTTCGTAGCGGGTACTGATCGTTAATGTTGCCGTATTTAGCCAGTTCCGTTTGGCTATGTTCAACAGCATCCACAAACAAAGGACGATCACCAGCATAGACCGCAACCTTGGTCGATGTCGAGCCCGGGTTAATCACCAATAGCCTGATCGGCATACGAACCATCCCTCTCCTTAGCGCAGTAAGGATTTACTCCCATCAAGATAGTGGCGGCAAGGGCCAAAAGTCGAATAGATCGCCATAGGCAGCCCACATGGGAAACAGCAAGCCCAGCATCATGGTATTGATTGCATTGAGGCTGTCCGGGAGTAGAAAATCAGCAGCAAAATGCCACTGACAAAAGGCTCGAACAATAACATAACCTACAGCACCCAAAACGATCGAAAAGATTAAATTCACAAAGCCTCCGGTAAGTCCTTCCATGTTCCTACCAGGCCAAGTCTGGAATATGGTCAAAGTTATCAGCACCCCAAAGATAACAGCAATCGCATAAGACATAAGGTGAGAAGGTTCGATATGCAATTGATAAACTCCAATTTTAAAACTGATATAGCCTAAAATTAAGCAGGTAATAGTTACAGCAAGACCAAACAGCGGCTGTTCCAATTTCAGCTCGGTAAACGGCCACATGCCCAAAATGGCAAAACACCACAGAAAAACTACCGAACAAATTGTATACGTGATCGCATGCTCCCACAAAAATGGCCCCGTCGGCGCATAAAACATCGCTAACGGACCGCCTTCAGCATAAAATGGCACCGGATCCACCGGAGAGGGAAATACCCCGGCTGGGTAAGAAATTAGGCTAAAATCAAACAGTTGAACCAATCCTAACGCAATAACATAAGCAGTAATAATGAACAAAAAGCCAGCTGCCGGTGGGGACAACCGATTAAAAGGCCAGAAGCCAAAGGCCATGAACATAAAGAAAATCGTTACAATGGTAGTAATAGTGTGGAGAGCGACATACGGATGGAGCACTCCCCCGCCGACAAAATTAATCAGACAATAAGCGACCAACGTACCCCATGCAAACGCGAACCCCGCTAGCAGCAATCCGCTCAAAGGCTGAGGGATCTGATCCACCGGCAGACTCTTGCCCTTCCACAAGTTACCCAACACAACGAACATGCCAATACAAGACATGACCACAAAACCGAAAAATCCAGTGTAGGTCTCAATACTGAAACTAGCCGTGATAATAAAAGCAATGATAAAAGTTACAATCAATACAAATATCCCGCGCCCCGGCTGCTTTTTCGCCCAATCAGCAGTTAAAAATCCTTCATTCATTTCAATACCACCTTTCTTTTGTTGTTAAAAGGTTCAGTCAATTAAATCGGAATTAACGCCTAAGGCCAAGCCCTCGCCTATATATTACAGGCTTTACGTGTTTACCTCTTGTACAAAACGGAAGTGCCAGACCAACTCCAGAAAATTGGTATAGCTTCGACACTTGTTCTAAATACCCCCCCCCTTCCAATTGTGCCAATTGACCAATAACTAATGATCTTTGTACCTTTATGTCCATGGTTCCGCTTTTGCCGGAGCTGTCCGGCATTTGTTGCTACAAGAATGCTGTTTTTTGTCCGGCTGTAGGCAGGAAAAAAGGGGCTAAACTCGAAAATATAAAGAACCCCCCTACTAAAGGAGGGAGGATGCTTTATGAAGCGCTATACCGATTATATCCTTGCTTGTGTGACTATTATCGAGACTTTTTTGGCAGCTTTTCTTGTTTTCGCAGTGGCAGCCAGCAGTATCACTTTGGTCCGCCGGTTTTATCATGTGATCACCATTCATGATTTTACGCGGACTTATGAACTGTTTCAAGACTTTATGGCCCACACTCTGCTGCTCGTCATCGGGTTGGAGTTGGCCCTGATGTTGCTTCATCATTCGCCTTATAGCATCGTTGAAGTACTTATCTATGCTCTGGCCCGTAAATTGCTTATTCAGGCCGACAGCGCCTATGAATTGGCTGTTGGGGTTGTGGCCTTGGCCGGGCTGTTTGCCATCCGCAAATATCTGATGGCTGCACGGGCTAAAAAGGCTGATGCCGGGGCACAAACAGACTAACCGCGTTCATTCTTCAACTAGCTCGTCCAGCAACCGCTCAACCTTGGCCCGCCGCTGCTTAGTCGTTGCTTGGTCAATGGTCACGCTAAAGCTCAGGGCCTGACCTTCTTTGGCCTCAGGCGGCAAAAGATAGCGAGGAAAATTAAACGTCCTGTCCCGGTGTTCAATCACTGCCATCTCACCTTCAAAACGGTCGATAATAAACAATGTTGCTGCTCCTTTCCGGGCCCTTATTTTAATATCATGCTTGAAGTCAGTTTTTTCTGTCTGTCCATCTTTAACTGCGATCAGTCAACACAGTTAGTTTCAGCCCATCGCTACTGATTGTTATTACACCATGAATGTCGGTCCTAAAAACACGAATATCCGCTTCTTCAAGCCGCTTGAGCACCTGCTCGCTGGGGTGCCCATAGCTGTTATCTGCCCCGACCGAAATTACAGCCACTTCGGGATTTACCGCCGCTAAAAACTCGGACGTGGTCGATGTATTGCTGCCGTGGTGGCCCACTTTGAGCACAGTGCTGCTAAGATCAAACCCTGAGGCCAGCATCTCCTCCTCCGCTTCAGCTTCAGCATCACCGCTAAATAAAAAGCTGGTGTTTTGGAAACCAAGCCTGAGGACTGCGCTGTAATTGTTCAAGTTATCATAGTCGGATCTTGCCGGCGCTAAAAAGACGGCCTCTATACCTGAATCTAACTCCACCGTAAGACCTGGCTTGACCGGCGTTATTTTTAAGCCGGCATTTTTGATATTGATTAGCAGATCTTCATATGTTTTTGAAGTATGCGCCACCCGGGGCATATATACTTGGGCCACGGGAAAATCTTTTACGATGTCCACTAAACCCCCGATATGATCAGTGTGAGGGTGGGTGGCTACAACAACATCGAGCTCTTTTACCCCTTGAGACCGAAGATAATCCATTATCCCGTCTGCATCAGCCCGGTTCCCACCATCGATAAGCATGCTCTTTTTGGCCGTCTGCACCAAAATAGAATCGGCTTGCCCGACATCGAGCACGTGAACTGTGAGCGGTGCCCGGGGCGTATCTATAAATACCTCTACCGCGCAGCCTGTTAGGGTCGTAGCTAAAATAATAACAGCCATCAATATACTAAGCCATCTTGTTCGCATATGTTTACCTCCTGTCCAGCCTTGGGGTCCTGTGTATGGGGTAATAGTATCATATTAAAATTCTGCGGTAACATGCTTGGGGACCACAATCAGCAGGCGGAAATAATTCCCGGACCCACAAAACGACGGCTTGGTGAAATGGAGGGAGCATTTAATGTTGAGCCGCAATACATATCTAGAAGCCATCCCTGCTGGAAGTTATGTAGATGCTGATATCCCTGTTACTGGAGCTAAAATTAGCATTATCGACTGTGCTTTGGGCACAAATCCTTTTGGTACCCCCAAAGGAGCCCGGGCCGCTTTTTTGGCTGCCGCCCGGGGCTTGGATATAACCTCTTATCCAGAACCCTGGAACGAAAAACTAAAAAGGGCGCTGGCCGCTTACTGGACAAAGGCCAATATTGGCCCTACCAACATCATCTTGGGAGCCGGTTCAATCGGGATTCTTCAGCGGCTGAATACTTTATTTTTGGCCCCAGGGGCCCAGCTACTTGGTGTTACCCCCCAGTTTACCGATTATGTGCGTGCGGCCCAGGCCCGAGGCGCTAACTACCAAGCGGTAAACCTAAAGGCTCCAGAATTTAAAATATCTGCTGCCGAGCTACTGGAGCAGCTTAATCCGGATATAGCAGCAGTTTATATTGACAACCCTCATAATCCCACCGGTCAAGTTGTACCATTGGCTGATTTGGAAGCGATAGCCGCCAAAGCCCTGGCCCAAAATACAGCATTAATTGTGGATGAAGCCTACGGCGATTTTATGCCCCAAGATAATTCAGCTATCAATCTGGTCGATCGTTATCCTAATACGGCCGTAGCTCGTTCATTTTCCAAAGGGTGGGGGCTGGCCGGACTGCGGGTCGGTTATGGCGTTATCAATACCAAGCTAAGGAAGTTGTATGCGAAAATAGACATGCCATTTAGCCTCATTGATCCGGCAGCAGCGGCCGCTACTGCTGCTTTGGCCGAGCCAGATTTTATTATTCAGTCCCGGGAAAAAACAGCCCGAATCAAAAGACAGATAAGACAACAGCTTACCTGCCTTAACCTCGCCCATAGTTATGAAACTACCCCGATAATGACACTGACCGCTCCCTGCCCAGGCCTTAATTTGAAGCAGCAGTTTCTACGCCAAGGCGTGCTGGTGGTAGATGGGAATGAATTTGCCGGGCTGAGCTCGGCATCGGTGCGGTTAAGAGTGCCGGCGGCCGAGGCTGAACTGCTTGACCGGCTGGCTACTATCGAGGCAGTTATTTCTTGAGGTCAAAACTCGCCCAAGATGATAAGGCAGTACTGTTAAAACAACGGTACTGCCTTAATAATGCCAGCTGGCATGCCGCCAAAGGTGCAAATAGGTCGTTCCCGGTAGGAATCGATTTTTGCCTTTGCTGTTGGCGTCAGTAGCTTTAATTCGGTCAATATTTGAAGCACCGTCGGGGCCAAAGCCCGGCTTGCACCGTCTTCTATTTTGACCGCGATGCCCAGGTCCTTCCCGGTAAAGCCGATACCAAAAGTGCTTTCGCCGCCATCTTTAGCTACCAAGGATCCTGCCCCAGCAAGGAGTAAGCTGCTGGTAAACCGGCCGCTGCCGGCTACTAATTCGGGGTAAGTTGTCATCGCAGCGATAATGGTCTCCATACCCTGTTGTTCAGTCGCCGAGGTCGCCGTTTGGCTTCCCAGTTTTGCATAAGCCAGGGCCATGTTATTAAGCGGCAGGGCAAACACCGGCACGCCACAAGTATCGAGGCCAAGGCCGATGTCTTTAGCCGGAAATTCAGTTATTTTAGCTATCGTCGCTAACATCAGCTGTTGTACTGGATGCTCTATCTTAGTATAATCGGCCGTATTCCAGCCCTGGGACTGGGCGATTGCTAGCATGCAGGCATGTTTCCCCGAGCAGGCATTTCTTAACGGGCTGATCGGTTTACCCCCCTGGGCCAACCGCTGCGCCGTCTGACGGTGAAATGGGCGCTGAATCCCGCATTGGAGCGCAGCCTCATCGAGGCCGATTTTCTCCAAGATGGACTTAATCCGCTCGACATGCTCATCTTGTCCGCTGTGGGAACCCGCCATCACTGCGATTTCATCCAACCTAAACCGATATTTGGCATAAGCCCCGGTGGTAAACAATGGCAGCACCTGAAACGGCTTTGCCGCCGAGCGTAAAAAAGTCATCCGCTCTGCAACGCCGCGGCTATAAAGCAGCTTGCCTCCGCTATCTGTCACCGCAATCGAGCCATAATGCCGGCTTTCAGCCCAGCCGCCGCGGTAAAGTACGGCTACAGGTTCTGGTAACACAAGCCTCGCCTCCACTAATCCCATTTTACCCTGTCTTTTAATCGGTGGGGTAATTATACTATGCGCAGGGCAAATTCGGGACAAACCGGATTACAATAACCACAAAGAATGCACTTGTCATTGTCCACCCGGGCTTTATTGCCGACTAAACTCAAAGCCTGGTTGGGACATACATTCACGCAGGCACCGCAACCGCGGCAAAATCCCAATACGATCAGCCGCTTATGATCAGCCTGCACGGCGGCTGCACACTCCGGTGAGACATGATTAAATTTAAACAGCTCAATATTGTAATTCAATTCGGCTTCATCCACCATGCCCACGGCAATCGAGCTAACGCCAGGTATTTGACGCACATATGTCATTGCTGCCGGCACTTCGCTGACTAAGTGCCCACCGGCCAATACTTTCATGGCGTAGACGCCTTGGCCGGCTGTTGCTGCCTTTCCGATAGCTCTTATCATATCTTCTTTAGTTCCGTCTTGAATACCGCGGCCGAGTATATTTATAATCGGAAACACTACATCGATGTCATCCCGCTTGGCTGCAGCTTCCACTACGGAAACAGAATGGGTGGAGATGCCCACCGCTCTTATTTTCCCTTGTTTTTTCATGTCTGTAAGGCAAGCGAGTGCTCCTTCCCGTTCCGTAAACACAGCCGGTGTGACCCGGGCAGCATGGAGATGGTAAATGTCAATATAATCAGTATTAAGTTCATCCAACGATTTTTCAACACTCAGTTTCATGCCTTCATACGTTTCAGCTGCAGATTTAGTAGCCAGAACCAGCTGTTGGCGCTCCTGTCCGGCGAGGGCCCGACCCAAATATTGCTGGGTTTGATAACTCTCAGCAGTATCAAAAAAATTCAAGCCCCGGCCAATCGCCGTTTGTAAAAGGCGAACCGCAGCTTCAAGAGTTAAATTTTTTTGTAGCGGCCCCAGAGGTAGCACCCCAAAGCACAGTTCGGTAACTTTAATCCCTGTTTTACCCAGATAGTGCAAATTCATCTTTTATACCTTCCTTGTGCTTTATTTTTTATTTTCTGAGTCATCTTCCCAACTGCTCTTTGATGGCGGCAGCAATATTATGGGCTGGTTTGGCCAGTAGCCCTTCCTCTTCCGCTTCCACCATAACTCTTATTACCGGTTCTGTCCCGGAAGGACGAACGACAATGCGGCCCCGGCCGCGTATGGCTTGTTCAGCGTCTGAGATAGCTGTTTGAATCTGCCTGTTTTCCTGCCAACCCAGTTGGCTTCTTACCGGCACATTTAACAATAGCTGGGGAAAAGGCTTGACCGTTGCAGCCAGCTGGGATAACGGCCGCTTCGTCTCTGCCAAAATCCGCAGCAGCTGTAACGCTGTGCTCAAGCCATCACCAGTGGAATTATAGTCTAAATTAATAATATGACCGGACTGTTCGCCGCCCAGATTCCAGCCGCGCCGGAGCAATTCTTCCAATACATGGCGGTCACCCACCGGCGCCTGAACTAACTGGATTCCGTTTTTGGCCAGCGCCACCTTTAGGCCCATATTACTCATCGGGGTAGCAACGAGGCCATTTCCTTTCAGCATTCTTTTGTCTTTGTACCATAGCGCCAATACAGCCATAATCTGGTCACCGTCCACCAGCTGACCTTTCTCATCCACAGCTACAACGCGGTCAGCATCGCCGTCAAATGCTAGGCCCAGGTCAGCTTTGATTTCTTTTACTAGCTGCTGGAGCGGTTGCGGGTAGATAGAGCCACAGCCGGCATTTATGTTGGTTCCGGTCGGGGCAGCGTTGATCACTCTAACCTGAGCCCCCAACCGCTTTATTATCTCCGCTGCCACTTTGTAGGCTGCACCATGGCCTGCATCTATTACTACCGCCAGAGAAGACAAATCAGCAGCTAATTTCCATTCTAAATGGTCAAGATAGAGCCCTGAGGCTTGTTCGAGTTGGCACTTTTTTCCCACCCCAGCCCCGGTCGGCCGGGGAAAATTATCCTCGGCTAATTTTTTTTCGATTTCGGCTTCAATTTCAGCCGGCAATTTATAGCCTTCGGCGGTAAAAAATTTAATACCATTGTCCTGGGCCGGATTATGGGAGGCCGAGATCATAATCCCGGCCTTAGCATTTACAACCCGAGTCAGGTAAGCGACAGCCGGCGTGGGAATAACGCCTGCGCTAAGAACATCCCCTCCTGCCGACAGTATCCCGGCCGTCAATGCTGCCTCCAGCATATCACCGGATAGGCGGGTATCGCGTCCTACTACAAACTGTGGCCTATTAGTGGCTTCGGCCAACACATAAGTCCCTACTCTACCTAAGGCAAAGGCCAATTCCGGGGTAAGATCCTGGTTTGCTACACCGCGAACTCCATCAGTTCCAAACAGACGCGCCAACTTGGGTCCTCCTTTTAGTTGGGATAAATTTAGCCAAGATCAGAAGCGTTTTTCTTTAACCGCTGCTTTCGCTCGCTTCTCGAAGAACGACTTTTGCCTGGACCGGTTCAATTCTCACTTGGCGAACACCATCCGGAAGTGCAAGCCGAAGTGGCAGCTCGTGTTCGCCTGCGGCCAGATCGAGAGCGCTTACATAAGCAACTATATCACTTGTGCTAAGCCGGTTTATAGTTTGAGAAAGTCCGGATACGGTAACTTTAGCCGATCCGGGTTCAATTTGCGCCTCCAAACCGGGAGTCAGATCCCGCACCGTTATTTTCGTATCATCCAAAGTCCGCTGGATAGTCCGCTGTTCGATAACCACGGTTACCTTTACCTTCTCTGTTTCCGCCCGCACATCGCGCGGCAGGACTATGCGGACATCTTCGGTTAGATTAGCTGTCGCATCACTGATAGTAACCGATAAGGTGGATACCGAGGCGATTTCAGCCAGCACCCCGGGCGGTCCACTGACCAACACCGTGGATGGATCCACCCGCACCTCTGCTACCCGGAAACCGGCAGCCGGTTCACCAGCTAGTTGAACATTTACTGGCACTATCTTGGCCGGTAAGCGCGCTATGGGCAGCATGACATCGATCACTTCCGGCTTAATCCTCAGTCCCTCGGCTGCTGGGGCCCCTTTATTATCCAAGATCTGAACCGGGACGCTTACGTGCAGATCTTCGTGTGCCCCCTCCAGATCCAATCTTACCACCGCCCTGCTGGCAATGTTTACCCGGCTACGCGGGCCTTCGATCAGAACTTGTACTGGGCTTACAACCGGTTCGCTGGCCGAATATCCGGCCGCCGGATCGCCACGTTGGGCCAGTTCCACTGGTATTTCTTTTTGAATAATCGCTTCCAGTTTAACCGCTACCTCCGGCGGGTTTACTTGAACAAGCTGAAGGTTGTCCGGCAAAGATTCAACCCGGATGGGATAGGTTTCCTCACCTTCTGTTCCCGCCGCCAAATCAGCAAACAGGCTGATTTCCGAGGCCCCGATCGCATAAAGGTCATTTCGGCGGCCGCGTAGCCGGACCGATACCGGCTTTATATCTTCAGCCAGCACCATTCCTGCTGGTATGTTACGCAGCTCTGGCAATACTGAAATTATGCGTGTATCCTGCGGGTTTTGTTCATTTACCACAAACAGCCACATGACAAAAGCTAGAACAAGCGCCACCACACGGACAACAGCATCTTTTTGTAGCCAACCATCCATGTTAAGACCCCCAACGCAGGAATGGTATTGAAGTTTCCTTTTTAAATATTCTATTAAGCAACTCATTTAGGCTAGATTCGTCCAAATGGCGCTTGATATTTCCTTCATAGGTGGAAGAGATAATGCCTGTCTCTTCGGAAACCACCACAGTGACACAATCGGACTGTTCGCTGATGCCCAAGGCCGCCCGGTGCCTTGTCCCCAATTTTTGGCTGACTTCGCTTTCCGTCAAAGGCAGAAAGCAACCCGCAGCTGCAATGCGATCGCTGCGGATAATGACCGCTCCGTCATGGAGCGGTGTGTTGGGCACAAATATATTTACCAGCACTTCGGCTGATACCACAGCATCCAATGGAATTCCTGTCTCTTCGACTTCCTTAAGGCCTGTTTGCCGTTCCAGTACTATTAGAGCACCGACCTTGTTGCGGGACAAGACTTGAGCCGCCCGGACCACTTCACGAATTACATTGCTGACATCCTCGGTATCAGGCAACCAATTGGTGCCCCTAAACAAACGGCCGCGCCCTAATTGCTCCAGACCGCGGCGTAGTTCGGGTTGGAAAATCAGTGGGATAGCGATCAGGCCTATGGTCATAGCTTTATCCAATAACCAGCTGGTGGCCGCAAGTTCGAAGCGACGGCTTATAAAATAAGCCAGCAACAACACAGCTAAACCCTTAATTAATTGCACGGCACGCGTGCCCCGTATCCAGATTATTACCCGATAAAACACAAAAGCAACAATTACAATATCAAGGAAATCAAGCACGCTAAAGTCGTGCAATTGGGTTAGCATCAGCCTCACCTTACCAATTATTGTTTCTCTTTCTATTACTTCCTAAAGTAGATGCTCCCTATACTTTCGCTGAGGATGGCCGAAAAACCTTTTGCTTTAGCGACATTTTTTGTCACCAATTATTAACTAGCCCATCTCCTCATTTCTAGCTTTCAATACCTCTTCCCTTAGACTAAACCAAATAGTGTGAAATAGATCTAAAAAGCTAGGCTGGGAGCGAATGATGGTCAAATCCCGGGGGCGGGGCAGGTTGATGTCCAGCACTTCTTTTACCCGTCCCGGGCGCGCGGTCATCACCAACACCCGGTCTCCCAACCCCAGGGCCTCATCAATGCTATGGGTTATGAACATGGTTGTCTTTTGAGTTCCTTCCCAAATTTTTAGTAGCTCTTGCTGTAACAGCACACGCGTTTGTTCATCTAAAGAACCGAATGGTTCATCGAGCAAAAGGATGGAGGGATCGTTAGCAAAGGCTCTAGCTACACTGGCCCGTTGTTTCATTCCCCCCGACAATTGATGCGGGTAGGCCCGGGCAAACTTCCCCAAGCCGGTAATTTTAAGATAATGGTCAGTAATTCTTTGACACTCTTGAGGGGAAATCCCGCGCATAGTCAAACCATAGGCGATATTTTCCCTTACTGTATACCAAGGAAACAACGATTGCTCCTGAAAAACCATGGAATTTACCGGCTTACCTTCTTCCTTTATAGTTACTATAGCCTCACCGGTTGTGGGCTGCTCCAACCCGGCTAAAATTCTTAGCAAAGTCGACTTTCCGCAGCCGCTGGGCCCAACAATACAAAGAAATTCCCCCTCTTTTACAGTGAGATTAATGTCCTCCAAAGCCACTATCGGAGGCCCGTGGCGGCTGGGAAACACTTTGCTTATCCCTTGTAAAATAATGGCGTCATTGATTTCGGACATTTTCTCACCTCTTCCTTATACTGGGCCTTATTGAGCCGGTGGTGTTTTCCACGGTATCACCTGTCGTTCGATAAAATCTAACAGGTACGACAGCAAATAACCTAGCACCGACATCATAACCAAGGCTGTAAACATACGCTCAATATCGAACATATCATAAGCCCGCCAAATCCAGTAGCCAACCCCGGCCCAGGCCGCGGTCAACTCGGCTGCCACAATCAGCAGTAAGGCGGTGCCCATGCCGAGCTTAAAACCGGCAAAAATCATCGGCAAGGCGCCAGGTAAAGCTACGGTTCGATAGAAGTTCCAGCGGCTGGCACCATAGTTTTTGGCTACATCAAGATAGATCGGATCAATGCTCAGCACGCCGGCCATGGTATTTATTAGAACCAGATAGAATACGCCGATAGCGATAGTAAATATTTTCGAACTTTCCCCAAGGCCGAACACCAGCAAAATAAGCGGCATGATGGCCAGTTTAGGAATTGGAAATGTTGCGGCCACCATGGGTTCCAAAGCCGCGCGCACAAGCGGTACTAAACCCATAGACAGCCCCAGCAGCATCCCAGGTATTGCTCCGGCAGCAAACCCTAATAAAATTCGGCGAACGCTAACCCAACTGTGGTATAACAGCTCACCAGATAGTAGCACTGGAACAAATGTTTTCATGATACGGCTGGGGCAAGAAAACAAACGTATATCCACCACCCCAACCCGGGCCAGCAGCTCCCACAAAACCAACAGCAAAAGGGGGGAAAAAAATGAAATAATCTTCCCTTCCGTTCGCACTTAACAGCACCTCCAAACGATAAGGAACAGGCAGGAGGGGGCTGTAGCTTCAGCCCCCCTGTTGCTTACTCATATTTGCCCAGTACTTGGAGGGCTCGATCCACGTACTGATTGTCGAGCACATCTTCCAGGTTAAGGTCTCCTTTGAGCAATTGGCGGTCTTTGTACCATTCGAGGTCTAATTCAATGCCTTTGGTCCGGACATAGCCATCGGGATTCAAGCCGACCGGAAACATCAGTTCATACAACTCTTTTTCTTTTACTACTGATGTTTCAGCCAAGATGGTAATAATCTCTTCCTTGTTTATATCCTTAAAAAAAGCATCGTTATAGTCCCGCAAAGCTTTAATATAAGCGATCATGAACCGGTCAGCAATTTCCGGTTGGTCAATAATCGATGTCCCATAGATCAGCAGTGCTGTTTGGGCATGGGGATCATATTCAGACGGATCTTTCCACGGATCTAAAATGCCCTGAGCCATACCTTGTGCGACAAAAGGTTCGATGATCATACCACCGTCGATGCTCCCATTGGCTATGGCAGCGACAATGTCCGGAAAAGCCCGAATCAGTTCCAATTGCACATCCGCCGTAGTCATACCGCCAGCATTAAGACAACGGTCCAAGGCTATTTCATCTAGCGAAGCCGTACCTACGATAGCTAGTTTGCGACCGCGCAAATCCTCAAAGTCCTTGATTTCATCAACTAAATCCTTGCCAATACACAGCCGGTAATAACCTTGACCGGCAACATTGACCCCTTTGTCGGCAACAATTTTGATCGGAATTTCACGTAGCATAGCATTGAAAAGGCCGCTGGCAGTAACAGTGCAGCCTACATCCAGTTGCCCGGCTGCTAAAGCATTGATCATTTCTTGACCAGTGTTAAAATTAACTGACTCAACATTTAATCCCAATTCCTCGTAATATCCTTTGGCCATGCCGATCAAAAGCCCGGCATCGGACACTACCTCTTTAGCGCCTACAGTCACGGTAACCGCTGGTGACAGTGGCTCCAGCACATTTTTTTCTTCGCTCAGTTCTGGTTTCTCCTCCTTGAGCGGAGGTGGCTGAGCAGGCCTACAACCGGTTGCAAACAAAACCACCACCACAAGTAACGATAACCATACCTTTGCCTTTATTTTCACCTAATGTTCCCCTCCCCAGATTTCGGTAAAAGCATGCAGCCCGAGCATGCCTTTCCTTTCTCATAATATTGACCTGGCCTAAATTTGGTTACTTAAAAGCCCCCGCCGGCCGGCGGGGGCTTTGCAAACCAGGCAATATTTTATTGGGGCTGAGATGGTTTCCGATCTAAAGCTATGGTTTTCTTCAACCGAGCTAATTGCTGCCTAACTTGTTCTGGTGCTGTACCGCCATAGGAAGTACGGGCGGCTACTGCTGCCTCCGGCCGGAGAAATTCCAACACATCCGGTTTAAATAAAGGCGATACTCGCTGTAGCTCTTCCAAAGACAGCTCCTCCAGCACCTTATTTTGGTCGAGGCAAAATTGAACCAATTTTCCTATTACTACATGGGCCTGGCGGAACGGCAACCCCCGCCGGGCCAAATAGTCAGCCAGATCGGTAGCTGTTGAAAAATCCCCGCTTACGGCCTGACGCATGCGGCTGCGGTTTACCTTGATAGTGGGAATCATAGCTGCCATAATAGCCAAGCATGCCGTCAAGGTATCTACTGTATCGAACAACCCCTCCTTATCTTCTTGCATGTCTTTATTATAGGCGAGCGGCAATCCTTTCATGGTCACCAAAAGGGCCACAAGATGCCCCGCCACCCGCCCGGTTTTACCCCGAATCAGCTCCAATATGTCCGGGTTTTTCTTTTGGGGCATAATGCTCGATCCAGTGCTGTAGGCATCATCGAGCTCTATAAACCCGAACTCTTGACTGGACCACAATATCAGTTCTTCAGCCAAGCGGGAAAGATGCACCATACAAATGGCAGCTGCCGCTAAAAACTCTAAAATATAATCCCGGTCGCTGACCGCATCTAGACTATTTTCATATAAGCGCGAAAAGCCCAATTTATCAGCTACAAGCTGTTGATCAATAGGAAAACTCGTGCCGGCCAAAGCTCCGGCCCCAAGCGGCATCATATCGGCCCGCTCAAGACAACCCATAAAGCGCTGGCGATCCCGTTGAAGCATATGAACATAAGCCAGCAGGTGATGAGCCAGCAGAATTGGTTGAGCATGTTGCAGGTGGGTATACCCGGGCATAATAATATCGAGATGAGTTTCAGCGAAGCAGATCAGGGTATGCTGCAAAGTAGTAATTTGACCCAATACTTTACCTGTCTGCCGGCGAACATACAGATGGGTATCTAATGCCACCTGGTCATTGCGACTGCGAGCGATATGTACTTTACCGCCGAGGGGACCAATTTTCTCGATCAGGCGCTGTTCAATATGCATATGAATATCTTCCCGGTCGGAACTAAATTTGAACTGCCCCTGTTCAATTTCTGCCCCGATCTCGTTCAGCCCGCCGGTAATTTTATTGGCTTCAGTCTCTGACAGGATTCCGGCCGCTGCCAGCATATTTACATGGGCGAGACTGCCATCAATATCCTCTCGCCAGAGACGATAATCAAACTGAATCGAGGCATTAAATTCCTCAGTGTCAGCGGCCGTCGGTTTTCGAAATCTGCCTGCCCATAACTTCATGGTTTTAACCCCTCACCCTTTAACCAGCCTTGCACTGCTAACGGCAGACCATACAGGTTGATAAATCCGGCTGCATCTTTTTGATCATAAATATCATCAGCATCGAAGGTAGCTAGATCCTGGCGGTACAAGCTGTAGGGGGAGCTACGGCCACATACAATTATGTTGCCTTTGTAGAGCTTTAGCCGTACGCTGCCGGTTACCGGCTGTTGAGTTTTATCAATAAAGGCAGCCAAGGCTTCCCTAAGGGGCGTAAACCAGAGACCATAATAAACCAGCTGAGCATATTTGGCTGCGATCAGTTCTTTGTAGTGCATAGTCTCCCGGTCCAAGGTAAGCGCCTCCAGCTCACGATGGGCATACATAAGCACCGTACCACCAGGGGTCTCATATACTCCGCGGGACTTCATGCCCACCAGGCGATTTTCCACTAAATCGGCTCGGCCGACACCGTTGGCCCCGGCAATAATATTTAGTTTTTGAACTAAAGCCACCGGCTCCATTTGTTCGCCGTCTATAGCCACCGGTTCACCTTGTTCAAACCCAATCGTAATATAAGTAGGCTTATCCGGAGCTTGTTCTGGGGCAACGGTAAGCAAAAACATATCTTCTTCGGGTTCAAAATCCGGATCCTCTAATACACCGCCTTCGTAGCTGATATGCCACAGATTGCGATCCATGCTGTACGGTTTTTCTTTACTGACCGGCACCGGAATATTCCGGGCCAAAGCATAATCGATCTCCTCTTCCCGGGATTTTATCTCCCATTCCCGCCAGGGAGCAATAACTTTTAGCTGCGGGGCTAAGGCTTTGGCCGTGAACTCGAACCGAACCTGATCATTTCCCTTGCCGGTACAACCGTGCGCCAGGGCATCAGCCCCCTCGGCCAAAGCTACCTCCACCAGGCGCTTTGCAATAATGGGCCGGGCAATTGCGGTACCCTGCAAGTATTTACCCTCATAAATGGCTCCGGCCTTCAGCAACGGAAAAACGTAGTTCTTGACAAAATCCTCTTTGAGGTCCTCAATGTAAATTTTACTGGCACCCGTTTGCAGCGCCTTTTCCTTTAGTAGCTCCAGTTCCTCTCCCTGGCCTACATCAGCAGCCATGGCTATAACTTCGCACCCGTAGTTCTCTTTTAACCAGGGGATGATAATCGAAGTATCAAGGCCGCCGGAATAAGCCAATACTACTTTATTGATCTTGCCCATGGGTTTCCTCCTCCACCTGTACCTTATTTCCTCCATCCTGTCCGGCTCCCGAATCAAGATTGGGCCGGATGTCGTCTAACTGATGCTCGGATAGGGCTGACCCGGATATATATAATTATAAACCCCATTGCATATAAATGCAATGGGGTTTATAGGGCATTAAATTCGTTGGTTATTCTTCCCGCTGCCGGCTGCATTTATCACAGCGCCCGTAAAATTCTACCCGGTGGCGATGCACTTCCCACCCATGATGGTCACGAACTTCTTGTTCTAACTCATGACGTACAGGTATATCCACATCGAGGATGCGATTACAATCCAGACAATGAAAATGATAATGCGGGTTTGGATTACCATCGAAATGACTTTGGGCACTGCCGAAGCTGATTTCCATTATTTCACCCAGATCACGGAGCAGTTTTAGGTTTCGATAGACGGTGCCCAAACTGATGTTAGGAATTTCTTGTTTTACCTGCTCATAAACCCAATCCGCCGTAGGGTGGGATTTTGTCTGCCGCAGTACATTTAAGATAGCGCGGCGCTGACGCGTGGACCGTCGGCGTGGCTGTTTTTTTTGGCTACCTGTCGCCATTGTGTCACCCCATCTTGATAATGCGTAACTATTACTATTATAGCACCTAGAGAACAAAAGTAAACATGTTTTACTAAATGGGAGTTCACAATTTCTTGATCTGGCCTTCATAGTTTGATCACATATTGATCTTATACTATAACTATAATCATCACTGGAGGTGGTAAGTATGCAAAAATACATGATCCCGAGTATAATCATTGCAACTCTTATTTTTATAACAGTTCCAGCCCTGGCCCAGGATGAAAAGGCGCAGCTGGCTAAGCTGGAATCCCTGTACGAACAGCTTACAGCCATCAAGAAAAAAATTGCCGATGTTAAAACTGACCTGGGCCTGATTACCCCCGAACAAAATAGCGCCTTAAAAGACCGACTAGATCTAGGACACAGGCAAAGAATGTTGTACAATTTTCAATGCCCTGGCCCCAGGGGCCCTCATGGCCCCGGACTGGGGCTAGGACCAGGTGGTTGGTGGCGGCCTTAATCTAAGCGTTTTGTTGCTAAAAAAAGGCCCTGTGGGTTGGCCATGACCCACAGGGCCCTAGTCTATGGATAATGGAAGCCTTAATCTTCGGAAGCCTTAATCTTCAAAGTACATTCTTTTTTGTTGGAGTGCTTTTTCAATTCTCTCCTCAGCATAAATATTGGCTGCTTCGTACGGTTCAATTTCCCTTTCATCGGCAATAGCGAAGATGTTAAGCAGGATGTCGTAAATGCCTGCAGCTTTTCTCATAGCTCCTTCTTTATTATAGCCACCGGGTGAGAACTCTTCGGCACAATTGATTACCCCGCCGCCGTTTACAATAAAGTCAGGCGAATATAAAATGCCACGCGCTGCCACTGCTTTACCGTGACGGGGCTCGAGAAGCTGGTTGTTAGCCGAACCGCAAATGCCTTTGACTTTTAGCCTGGGTATAGTGTCGTCATTTAAGATGGCACCTAAAGCGCATGGGGCGAAAATATCAGCCTCGAGATCATAAATCTTATCCATTTCGACTGGTATGGCTCCGGCTTTTTTCGCTTGCTCCACTTTATCTTCAAACATATCAGTAGCGTAAACCTCAGCCCCTGCTTCCAGCAAATGCTGGATTAAAGCAAAGCCAACATTACCGCAACCTTGGACGGCCACTTTTTTGCCTTTCAAGTCATCGCTGCCCCAGATACGCTGGGCGGTAGCCCTCATGGCATTGTAGACACCCCAGCCGGTGATGGGGGATGGGTTTCCGGAAGTTTCCGGTAAGCCGGCTACATACGGAGTTTCTTTCCGTACATGGACAAGATCGTCCAAAGTGGTGCCCACATCTTCGGCAGTGTAATAACGGCCGCCCAGACTGTGGACCATACGGCCGAATGCTCGCATCAATTCTTCGGGCTTATCTGTATTTGGATCGTGAATCATGACCCCCTTAGCCCCGCCAAAGTCGAGGCCCATGGCCGCATTTTTATAGGTCATACCTACTGACAGCCGCAGCACATCAAACAGAGCCTCATCTTCACTCTCGTAGGGCCAAATCCTAAGTCCACCTAAAGCCGGCCCCAAAACTGTGTTATGAATAGCAATAATGCACTTTAGACCAGAAACTTTGTCGTACCCAAACAAAACCTGCTCGTGATCATAATCAGCCATGTTCTTTAACACATCACGCATCAAACCAGCCTCCTTTAGTTAAAAATTGCATGCCGGGTAGCAACATTGCGAACCCCTCTTGCATCCCCTTCTACGAGAATTTTCATTGGGTTTCGTAAAGCAGTTGCCACTGTATACTAATGCAATATTCATGCCAGCAATTAGAAAGGCCGAATCAAGCCTAAACGCCAGCGTTGTGGGGCAATTAGTTCTTTTCAGTGTTCCTACCAAATTGAAAATCAGCTGAAGTCTATTGCATTGTCTGCATTTATTTGCATGCAGTATACTGCAGAGAGCACCCGCCTCCCTACCTGTTTTTGTAGGCCAGCTGGGCTGAGATCGATGGCACCTTGACCAACGCTGGAATAATCAGAAGCTGCAGCGCTATCCCAGGCAAAGCCTGTATTAAAGCTCCGTATACATAAACTAAAGGATTAACGTTGAAATTGAATAAAGGGCCGATAACTGCCGCTGCTAGGCCCAGGCCGATGCGCCCTATAATCATGCTCAGGGGCAAGCTGACCCAAATGTTGTACCGGGTATGCCGGGTTAACAGGGAGATGGACACCGCGTAAAAAGAAAGCTCCACTACCATCAAAGGTAGCATCGGCGGAGACATGGGAGGCATGCCGGTTAAAATGAAGCTCAGTATCGGTGCCATGACCGCCACGACCAGCGCCCAACCGGGTTCTAACAATAATCCGGCGAGAAAAATCGGAATATGCATGGGGCACAAGATGGGGCCGCCTATTTTAGCTAGGTGGACGGCCAGCGGTAGTGTAACCCCCAAAGCTACCATAAGAGCCGCTATTACCAGTGAACGCGTTAATGAATGTGTAGTCATAAATATTAACCTCCTTAAAATAGTAAGACCCGGCCGGTTTTCAAACCGGTACGGGCCTTCATGGTTCCGTTATTCGCTCTTTCTTAAGTTGTCATGATCTCGGTCAATCTGCGGCTGGTAGCCCGTACAAGGGCGCCCAGCGGTTGCGGTGGCAGGCCCACCAGCTCCACATGCGGTTGAGCTACAGGTAGAAGCAATTTTTTAGCCGGACTGGTCACTATAGCTTCGACCATGGTAACCGTAATTTCTCCCATCAGGGCATCGGGTATAATAATTCCCAGCGGCCCCAGGATAATATCCGCTTGCCCGGCCATATAACGGATGGCGTTTTCCCCGGTAGCTCCGCGTTGGGCCCCGGCACTAATCATAGCTTGGGTTGCGGCTGAATTTGTACCCAGGGCTAGTATTTTGCTGCCGGCAGGTACATTATCTTTAATCTGACCTATCAGCTGACTGCCAATACCTCCGCCCAAGCCGTCGATCACTGCAAGTAACATAAGTCTAACCTCTTTTGTCGCAGCCTTCGGGCTGCCAATTTACCTTCAGGTTTTGTTTGTTACCTATGATATATTCATTGCCGGCGGCTTAATTCCTTCTTCAAGTAGCAGTAAAATCAGCCAGCGGCAATGTAAAGGTAAAAATGGTGCCTGCTCCGGGTTGGCTGTTTACCCAGATTTCGCCGCCGTGGGCTTCAACCAACCCCTTGACAATGGCGAGACCGATGCCGGTACCGCCGCCAAAACTGGCGCGGGCCTGTTCTTGTTTATAAAACCGCTCAAAAATATAAGGAAGATTAGCCGGCGCTATACCTATGCCCGTATCTGAAACTGTTATTTTTAGCCGATCCGCAGAATGGAGGGCGGCCTCAGCTTTAACAGTGCCCCCGGCTGGAGTATAGCGCAAAGCATTGCTTAAAAGGTTGATTAAAATTTGTTGCAACCGGTCAGGGTCGGCCCAAACCGGCGGCAAGTTTTCCTGTTGCCGGACTGTTAAGTTAACATTTTTATCCTTAGCCAGCGGCAACAGTGTCTGCCGGACTTGGTCGAACAGGTCCTTTAGTACTACTCGCTCTTGGTTCAACACTAATTGCCCGGCTTCGATCAAGCTTAAATCAAGCAAATCGTTTACCAGCCGCCTCAAGCGTAAAGTCTCATCTAGAATAATGTGCAGGTATTTCTCTTCCTCTTCCTTACTGGCTGCTAACCCGTCCAGAATCGCTTCAGTATAACCTTGTAAATAGGTAAGAGGGGTTCTTAGTTCATGCGAAACGTTGGCTACAAATTCGCGGCGCATCGCTTCCAAACGTCGTTCTTTAGTCAGATCGAAAAGCACACACACAACCGCCCTAACTTTGTCCCCGGACTTAAGCGGGGCCAAGCGCGCCACTAATATGCGCCCGCCGAATTCAAATTCGGTGCCTTGTGGTTCCCCGGTAAATACCACTTGCTGAACTGATTTTTGCAAATCAGCCTGCACTATCTCTTCTCCTAGCCGCTGCCCCAGGGCCAGCTCAACGGCGGGCGCCAAATATTCGGCCGCCGGCGGATTATAAATCTGCAGTTTTCCGTCAGCTGAAAAAGTAACCACCCCATCGGTCATGCCAGCTAAAATTTCTGCAAGCTGGTCCCGCTCAGCTTCCAAATCGGCCAACGTGCGGGCCAGTTTTGCTGCTAGATGGTTGAAGGCCACCCCCAAGCGGCCAACTTCATCGCGGGCGTGTTCCGGGACCCGGGGCGAAAAATCCCCACTGGCCATGGTTTGGGCAGCATGTTCCATTCGGATCAGCGGCCGAGATAAGCGCCGAGATAAGAAGAAAGCCATGATCGTAGCCATGAACAGCGTGCCCAAGATACCGTAGGCAATAAGTCGGCGTACTGAAGCTATGGTGCGGGTAATGGGGGCTAATGGCGTATATAAATACACCGCCCCCACCACCTTGTCTGTTGTCGTTATCGGTACAGCTACTGCCAGCGTGGTGGTCTCCTGTCCGAGGCGATAGCCCTTTATAACTACTATTTGGCCGGACAGCACCGCCGCCGCTTGCGGTGGTGTCAACATCTGGCCGCCGCGGCGCTGGTGATGCCGAAGCCCGGGGCTAACATTGGAAACAAGGCCGCTTTTATCCATAATGAGCACGTTGGCCTTGAGAAAATCCTCAACCAAAGCCAACTCCCTTAGCAGCTGCCGGCTATCCCCTGAAGTCAATACCAGCCGGCTTAAATTTTGCCCTTGGGCGATGAGGTTATCAGCTTGAAGATCGAAATAAAAGCTATCGAATAGTTGTGACAAAAACAACCCCAATAAAATTAAAATTACAGCTACCGATATCACCAGCGTCAACCATAAGCGTGTAACTATGCTTTTCATCACTGTTTCACCTCAAACTTGTAGCCCACACCCCAAACAGTAACCAGATATTCAGCTCCTTGACCGGCTTGATTGAGTTTATCGCGCAAGTTTTTGATATGGGTATCGACAGTTCTAAGATCCCCGTAAAAATCATAGCCCCAAACCCGCTCCAGCAGTTGCTCGCGGGTAAACACACGCCCCTTTTGCTGGGCTAAGAAATGTAACAGGTCGTACTCTTTGGGCGTTAAGGCCACTTCTGTGCCAGCTGCTTCTACCCGCCGCGAGGGATGGTTAATAGTCAGGCCGGGGAATTTGAGCTCCCCTTCCCGTTTGGCTATCAGCGGGCAAGTTCTTTTCAAGAGTGCTTTAATCCGCATAATTAGCTCCCGGGGGCTAAAGGGTTTTACTACATAATCATCGACCCCTAATTCAAATCCCGTCACACGGTCAATTTCTTCTCCTCGCGCGGTAAGCATAATAATAGGCACATCCGATTTCTGCCGTATCTGTTGGCATACTGCCCAGCCATCTAGCCCCGGGAGCATTACATCCAGCAATACTAAGGAAAATTCCTCCCGCGAAAATTTAGCCAGTGCTGCCTGGCCATCGCCCGCTTCCACCACCTTGTATCCTTCTCGAACCAGATAAAGGCTGAGTAAATCGCGCATCCGCTGCTCATCTTCCACCACCAGAATTTTTATTTGATCAGCCATTGCCAGCACTCCCTGTTGGGTCCATAATCTAGTTCGTATCTTTCCGCATCTGGTTTCTGTTATCCTGCTAATCATCAGACTGGTTGTAATAAAAGACGGCAACCGGATTAAAGATCCGGAAGCCGTCTTATACGGCTACATATACTAAATACCGATTATAAACCCCTCTGCGTCTTAGGCGGATATGCTGATTACCCGCTTATGTCTATCCCAGTAGGCAGGTTAAGTTCACCTTCAGTACTGGCAACAACAATAGCCCCGGCAGCATCGCCAATGACATTCATAGAAGTACGAATCATGTCGAAAATCCGGTCGACGCCAGCGAGGAGCAAAATCCCATCCAGCGGCAGTCCGACCGTTTGCAGTACCAGGCTCAGCATAATCATACCCGCACCAGGAACACCGGCGGTACCAATAGAGGCTAAAGTCGCCGTAAAAATAATCATCAAATATTGAGGTAGGCCCAGTTGAATACCATACACCTGGGCAATAAAATAAGCGCAAACTCCTTGATAAATAGCTGTACCATCCATGTTGATGGTCGCTCCCAAGGGTTGCACAAAGCTGGAAATCTCGCTAGGTACGCCTAAATTTTCCTGAGCGTTGCGCATCGCGACAGGCAATGTGGCTGCGCTGGAGCAGGTGGTAAAAGCGACGGCCCAAGCTTCAAACATCCCCCGGAAAAAATCCAAGGGGTTCATCCGGGCAAAGATATAAACCGCCCCAGAATAAATAATGGCCGCATGGATGATATTAGCAATGTAAACAGCTACCAGTGCTTTAGCCAAGGGCAAGAGCACATCCGCTCCGCTGGTAGCTGTTACCCAAGCCATCAGGGCGCCAGCGGCATAAGGGGCCAGGTTCATCACCAGGCCAGTAATGTTGTACATAACTTCGGCCAAACTGTCACAAAAAGTTAAAAACGGCTTACCCTTGTCGCCGATCATGGCGGCCGCAATACCGATGAGCAAAGCCGCTACGATAATTTGAAGCATGTTATCCGAAACCAACGAGCTGAGAATATTGGTTGGCACCATGTCGACAATAACATCTGTAACATTAGGCATCGGTGTCGGCTCGTATTCCTCCTCTACCTCCAGCAGCACGTAATCGGCCCCCGGCTGAATTACTAAAGCAATAATAATACCGATAATAATAGCAATCGCAGTAGTGACAAGAAAGTAGACAAGGGTTTTTCCGCCAACTCGACCCAGTTTTCTAAGGTCGCCGATGCTGGATGCACCCACTACCAACGAGGCGAACACCATGGGTGCAATCAGCATCTTGATCAGTCGGATAAAAAGATCACCCACCGGCTTTAGCGCTGCCAGCTGTGGAAAAATAAGCCCTAACACGGTACCAATACCAAAGCCAATTAGGACTTTCTGCCATAATTTCATCTCTGCACCTCCTTAATTTGTAAACTCGGTCTTAGTAAAACCCCTGCTTTGTTACCTGGACATCACCTCCCAGCTGCCATTTGAGCGAAGCATCTTTAGTTCATAAATATATTTGCCATATTCACACTTGGCCAACGGGGCCAAATTAAATGATAATTGGGTCTTATGATTATATATTGGCCCCGGCTATAAAAATTCCTGCATTGCCTCCGATTTTAATTTTACCTGCAGTAGCCTAATAAAAAATAACCGCAGGCTACAAGCCCGGCCGCGAACGCTGCCGGCGCTGGCTAACCAGTTGGCTCAAATCAGCATAGATCTTCTCTAATAAAGCCAGTGCCGAATCGCCTGTTAGGCCAAGGGCCGATAGCACTAACAGATCCAACTCTTGTCGGTCAGACTGTTTTACTTCTTGACTGATAGGCAATACCGCCCGTTTGGTTAGCCGGCGAAAGCATTTTTTTAAGGCCCATTGTTGCCCCAAGTTGAACAAAGCAGGATCGACCACTGGCAAATCGGCCAGTTCCAGGCCATAAAAGGTCAGAACCCCGTCACCCATATTGGATCGGCCCCAAAGTTCTACATGAAACAAATTTAGGCTGGAATTTAATAGCGCAGCTACCAATTCCGGGTCTTTACATCCAGTCAAATAGTAAAAAGTGTGATCGCATAAAATAGCTTCAGGGTTGTAGGGAAAATTAAACCGCTGGTCATAAAACTGGCGGGCTAGGACTTGTGGCGGCAGCAATTTCGGTAAACTCCACCATAAAGGTCGGCTCTTGAGTGTAGGCCGATGTTGAAAACCTTGCTTCTCGCCCCAGCGGATGTAGGCAGCCACTTGCAAGGTTTCGATATAATCCTTATCAGGCGGGAGTAGCAGGACCTTCCAATTTAATCTGCTTTCATCGACCAAGTAGCCCTCTACCTCCCGAGGTGATTTTATCAGCGGAAATAATAGCTCCCGTTCAACCCAAAAATAATGCTCCCCCTGCCTAGTTTTGACGGCGATAATAGCCAAATCATCTCCACCAGCCGCCCCGAGTTGTCGCTGCGCAGCCTTAGAACCAGTCCCGGTAACATCGCGGACAAAGAAAAACGCATTGGCACCTGAAGTAAACCCACGCCTTACTTGCCCCAACTTCCCGGCCCTGGTCCAAGCCCCGGGACTGCACTGATGTAGGGTAAAAAAAGCTGCTGGTGCCCGCAGCATGCTGCCCCAAGTAGCTCGAACCGGCTCACGTTTATGCGTCAACGCTCGCAGACGGCAGCGAGGCAAAGTTACCACCCGCCAGTTTTTAGCCTGCTTAAATCCAGCTGTCATCCCGGTCAAGGCGGCCAGTTTTTTGGGCGGTACTTTAGATAACGGAGCCTGTAAATTTACCAGGGCGGTGGGGTCTTTCGGTTTTAAACTGCTGTGCCGGCGTAAAAAGGTGCAGATGGCAGTATGGACAGCAGGAGCTTGGAACCAGCGTTCAGTAGCCGAGCTGGCAATCAACGGTATCTCCAATCTTTGCTGTAAAAAGTCTTGGATCGCCCGGCCATAGTCTACTTCCAGCCAAGCCACCGGGGTAATTACTACGGCAACGCCGCCCGGCTTCAAGATATTGTCCAAGTTTATTAAAAAATAACTATAAAGATCTGCTTGCCGTGGCAGCTTACCCCGGAATCGCTCCACTAAAAATTCCTTAGTCTGGGCCCGGATGCACTCCTGGCGCTGGTAGGGCGGGTTAGCCAGTACTAGATCAGCCCTAAGCAGCGGTTCTTTGAGGCTATCGCCTACAGTAATATTGGCAAGCGGTGGAAAAGGAGCAGCATTTTGTTTGATTTCAGGCAACATTTGCAACCATAGCCGAGCTTTTGTTATATAAATCGCGTCCGCATCGATGTCTTGGCCGGCCAAAAACGGCAGTAGTTCGCCAGTTTTTGCTTTGGGTCCGACTAAAGACGCCAATGTGTCTAAGGCTGTTACTAAAAATGCCCCGGTTCCTGCTGCTGGATCATACAGCCTAAACGATGATGACCGCAATTCCCCCAGCGAGTATGGATTGGGGCCACTGCTGCTGGGAAGATTCTGTTCATATAGGGCCAAACCTAGCTGGGTCATAAACCGGGTCAACGGCGGCGGCGTGTAATGGATGCCGGTATTTCGTTTAGTAGAGGTTTTGTGGTTTAAATGGAGGGTAGCTAGGGCCAATCCTAATTCGGATGCTGTCGGGCGAATTGTTTCTAGCCGGGTCCACAAGTTGCTAATGGCTGAGGGTGTCATTCCCCGCCAAGCCGGGCGTATAAAAGGGCCGCCCAAAGGGACCAAATCTAACGGGGAGGTCCGGACCTCATCCAAACCCCATAAAAAAAGGGCTTGAGTAAGAGTAGCTACTGCCTTGTGGTATGATCCCACTTTTTTTAGGCTCGCCATCGCTTCAGTAAAAGCTAAAATACAAGCTGTAACCGTTGTTTTAGGCATAAGCCGCCACTCCTCCATTCTTGGGTTATTTATTGGCTGCAGCCTTTAGTTTTTCCTGCTGGCAGTACATATTTGTCATCCGGTTGGGGGTATTCTAGCTGTGGAGGTGATTTTAATGGCCCATAACCAACAAATAATGTGCAGTGTAAACACCTGCCACTATTGGAAGTCGGGGAACCACTGCGGCGCTGAATGCATCATGGTAACTGCGGATAGCTTTGCGGCATCGGCGCCTGATACTATCGATGCCCCGAAGGCTTCCACCCTTTCAGCCACACCAGCTCAATATTGTGAAGAAACTTGTTGTAAAACCTTTACCCACAAAGGCTCCGGCAAAGAGCGGACAGACGGGGTAATGAAACTTTAACCAGCATGGACAAATGAGGGGGTAATCCCCCCTCGTTTTTTGTCAGCCCGGATTCCTCTCTTCCTTTATTTTCCCCCTACCTTCTAGACAAAGCAAGGCTGATGTGGCATTATTTGATCTAGAGCCGTAGCGTCACTGTCTAGGAGGCAGGATATCATGACCAAAAGGATAATTAAACGGCCCCGTTGCCCGCTTCGGGCTAGGCTGGCGATTATCGGAGGTAAAATCTCCTCGGCCTTGCTCAAGCTGGCCCAAGGCTTCAAGTTACCCTGGGGTGGCACTTCTTTTCCCGGGCGCATCGCTCTTAGGCTAGATCCTAACATCCTAGCTACCCTGAGCCAAAAATATCAAGGCTTTATTTTAGTCACCGGCACTAACGGTAAGACCATCACCACAGCACTCCTGTCCAAGCTGCTAGAAAAAGCTGGGCTTGATATCGTCTCCAATTCGGAAGGGGCCAATATGATCCCCGGGCTGGTCACGGCTCTACTTAGGGCGGAGCCAGTTTTGCCTTCCCTTTTCGGCAGCAAATACAAATTAGCCGTGCTAGAGGTAGATGAAGGCAGCCTACCTGCCTTGTCAGCTCAGCTTTGCCAGGTTGATATGATAATAGTAACCAACTTATTTCCCGATCAACTCGATCGCTACGGTTCCGTGGCCGCATTAGCCGAGCGAATGAAAGAGGCCTTTGCCGCTTGGCCTGACGCTACCTTGGTCTTAAACGCTGATGATCCTGTGGTGACTTCCTTCGGCTTTGACTGGAGCCGGGTCTATTACTTCAGCGTCGAAACAGATGAGCCAGCTGATCGAAGTAAAGTCACCCCTTGTCCCTGCTGCGGCGGGCAGCTGGATTATAACAGCTACCGTTACGCCCATTTGGGCTCCTACCGTTGTTCGAGCTGTGATTTCCGTCGTCCGCAGGCTACAGTTTCGCTTTGGCCTGGATCGGCTAAAACTAGGGTTCTTTTAGCCCGTACCCCGGTTGAAAAAGTAGAGCTACAAAGCCCTTTAACCGGTCTTTATAACGTATACAATACGGCAGCTGCCCTAACGGCGGCTTTTGCCTGGCTGCCCCATTTGTCGCTGGCCTCCTTGGCCCCAGCTGTAGCATCTTTCCAAGCTCCGACCGGCCGGACCGAGTATTTTCTTTGGCCTGACAAAGAGGCAGTATTGACTTTGACCAAAAACTCTGCTGGCTTCAACCAAGCGCTGGCTACCCTTATGGACAAAAAACGGGACCTTGCCCCCACATTAATAGTAGCCATCAACGATTTGCCTGCCGATGGACGCGATATATCCTGGCTTGAGGACATAGATAGCACTTATATCCCCGCTAACACAGCTATTATTTGCAGCGGCCGCCGGGCCCGGGAGGTAGCTGCACGCTTCCGGCGTAGCCATCTTTCTGGCCAAATAGCCGTAATTTCCGAGGTTAACCGAGCTGTTCGCTCGGCTTTGCAGTCGTCAACGGATAAAATAATTATCCTGTGCAACTATACAGTTTTGGCTCCACTTAGACGGGAACTGATAAAACAGGGGGGCAAAACAAAGCTCGGTTAGTTGTTATTAAACAACAGACGCCTGTTAGACACCTTTTTTAGTTGCCCACAGGGTTTGCACTTAGCTGTTTAGTGGAACTGGTACTTCAATTGCAGTAGTTAAAAAATACAGGTAGGCTTCGGTTACCGGCAGGGGGCTTAGATGCTGAAATGCGCACGCATAAAGTCGGATTTGAGTTTTGTAGCCCTCCAAACGGCGTTCTAAGGCTGCACCTTGTACCCGATCAGTTTTGAAATCGAGTAGCAACCAGCCGCAATCTTCCTTAACCGCACAATCGATAATGCCCTGTACCAATACCGGCTCTGCCGACGTAGCTGGAGAAAGCTCTGCTGCGGGATAAACTGCACGGGCTGGCAATACTAGGCTGAAGGGCATTTCCCGGCGGACTGATTCCGGCCTGGCTGTGAGCCGGCGGCCTAACGGACTGGCGAAAAAAGCTGCCAGCGCCCTTGCATCTACAGTTTCGGCTTGATCTTCGGTTAAAAACTCCTTAGCAACCAGCCTTTCAATTTGTTGTTGAATATCGGTCGCAGTCAGCGACCGAGTAAGATCCAAATGTTCCAAAATTAGATGGACAGCGCTGCCATGCTCCATTGCGGTCAGAGTCGTTTTTCCGCCGATAAAGCGGGGGCGCTGGCTCAAGGGTGGGAAGGTTTGTGGCCAGTTTCTGCTTACCTCCGGTTCCACCTCTACTAGCCGACCTTTAAGTTCGCTCACAGTAACTTTCGCGGCCAGCGAAACAGCGTCCTCGTACAAGTAGCGCCACCCCAGCGCTTTTTCTACTGCTACAGCCACCTCTGGCGGTGGCGGTTCTTTTGGTTCGGGGAAATCGAGGCTTAATTCCCGCCCGGCCTCTATTTGGGCCAAAATGGGCCTGAGCTCTTCTTCGGACCGGTATAGACATACTTGCCAAGCCGAAGGATCTGTTTTTACCCCCGGATAGTGACCCTGATTCGGCCGCAACAGATAAGCATCCTGGTGGCAGGCCAAAGCCGGGCCCAGCCAATCCAAATAAGTCCGGGCTTGCATAAGGCTGCCTTGCGGCAGCGCCTTCTGTTTTTGACGGGCTGCACCGCTCCAGATTCTGCTTTGCTGGGCCAAATCAGTCGCTGATCCTACTAAAATAAGTTTTTCCCGGGCCCGGGTCAGAGCCACATATAGTATCCGCAGCTCTTCGGCCAAAATATCTTCGCGGGCGGCCAGCTGCACAGCCCGATGGGCCAGGCTGGGATATTTTACCCCAAGTTTCATATCTACCACCATCGGCCCCAAACCCATGTCTTTGTGTAGCAAAATCTCGCCCTTAAGATCATCAAAATTAAACTGTTTGCCCAAATCAGCCACAAACACAACTGGAAATTCTAGGCCTTTACTTTTATGAATACTCATCAGACGGACTACATTCTCATTTTCACCCAAAGCCCTTGCCGGCCCAAAATCACCTTCTGCAGCCTGCAACCGTTCCAAAAAGCGCATGAACCGGGATAAACCCGGGCGGCCGTAGGTTTCGAACTGGCAAGCGCGGTCATACAAAGCCCTCAAGTTTGCCTGACGCTGATCGCCGCCGGGCAATGCTGCTACATAGGTAAGGTAATCGGTATCGCGGTAAACCTGCCAAATTAAGTCGCCCAAACTGCGCTGGCGGGCAGCAGTCCGCCACAGTTGCAGCTGATTCAAAAATTGGTTCAGCTTCTGCCGGCCCGATGTGGAAACGCCGCCGGCAGCTGCAGTCCTCACAGCTTCATAAAAGTCCCCCTCTGGAGCGGTTAAACGAATTTCGGCTAACTCTGCCGCCGTAAGCCCAACAAGGGGCGACCGCAGTACTGCCGCCAAAGGAATATCCTGACGCGGATTTTCTATTATTTTAAGTACTGACACCATCACTCGAATTTCAGGTGCAGCAAAATAACCCGTGCCCAAATCAGCATAAACCGGAATATCCAGCTGTTGTAAAACCTCTAGCACGGAGTTTGCCCGCTTGTGCACTGTTCGCATCAAAATCACAATATCACGGTATGTTACCGGGCGGTAGCATTTGCTTTTTTGATCCCAAACCATAAATTCCGGTTCCGGCTGCCCCCCTGTCCCATGCACCATGGCCTGGATGCGGTGACCGATAACCAAAGCCTCTTTTTCCAGGGCAGTAAGATCGTCCAGTCCGATGGCCGTTCCGGGAAGAAAATCAGCAGTTTTTTTCTCCCCCGAGCCCGACTGGCGCTCCAGCAAATGGACTTCCAGCTTGTGGCTGGCTCCAGCTGTTCCAGCCGGTAACGGCGGATATTTGGCCCCAGCCCGCAGTTCCGCTTCCCGATCATAATCCAGCCCGCCCAATTGGGGTGTAAGCAGCTGGCGAAACAGAAAGTTTACCCCCTCAAGTACAGCCGGGCGGCTGCGAAAATTGGCTGTAAGTGCTATCTTGCGCTCTTTATCTCCGGCTGCAGCCGAATAGCTCAGATACTTCTCCAGAAACAGCCGCGGCTCGGCCAGCCGAAACCCATAGATGCTCTGCTTGACATCCCCGACCAAAAATAAATTGGGTTCTTTATCCTGGCGGGAAACTAAGTTTAAAATAGCATCCTGTACCGGGTTGATATCCTGGTATTCGTCCACAAATATTTCCTCATACTCTTGTTTTAACTGATGCGCTGCAGCTGACGGTAAATCCTGCCCGTATCTGGACTCAGGTGCCCGTAGAATGCGAAGCGCATAGTGCTCTAAGTCGGCAAAATCCACCCGCCCTCGAGCCCGTTTGGCAGCCTCAAACCTCCGCCCTAGCTCGAGCACCAACCCTACCACAGTCGTCATAGCCGGGGCTACACGCTCTAGCTCAGACACCAAATCCCGCTCGGGCCGAACAAAAACATCTTGTTTAAGACCGGCAATAATCTTTTTGGCTCGGTTACGGGCACTGGTACACCAGGTTTGCAGATCAGGGTCCACTTGATCCGCTTTACGGATAGGGGTCAGGCGCGGGAACGAATAATTCAGCGCTTCCCTCAGCTCTTCCCAGCTACCCGCTCGAGCGCTGGCAGCTAAATTAGCTACCGCTTCAATTTCCTGCCGCAGACAAGGTTCATATTTGGCCGGCCCATTTGCTAGTGAAGTATAATACACAGCCTCTTGTAAAGCATCTTCAGCCGCCGTCAAGACGGCGACGGCATAATCCCGTAGCGGTTGGGCCCAAGGTAAATCAGTCAAAGAAGCAGCAGCCGGAACACGAAAACGGTGTCCGATCTCCTTTAACCATTGTTCGGGCCAAGGTTGGCTTCGGCTTAAATTGTAGATGGTAATTATGATTTCTTTTAGTTTCTCATCATCGCGGCCGGCGCTATAATAATTAATTAAAGAAACAAAGGCCTTCCCCGCTGCTCCTTGATCGGCGTACATATCCTCCCATAAATCATCCAAAACCTCCCGCAGGATCAAACCAGCTTCCGTTTCATCGGTTACCCTAAAGGCCGGGTCTAAGTCGAGTAAGTAAAAATACCTCCTTATTATTTTCAGGCAGAAAGAGTGGATAGTACTGATGTCGGCCCGATTGAGCAAGGCCAATTGTCGCAAGAGATGGTCATCGCCGGGCCGATCGCTTAAAGCCTGGGCCAGGGCTGCCCCTATCCGTTGGCGCATTTCTGTAGCTGCAGCCTCGGTAAAAGTAACGACGAGCAGCTGGTCTATGTCCAGCGCCGAACTGGTTACAATTTGGCGAATGATCCGTTCTACCAGCACAGCAGTTTTCCCGGCGCCGGCAGCTGCTGACACCAACAAGTTGCCCCGCGGCGCGCTGATAGCAGCCCATTGTTCATCAGTCCAGTCAGGCCTGCTCATTTTTGTTGCTCCTTTCACCATAAATCTGCCAGATTTCCTTTTCTGCAAGTCCTGGCAGTATTCGATAAGCATTGTCCGCTAGAACCGGATCAAATTGGCATACAGCGGCAAAATCACACCAGTCACAGGCTGTATTACCGGCCAGCTTGTATGGGGCCACTTGAACCTCCCCATTTAAAACTCTCAATCCCAGCTCCTTCATTTTCCAGGCGACAAAGTCCAGCAATAGCTCCAGCTGCCCCTTGCTGACCGCCGGACTGTTTTTTCTTATGCCACCGGCTTTGGTTAGAATCGGGGCAATTACCGTACCCCCGCCTTGTTGGTCTAAAAGCCGCACTATTTCCGGTTCACCGTGCACCAAACCCCGAAGGCGAAATTTTTTTAGTTGTTCCGTTACAGCCGAATCTGGATCGAGCGGCCCCGATGAATATACAAACCCTTCTTGAAGGCCAAAGTAAAAAACACCGGCTGGAAAAACCTCTCCTTCCTCTAACTGTTCCAGCCCCGCTTTTACCACCAGCAGATATATCAGCAGCTGAAGCGATAAGCCAAAATAGATTTCAGCCATAGTCAGATTCTGGGGTCGACTTTTATAATCAATGATCGTAAAATAAAGCTCATCCCCGCTACGCGCGATGTCAATTCGGTCGATTTGCCCGGTTAGCGCAAGGTCCGTTCCATCGGCTAACCGAACTTTTAGCCCCGGTAAGACAGCATCAGCATCGAAACCAAATTTAGCTTCAGCCAACCACGGTTTAAGCTGTCCCCGCTCGGCCTGTTTTCCCATCATCTTAACGGCGGTAGTAATAATGCGGCCAAGGCGATCGGATAGATAGGCATAACGCGGCGATGATGTGAAAACCCCGGCACTAAAGCTAGGCGTCAAATTTTCTATTTCCGCTTGCACCAACTGCGCTGCCTCACTGGCATTGAGTTCATCGAAACCACGCTTTTGCGCCAGCAAGCGCTGGGTCACACGGTTAAGAATTGCATGAGTAAACATGCCCAGAGAGGGTAAATCGAGCCCATATTCTGTTCGTGTCCTCAACCTTAGGCCGTAATAAGCAAAATGTTTAAACGGACAGGCGGCAAATTGCTCCAATCTAGTCACGCTGATGCGCGGCTGGCGGCCATAGAGGGATTTGGCCACCGCCGGCGCTAAAGGTTGAACCTGGTTTTTGTGCTTTAAACCGAGTATAGCCTGTTGAAACAAAGAAACTAATTCCGGCTGGGAGCAAAGATACTGTTGTACTGCCACCCATATTGGATTTAGAGTCTGCCCGGCTTGAGCCCGCCGCAACTGGGAAACTAAATGTTTGGCCGCTTGAGCCGGGTTTGTTAACAACTTCAAATCCTCTGTTATAACACCGGCAGGTTCAGTCCCTACATATCTTTGCGGTAAGGCAGGGAACAATTCCCGCAAGCGGGTCACCACTCGCGATGGTGCCAAGCCTTTGCCTTCGGCATCGGCTAACGGATAGCTGATCCACAAATATTCACTGGCCCGGGTGAGAGCAATATAAGTAAGATAGCGCTCATGCAACTGGTCAGTTCTGCTTGTCGGGGCCAGTTCGATACCGGCCGCCGCCAGATCCTCCCGCTCACGATCGCTAAACACCGCGTCCTCGCGCACATAGCCCGGTAGCACGCCTTCATTTACCCCCAGCACAAAGGCACCCCGTGCATTTGGATGCCGGGACCGCTCCAGCGATCCTACCAACACCCGGTCTAAGGTAGGAGGAATCAACCCCAATTGCAACCCTTCCAGGCCGCTGGCCAATATTTCAAAGTATTCGGCCGGTGTAAGGACTGTATCTCCCAGACCAATCACCAATTCATCCAGAAGCTTTAACAAATTGGTCCATAACTGTCTATGTTCCTGGGCTGATTCCCAATCTCCGGCTGCCGCAGCCTCGTCAGCCCAAGCAGAAAGTTTTTTCTCCAGTTCCAGCTGTTCAAGGCAGGACCATAAAGCTGTAGTCAGGCTGATTCCAGTCGGGTTCGGCTGCTGGCAGGCCTCGATTACCGGCCGTAGCCAAGAGACTATCTGCCACCGGAGCTCATCCACCTGGGGCCATTTCCCATGTTCCCGGCCGCAGTGAAAATCCCAGCTTGCTTTGCGCAGCCAGGTTTGCCCCCGGATACCGTAGGCGAGCACATAGTTTTCTAAACAATCCACGTCCGATCGCGATAATGGCAGCAAATCAGTTCTAAGACAGCGAAAAACAGGATCAGGCGACCAGCGGCTGTCAATTATCTCCCAAATAGCCAAAACCAACCGGACTAACGGATGATGTAATACCGGCCTTTTACGGTCAATAAAAGTAGGAATCCTATGGTCGGTAAAAACGGTCGCTATCAGATCATGATACAGCTCCAAATCACGTACAACCAATACCATATCCCGCCAGCGCCAGCCCCGTTGGCGGACCAAATGCACAATTTCTCGGGCTACTGCCTCAACTTCCACCCGCCGGTTGGCGGCCGCGACTTCTACAATATCCGACAGCTGCTGGCTCCAGGCCCGGGTAGGGTAGGTAAAGAAAAAACGCTCCAAATAAGCCAATTCCGCTGAGCTACTAAACCGAAACGGTGTATCGGTTTTGGCATCTAACACTACCGGGACGGCTAATTTTACCTCAGAGGAAACAGCTAATGCTAGCAGTTTTTCATAAGTCTCCCGGGGGCGGTTAAAAAGATCAGTGTCCTTTCTCGACTGCAGCAATTCCTGAGCAGTCAGACACAAGGTAATATTGATCTCAGCTGCAGTTTTCATCAGGCCCGCCAAAACTTCAAATTCTTGGGGCGTAAAGCCGGCGAAACCGTCAACCCATATCCGGGCTTGTTGAACAAGTGCAGCCTGATCCAGCTTGGTGGCCAAAAGGGCAAGATATCCTTCCGGATCGGTAAACCGGCCAGCCAGAAATTCTTCAAGATTAGCATATATTAGGGCTAAATCGTGAAGTTTGCCGGCCAAAGGCACATCTTTTCCCAATTGGGTCAGCTGCTCGGCCTGCTGGAGCAATTTCTCTGGTGAGATATTATAGATTTTAAGTTCGGCTAAAGAATGAGCTAACCGGTCGGTAAACCCGGGCGTACCAGCACAGCGGCCAAACAAAACCAATTCATCGCGGTGTTTTTGAATCAGCGAGCGCAGCACCATTCGCTTTCCCAGCTCACCTAACCAGGGCCGCGCCGCACCGCCGGTCTGTGACAGCACTCGGTGGGCCAGACGCCGGAAACTTAGCACCTGGGCCCGGGCGGTAGCTGGCCGGGGCAGACTTGTATATAATTCATATTCCATTTGGAATGCCGCCTGTTCTGGGACAAGCAAAATCAATGCTGGCCCCTCTTCGCCTTCCGAGCTAATAACATTTTTGATCTCTGTCAAACAAGTATGTGTCTTCCCGGTCCCAGCCCGGCCAAATATAAAACGCAACTTGGCGGCCACAGGTAACACCCTCCGATCCTGTTTAAACGCTTGTAACCACTAACCATCATTCGACAGCAAGGGAGCTGTTCCCTGTTTACCTCCAACAGCTAACCGATAAAAGAAATAAAAGAAAACCCGGGGTATTTTAACCCGGGTTGCTAGTGTTCCAATAAAGAAACTTGCCTAGGCGGTCAATTTATCTTCGAGTGACTTTAAGGCTCTGGCTTCAGCTTTGATCAGGTGCCGGCGGATAGCCGCGGCCGTCTTTTCTTCATTTTGCTTCAAGGCAGCAGCCAGTATTTCAAGCTGTTCTTCAATAACGCACCTTACCGTTTCAGGCTTAGGTCCGCCAACATTCAACCCGTCCCCTTCCAGTCGCACCAAAGCTTCGCGAACCGGCGTGGTGCTGACACCGTATTTTTGGGCTAACTTTTCAATCCGCAGTTCCGCACCCGGTTCGTACCTGTTCAACAAAATATCATTCTTCAAGGCCATGTATAGTCGCTCCCGCAAAGGCATTAAGAGCAGCCGTCTTTTCACCACGGTTCCTCCCCGTTGCTTTGATAGGGAGTTTTATCCCCCGGTTCATTATATTGCCAATTTTCGGTTTTGTCATTATAATTCATTATGTTTTTGTAGTTCTTGGGGCAACGAACTTTCTTATCAGAACTGGGATAAATTACAGGACTACTTTCTGTACCCGCTCAATCGGCCAGCCTAGGATCGCCGAACCAACTCTTGCAAACAAATGTGGATCACCACTGGTATAAAAATTGTAAGTCGGAATAACACTGCCGGCATTCGCTACCTTGCTCCCGATCAGTTCTTTTAGCTCGGCTACTGTTCCCACTGCCGGATCGACAATAGTAACGCCGTCAGCCAAATAGCGCTTGATCGGATCCAGCAATACCGGATAATGGGTGCAGCCAAGAACAAGAGTATCGATTCCGCTACCTTCGAATTTGCCCAGATAGCCGCTTACCGCTTTATCTACTTCGGGCCCGGCGGTCAACCCTGACTCCACCAGCTGGGTGATTTGGGGGCAGGCCTGGCCGATAACTTCTACCGCCGGATCTAGAGACTGGATTCCCAGTTTATGTGCTCCGCTTTTGATCGTAAATTGGGTCGCGACTACACCTATTTTTTTAGTGCGGGTAGCAGCTAGTGCACCTTTTATTCCCGGTTCTATTACGCCCAGTAATGGGAAAGAATATTTGTCCTTAACCCGGTCAAAGGCAGCTGCAGTTGCCGTATTGCAGGCCATAATAGCAGCATCTATGTTTTTATTGCTCAGAAAATCTAGTATTTGCCGCACATAGCCAGTAATTTGCTCCCGCGATAGCGGCCCGTAAGGAGCCCGGCCATTATCCCCATAAAATTCTACCCCGGCCCCTGGAAGTTGTTTGTTCAGCTCCCGTACTACTGTAAGCCCACCAAAACCGGAATCAAAAAGCCCGATAGTCACCATCTGATTCCCCTCCATCCTACCTTTCTGCCCCATTAGGGCGCCGCGGTTTCGGTAAAAACCCAACCGGTTGGCATTAATGCACCTACTAGATTATAGCATTCGGGACCTGATCAATCACTGACTTTTTGCGTCTGGCATTCCTTTCCAGCCCGGCTTTAAAAAATCCGGAGGTACCGTTTTAGGGTGCCCCCGGATTACAACTAACCTAGATGAAATAGCCTTCAGTAAGAATTCGTTCCAGCTCTTTTAGCTCCGCCGGTGTTAGCGGCTTGATCGGAAG
>JAAZKX010000047.1 GCA_012799605.1 Bacillota bacterium | reverse complement strand
TGCCACCAGCAGTTTGCTGCAAATCAGTTTCCAAGATACTGTAGGGAGAGTGAACATAAGATAGCCCTCATTGGCCAGCAGATTTTTATAAAAGCGCTGCAGGATCATAACAAAAGTGGCGACAAACATACCCACCAAAATAGCACTGTATATGGCCATCCCCACCACTTTTGGCGTCTCAATGCCCAAGGGAAAAATAAGGGAAATCAGCTTATTTACTATAGCCATAGTAAATAATATAAGATAAAGGGGGAGAAACACCCGGGCTGTAGCTTTGATTTCATATTTCAACAGCTTTCTTAGCATTTGAAGACCTCCCTAAACAGTGAATCGACAGATTTACCCTCTTGTTCCCGGATTTTATCTACCGCTGATGTGAGGGCTATTTGGCCGTCTTTGAGGAAAATGACATAATCCAAAACCTGTTCAATGTCGGCGATCAGGTGGGTGGAAATGACCACGGTAGCGTCTTCATGGTAATTGCTGATGATGGTCTCGAGAATATAATCCCTAGCCGCTGGATCCACGCCGCCAATGGGCTCATCTAATAGGTACAGTTTTGCTTCTCGGGTCATGACCAAACAAAGCTGTACCTTTTCTTTTGTCCCCTTAGATAAGGTTTTAAGCCTATCTTTGGCGTCTACCCCCAGCTGCGACAGCATAGTTAAGGCTTTATCAGGGTCGAAATCCCGATAGAAATCAGCGAAAAATTCCACAATCTCCTTTACCCGCATCCATTCATTGAGGTATGTTTTTTCTGGCAAATAAGAGACGATTTGTTTTGTATCCGGACCCGGGTTAAACCCTGCTATCCGTATTTCTCCGGCTGTAGGCGTAAGAAGATTATTGGCTAATTTCAACAAGGTGGTTTTACCGCTTCCGTTGGGGCCGAGCAGGCCAATAATCTTTCCCCTCTCCAGTTCCAAGTTGATATTATTGATTGCTTTTTTTTGGCCGAAGCTTTTGCCCAGGCCTTTACATTCTAGGATTGGTTTCATATTTTCATCTCCTCGGCTATCTCATTGATAATTTCCAAAATCTGCTCCTTCCCCAGACCTAATTCACGCATTTTTACCAGCAGCTGTGTTACCTGATCCCGCGCCAGCCTACGCCTAGCTTGTATTATTTTTTCCTCATTTTCAGTCACAAAACGTCCGCTGGTACGCTGGGTAATAACCAACCCTTCCTCCTCCAGCTGGGCCAAAGCCCTTTGCATGGTATTTGGATTTACCGCTGCTTGCTGGGCTAAATCACGTACAGAGGGCAGCTTTGCCCCAACTGGATAAACACCAGCGAGGATCAGAAGCTGTATTTTTTCCATTATCTGAATATATATGGGTCGATCTGTTTCAAAATCCCATCCCATAGCACCACTCCTGTATTATTGTATTATGACCCTAGCACAATAATACATATGGGCCCTACTTTTGTCAAGGGACTAACGATTTTTCTACCCTGATGCCATAAAACCACAGCCCAAACACCGTGGCTCCGCCGTGGCACCCCGTGGTTGCTCGCTGTTGTTTAACTTTATTTATGATTGACAGAGGCTGATTAGAGCCTTATAATTATAAGAACCATTAGTAATGACTATCAATAAAGGAGGTGCTAAGATGGCCCTATATAAATGTAGTGCCTGCGGGAATGAAAGGGAAGCCCGTTGCAAGCCAAGAAAATGCCCCAAATGCGAGGGGAAAAACACCTATAATAAAGTAGAGGCTCCGGCACCTAAAAAGGAATAGTAAGCTTGAATTAACAGACCAAGACTTACTTTCCTAGCTATGTACCGATACCGCAGCCAAAATAAAGGGCGCGGTATCGGTTTTTTGACGCCAGCAGGTTACAACAAAACCCAGCCCAGCCTTCGATCGTAGCCAGTAATACTTGTCCAAGGATCATAAACCCAGGTAAGCCCCTGAAATATTAGGGGGGGGATAAACCGTACCTTCCCATGGCAGGTGCGGCAGGTAGTATCATGAACAAGGGCGAATTAAAATAAATAACAGCCTGTAATTGCTAGCGGGATGATATACCCGGGCCGGTAGAGTATGTATTGGGGATCTAAAGGAGGCTGGGAACGTTGTCAAAAGAGGTTCTGCTTAGTCTAAACAGCGTCAGCAAAACTTATGAACTAGGCGAAGTTAAAGTCGAGGCCCTAAAAGACACATCCTTAGATATATATAAAGGCGAGCTGATTGTTATATTAGGGCCCAGCGGTTCTGGCAAGACCACCCTTCTTAATATTATTGGGGGAATGGATCGCCCGACCACTGGCCGGGTCCTCTACCGCGGAAAAGATATCACTTTGTTTAATGACAAAGAGCTGACTCTTTACCGCCGGCGGGAAGTAGGATTTATATTTCAATTATATAATTTAATGTCAACCCTCACTGCCCGTGAGAATGTAGAGCTGGCAACAGAGCTGGTGGAAAACCCTTTGCCGGCAGAGCAGGTTCTTTTCAGCATTGGCCTTAAAGACCGGCTGGATCATTTTCCTTCTCAACTTTCCGGTGGCGAGCAGCAGCGAGTGGCTATTGCCAGGGCTGTTGCCAAAAATCCGGGCCTCCTTCTCGGCGATGAGCCCACCGGGGCGCTGGACTACGAAACAGGTATTCAGATTCTGGCCCTGCTTAGGAAAATCAACGTTGATTATGGCGCTACAGTGGTGATTATCACCCATAACGTAGCGATTGCCCATATGGCCGACCGGGTAGTACGTCTGCGAAGTGGCGAGATTGTGGAGGATAGGGTCAATTTGGAGCCGATCCCGGCCGAAAGGATTGTCTGGTAATGAGAACGCTGGATAGAAGGCTGCTGCGTACTATTTTAGGGGCTAAAGCCCAATATGGGGCCGTAGTTATAATAATCTGTATTGGGCTGGCCGCCTGGATATCCATCAGTAGTACAGCCGAGAATATGTCGACCGCGTTGGCTGAATATTATTCGCAACATCAATTCGCTGATCTGTTTGCTGATTTTACCCAGGTACCGGTGAACACCATCGATGACTTGGCTAAATATAAAGAAGTGGAAATGGTTGAAGCCAGAATAATAACCGATATTCGGGCCGATGTGGGTCGGGAATTTTATCCCACCTTGCGGCTAGTAAGCATCAGACACGAGCAGGAAATCAATCGCCTCTATGTCCAGGCCGGCCGTATCCCGGCAACAGCTGGTGAACGCGGGATTGCCCTTCTTAATGTTTTTGCCCGGGAAAACAATATTGCGGTCGGGGATAAAATCGACCTTATTATCAGGGGAGAACTTTTTCCGGTAACAGTGACGGCGTTGGTAGATAGTCCGGAATACATTTATGCTATCAAAGATATTAAAGGTATGCTGCCGGATAATCTCAATTTTGGTATCGGGTTCATCAACTTACCCCTGCTTCAGGAACTGATGGCAATGCCCGGCCAGGCCAACAATGCTGTGATTACTCTTCGTCCGGGTGTCGATGAAAGGGCGCTGTTAGAGGAAATCAAAGAAGATTTTAAGGGACGTGGACTAAAAAGCATGATCACAAAAGAAGATCAAGTCAGCCACGCGCTGATCGAGTTGGAAATCCAGCAACTGCAGCGGGTATCAAAGGCTGTACCGGCCATGTTTTTGGGTATTGCGTCTTTGGTGATTTATATGCTTATTTCCCGTCTAGTTCGGGCCGACCGCATTTCGATCGGCATTTTAAAGGCTACAGGCTACAGCAATTTTGAGCTCATGGAGCATTATCTTAAGTTGGCTCTTATACTGGGAATTGTGGGAGCTATAGGCGGTATCACAGGCGGATATATTTTAGCCGGCTTGATGACGCAATTGATGCTCGATTACTTTCACCTGCCGCTTATGGAGATTAATCTTTACTTTGGTTTTGTTTTTGTAGGGCTAGTTTCTGCTTTGCTTTTTTGTGGCCTCAGCGGCATCTGGGCTGCAAGGGGGGTAATTGGCATCGCTCCGGCTGAGGCTATGCGCCCTAAGGCTCAACTTCTGGGGAAAAAGAGCTTAGTGGAAAAATGGGCGCCTGCTGTCTGGACCCGATGTACCTTCAGTTGGAAGTTAGTGCTCAGGGGCATCAGCCGTAATCGTCGCCGGTTTGTACTGGCGACCGCAGGTGTTGCTCTTACCTATGCCCTTATACTATTTAGTGTCTATATGTTTAGCATCTGGAATATCGTGGTAGATCAGCAGTTTGGTCGGCTCGAAACCTATGATTATGCCATTTCTTTTCTTGAGCCTGTGGGTTCCGATGCCACTGTTGATCTACGCCGACAGGTACATGCCCCAATTATCGAACCTTTTTTGGAGCTACCATTTGAACTTACTTATGGTTGGCACCGGCAAAGCGTTCTTGCCCGGGCACTGCCCCGGACGTCTCAGCTATACTGCTTTGAAGATCAGGAAGGTAACCTTGTTTCGTTGCCCAGCCGGGGGGTTTTGCTGTCTCAAGGATTGGCCAACTCCTTAGGGGTAAAGCGGGGCAGCGTGGTCGAGCTCTCGTCTTATATTACCGGCGGCCAATCATATTTGGTACCGGTTACAGCAGTAGTGGCGCAATACCTAGGGTCGGGGCTTTATCTATCACTTAAGCAAATGGAACGGCTTACCGGGCAGAAAGGTACGTTCACCGGTGTAGTGCTGACTTCTTCCGATGACGTTAAAGGTATGTTTCAAAATATGGCTAATATCGAATCCATTTGTTCACGAACTGATTTGGCAGATACCTTTTCCGAATATATGGGCGTGATTATAACCTCCGCCAGCTTCATGATTTGTTTAGGCGGCCTGCTGGGCTTTTCTATTTTATACAATACCACTTCCGTAAGTATCGCCGAACGCGAACGGGAGTTTTCATCGCTTAGGGTATTGGGCTATTTTAAACCGGAGATTTTCCGGTTGATTATCCGCGAAAATGCTATTGCCACCGCAGCTGGTCTGATAATCGGGGCGCCGCTGGGCAAAGGAATAGTGGTAATTATGATGAATGCGGTAACCGGATCAACTCCGGAACTGTTTTATTTTCCTGCTACGATCAAACCCAGCGCTTATTTTATTGCAGCTGGCTTGGTAATAGGATTTATGATCCTGACGCTGTTGGCTATTGGGCGGAAAGTAAACCGGCTGGACTTTTTGCAGGCCCTGTCAAGCCGACTTAATTAAGGGGGAAAGAACATGGCCAAGAGAAAGAAACTAATACTGGGTGCGGCCGCAACTGCAATAGTTATTTTGCTAGTGGCTATGATTATAAGCGGGCAGCGGGGCTTAGCTGTAGAAACAGCTGTAATAGAAGAAAAGGAGATTATCCGGACGGTCCTAGCCAATGGGTGTTTTGAAGCGGCAGCAAAATGGGAACTGGTGGCGCAAGATTTTATTACTATCAAACAGGTTTTAGTGACGCCCGGTGACAAGATCAAAGAAGGCCAACCGCTTGCTGTTATCGATACTACCAGCATAGCTGCTGAAAAACAGACGGCCCAAGCTGAGCTTGTTGCTATATCTGCCCGGCTATCTGGATTAGAAGCAACGTTACCTTTGCGGCAGACCGAGGCCGAAAGCCAGTTAGCGGCAGCCCAGCGAAGCCGACAACAAGCAGAAAAAGAGGCTATGGCTATGACCAAACTATATGAAGACGGCGCGGTGTCT
>JAAZKX010000046.1 GCA_012799605.1 Bacillota bacterium | reverse complement strand
CCAGGATCAAACTCTCCGAATTATTATCTCCGCCGGTTGTTCCCACAACCGGTAAGCTTCTGCTTTGCTATCCCAGCTCTAAACCGCTTGCGCTTGTAGTTCTTTACCTCTGTTCAGTTGTCAAGGAACACAAGAAGCATGTAACATTTTATCATTTGATATCGTCACTGTCAAGTACAGTTCGGAAGAAAAATTTATTGGGTTTTAATACTACAGTTTCGGAATAATTTCCGCTCGATTATCTTAGCATCTGGCTCTGATCTTGTCAACAAGTCTTGTGATAAATTGTAGTTAATCTGTGATAATGTCATGTTGTATCTAATCTGATAAAATGTCACCTATGAGAGAGGAAACATTCAACATGACAAAACAAGAGATGAAGAAACTCAGAGTGATTGATGCAGTAATTTCAATGGCAAAAGATTAAAATAAAGTTAATTGTTCCGTCGCCGGCAGGCGGTCGAGACAACCTGTGTTTCGAAGTGTTTCAATCAACGGCCGCGATAAGCGCCCCCGCGTGCGCAGATCTTCTTGTGATGAAAAAGATCGTTCAGTCCGAGCAGCGACAATATTATCGGCTGCGGTCTTACCTAGGCCGGCAGCCCCCATCAGCGGAGGCAATAACCCTTGATCGGTAATTATAAACTGCGCTGGATGCGAACGTTCAATGTCAAGAGGCACGAAATTGAGGCCCCGGCAAAACATCTCCCGCTTTACTTCTAAAACTGTCAGCATGCTTTTTTCCTTCGGAGTTGCATCATTGCCCTTGGCTTCAATTTCTGCAATCCGGGCATTTAGCTGTTCCAATCCGGCCAAGGCCAACTGTAAATCGAAATCATCCAAGCAAAGGGAAAAATAGCTGGCGTAAAATGCTGCCGGGTAGTGGACTTTAAAATATCCGATACGT
Source organism: Bacillota bacterium (assembly GCA_012799605.1). Classification (GTDB taxonomy): domain Bacteria; phylum Bacillota; class DTU030; order DUMP01; family DUMP01; genus DUNI01. The sequence goes on along the minus strand of JAAZKX010000046.1, from coordinate 96,000 downwards.
ACTGCCATTAGCACATAAGCTACTGCATGGGCCTTCGGAAACATATACTTGATTTTGCGGCATGAGTCCATATACCAAGCCGGGAGATTTATGCTTTCCATCAGTTTCTCCATCTCGGGGTTTAGGCCCCGTCCTTTGCGCACACTTTCCATAATCTTAAACGCCTGCGCCGGCTCCAAGCCTTGCTGCATGAGAAACAACATAATGTCATCGCGGGTACAGATAACTTCCGCCAAAGTAGCCTGTCCGCTGCGGATTAGATCCTGGGCATTGTTTAGCCAAACATCTGTCCCGTGGGACAAGCCGGAGATACGCACTAATTCATTAAAAGTTCGCGGTTTAGTAACCTGTAGCATCTGCCGGACAAAACGGGTCCCGAACTCTGGCAAACCTAATGTTCCTACCTTGCAACCGATATCTTCGGGGATAACACCCAAAGGAGATACTTCCGAAAACAGTTTCATGGTATCTTTATCAGCAAGCGGAATCGATTGCGGGTCAACGTTGGTCATTTCCTCCAGCATTTTGAGCATGGTAGGATCATCATGCCCGAGCAAGTCCAGTTTAAGCAAACGATCGCTGATGGAATGATAGTCGAAATGGGTAGTGCGTACTTCACTTTTTGTGTCGGCGGGGTATTGAACCGGTGAAAAATCCAAAATATCCTTGTCAGCGGGAACGATCATCACTCCGCCAGGATGCTGTCCGGTAGTACGCCTGATACCACACAATCCAGCTACCAGACGGTCAATTTGTGCCCGCCGAAGTTTTAATCCGCGTGTGTCCGCATAGGCTTTAACAAACCCGTAGGCAGTTCGCTCGGCCAGAGTGGATATCGTACCAGCCCGAAAAACCCGGTCGGAGCCAAACAGCTCCTCCGTATAGCGGTGAATTTTGGCCTGATATTCCCCTGAAAAATTAAGGTCAATATCAGGAACCTTGTCCCCCCTAAAACCGAGAAAGGTCTCAAACGGAATATTGTGGCCATCTGTTTCCATTTCGGTTTTACAGCGAGGACACTGTTTTGGTGGCAGGTCATATCCTGACCCCACATCAACGGCAGCAAAAAATTCGCTATGGGAACACTCCGGGCAGCGGTAATGGGGTGGTAACGGGTTAACCTCGGTGATCCCGCATAAAGTGGCCACCAGCGACGAACCCACCGAGCCCCTGGAGCCGACTAGATATCCATCTTCAAGCGACTTTTTTACCAACCGATGAGCGATTAAATATATAACAGCATAGCCGTTGGTAATAATCGAGCTCAGTTCCTTATCTAGCCGGCGAGCCACTAAATCAGGTAACGGCGTTCCATATAACTGAGCAGCTTTTTCCTTGGCCATTTGCTCAATCTGAGTTTCCGCACCGGCTATATTTGGAACTGACAGACCAGCTGGTATTGGCCTTAAACCATCATCGACAGAATCAGCTATCTGGGTTGGATATTCAATCACTACTCGGTTAGCCAATTCCGGGCCGAGATAATCAAACTCAGCCAGCATTTCAGTAGTCGTTCTAAAATACAGCGGCGGCTGAAAATCTGCATCACTGTATTTTTGACCGGCTAATAATATTTGCCTGAGGATTTTGTCCTCCGGATTTAGAAAATGAACGTCACCGGTTGCAATCACAGGTTTGCCCAGCTCTTGACCCAATTGGACTAAGCGCTTGTTTAATTTTAGCAGCTGTGTTTCGCTAAGGCGGCCCTCCCGGATCAAAAATGCATTGTTGTCTCGCGGTTGAATTTCGATAAAATCATAAAAACCAGCCCGCTGTTTAAGCTCCTCCGACGAAGCGTTATGAAGTGCAGCCTGAAACAGTTCGCCGGCCTCGCAGGCTGAGCCCAAAATTAGTCCCTCACGATGCTGTTGTACTACTCGGCGTGGTAATCTGGGAACACGATGGAAATAGTTCAAATGGGACAGAGTAACTAAGCGATACAAGTTTTTTAATCCGGTCTGATTTTTTACCAGCAAAATAATATGATAAATTGGCGCCCTATCCTGGAGCGGGTCAACTTCATCATCTTCTACCAGATAACCTTCCAAGCCATAAATTACTTTAATCCCATAACGGCGCCCCAATTCGTAAGCTTCCGGGAACGCTTGTACTGATCCATGATCAGTAATGGCCACTGCTTTATGCTTCCACCTAGCCACTAGGCTAAATAAGTCTTCTAGCTTGATTGTAGCATCAAGTGAGCTCATTTGGGTGTGTAAATGAAGTTCAATTCTTTTTTGATCAGCTGTGTCCTGGCGGACTTTAGGTTCAATTATTTCTACCGCCTGAGCCCAAACAAACTCTTCGCCGCTTAAGCGATCAAAGGTCAATTCACCTGCCACTTTAAGCCAGCTGCCCGTTGGCACATTGGCTGCCCTTTGCTCTTCCTTGGCTTGGCGTAGAAGCGTTTTCACAGTAATGGCATCGTTCTGATCAGCCAAGTCAAAAACGAGCAATGTTTTTCCATTTTTTGTCCTATGCAAATGCCACTTGGTCGCATAACCCTCCACAATTACATTGCTGCCCAGCCCTTCTAATGATGAAATTGGCTGAGGTACAGTCGTGATAGGTTTCCCCACAAGTACACAATCGCCGCTGGGAGCTTTTTTGCCGGTATTGTTTTTTATTTTAACCAGCTGTTTCTTTAGTTTATAATCCCGAGCAGCCTCTAGTTTATCAGCCAGCTTTAGATACAAATCTTGATCCCAATTTACTTCTACCCTAATCGGTCCATAACCATGTTCCGCCCATAACTTTTGAACACGAATGTTGATTTTACGAGTTTGCATCATTTGGGCAGCAAACTGGCCCGCGACGGTAATAAATAAGCTCTGGTTAGTATAGTTCCACTTTGCCATCTTAAGCCAAAACCCTAAAGTAGGAAACTCGGTGCTGAGGGTTTTAACAGTGGTTTCCCACAACTTTCCGGGGGGCATCCGCTCCGCCTGAATCATAGTTTGGCTGATGGAAACCACAGGTTTAGTATCAGTAGCCGTACTGATCTTTTTTTCAATATTTTGTTTGGCTGCCGGAGGTAGTAGCGTTTTATCATCCAGGACCAGGGTCCAGTAATTACCGTCGCTTGTAACCTCTACCCGTTTTAGACCAGTTTTGCGCAGCAAAGCCTCCATTTTAGGCGGAAGTTGAAATTTAGTGATTGCCTGTTCCCATAAATCCTGCCTACTAACACCCACGGCCGGTCACCTCATGCATGTTGTTATTATTAGAACGATTTAGATTGACTTGCCTTGCTATTTACGACCTCTGGAGATTTTCAAGCTCGATATTATTTCTTGATACATTTTTAACCGGGCACCGAAACCTTTCGCCAGTCCAAGTTTTTCTTCTTTCATTACGTGGGTAACATCATGCCAAGGTACATGCACTATCGGTATATCTTGTTCATGCACATATTGGGTTAAAGCTACTTCGACCCCAAAACGGCTAACATCTAATTCCGGGATGCTCTCCAGCAAGGTGCGTTTTACTGCCCGCTGCCCAGAAAGAAAAGGGGCTAATTTTTGGGCCAAATCGGTAGCCAGTCGTCCTTGTTCAAACACAGCAACAGCCATGGGCGCGCGTTTTAACAGTACCGGCTGGAGCAAGCTCTCTACATGCCCGGGTTCCAGCCCGATAAGGTCTGCGTCCAAAAATACCAGGATCCCAGCTGTCGTGGTTTGAACCCCGGCCAGAAGCGCTGCCCCTTTGCCCTGATTAGAGGCCAATTCTAAAACGTTTACTTTGGGCCCCGCTTTTCTGGCTACATCTGCTGTATCATCAGTAGAGCCATCGCTAACGACAATAACTTCTTGAATTTTATCGGTCAAACAAACGGCTGAAAGGACCTTGCCAATACGTTCTGCTTCATTGTAAGCCGGAATCACGGCCGCTACCTTCTTCATACATAAAACCTCCGGTCACCCATTATTGAGGTTACTGCTGGGTAAGTTCTGCCAGCTCCGTTTGTATTTTATCTATCACCGCTTCTTTATCAACTAGCCAAACCATACCGTCAAGCCTGCGTCTTATTTCGATTTTTTTATCTTTAAGTGAGCGTGGGCCTATGGTGATGCGCAAAGGGAATCCCATAAGATCTGCATCGTTGAATTTAACCCCCGCCCGTTCATCACGGTCATCAATAACAACTTCCACGTTTGCTTTCGACAGCATAAAATACAGCTCTTCTGCCAAAAGGCGTTGCTTCTTGTCATTATAATTGACTGGTACGATTGAAACTTGATAAGGCGCAATCGAGACGGGCCAAATTATACCGTCCCGATCATGATGCTGTTCTACCGCAGCTGCCATGGTGCGTGGTATGCCAATGCCATAGCAGCCCATTATAATCGGCTTGCTCGCGCCATTTTCATCCAGATACATCGCTTTTAAAGCCACACTATATTTCGTGCCCAGATTGAAGATGTGCCCTACTTCAATACCTCTGGTAGTTTTTAAAGAAGCATTACAACGGGGACAAGGATCGCCCTCGATGACATTTTTAAGGTCTACTATTTTAGTGGCGGTCCAATCCCGGCCATAGCTAACATTAATTAGGTGGTAATCGTGCTGATTGGCCCCAACGACAGCGTTATTAATTAAAGTTACTTCCGGATCAGCCAGTATAGGCATACCTTGAAGGTCGACTGGACCGGCAAAGCCCACCGGCGCTCCAGTTACTCGTTCCACTGTTATAGGATCAGCCAGTTCTACTTCCAGCGCTTGTAAAGCATTTTTCAGTTTAATTTCATTGACATCACGGTCACCGCGAACTGCCACCACCGCCAATTCCTCCCGGTCGCGGTAAATTATCCGGTAAAGCAAGGTTTTGACCAGTTTTGAAGCTGGCACATTTAAAAACCCGGTTACTTCTTCGATACTATATTTAGAAGGTGTGTGTACCTTTTGCAACGGCTGCTCTACCTTGGAGCTCGGATCAGCCGTAGCCGGGGTCGACACTGCCCGCTCTAGGTTTGCGGCATAATCACAGCTAGGACAATAAACGATGACACTTTCGCCAGTTTCGGCCAAGACCATAAACTCATGTGATCCGGTGCCGCCTATGGCTCCGCTGTCAGCTTCGACTGCTTTAAATTTCAGCCCACAGCGAGTAAATATTTTACTGTACGCTTTATACATCGCTTTGTAACTGACAGATTGTCCTTTTTCATCCCGGTCAAAACTATATAAATCCTTCATAATGAATTCGCGGCAACGTATCAACCCCGAGCGCGGTCTAATCTCGTCACGGAACTTGGTTTGTATTTGATATAACAGTAAGGGTAGATCGCGCCAAGAGTTAATTTCTTTTCGTACCAGGGCTGTAATGATTTCTTCATGAGTAGGCCCTAGGCAAAAATCCCGCTCATGCCGGTCTTGAAGGCGGAACAGCTCCTTACCATAAACGTCCCAACGGCCTGATTCCCGCCATAGTTCGGCCGGCTGTAACGCCGGCAGCAACACCTCCTGGCCTCCAGCCTGATCCATTTCTTCACGAACAATATTTTCAATTTTTCTTAGCACCCGCCAGGCTAAAGGCAAATAACTATACATACCGGCTGCTGTTTTTCTTATATAGCCGGCACGTAACAAATATTGGTGACTTGCAACTTCTGCTTCTGCTGGCACTTCCCGTAACGTAGGCGCAAATAATTTGGACATCCGCATATGTAAATCCCCCTAGCATTTTTTTATTTTTGCTGGCTAAGTGCTGTTTGTATTTCAGCCAGTAATGCTGTTACCAGTTCATCTTCCGGTACTTTTCGCACTACTTTACCGCGGCGAAAGATCAGGCCGGAACCCCGGCCGCCGGCTATACCAACATCGGCTTCCCTCGCTTCTCCCGGTCCATTAACCGCACACCCCATAATAGCTATTTTCAGCGGGGTCTCAAGATCAGCCACCGCCACTTCGATCTCTTCCGCTAATTTAGCTAAGTTAATCTGGCAACGCCCGCAGGTTGGACAGGAAATAATCGTGGGTCCACGCTGCCTAAGCCCCAACGAACGTAGAATCTCATAACCAACCCTAATTTCTTCTACCGGATCACCGGTCAGCGAAACTCTGATGGTATCGCCGATTCCTTCCTGTAGTAGGGTGCCTATGCCTACTGCGGACCGTATCGTACCACGCCAGATCGTACCGGCTTCTGTTATTCCCACATGCAAGGGGTACTCGCACCTGTCGGCTACCAACCGGTAAGCCTCTATTGTAAGAAGTACATCTGATGCTTTTAATGATAGCACAATATCCTTATGCCCAACTTGCTCTAACAACTCTGCTTGGTCTAGGGCGCTTTCTACCATGCCAGCTGCAGTGATGCCACCATACTTGTTCAAAATTCTCGGCTCTAGCGATCCGGCATTGACCCCAATACGTATAGGTACTTGGCCTGCCTTAGCAGCCAAGGCCACCTCACGCACGCGGTCAGGACCACCTATATTGCCCGGATTAAGGCGCAGTCCGGCCACACCTGCTTTTAGCGAAGCCAATGCCAGCCGATAATCAAAGTGAATATCAGCCACTAGCGCAACATCGGTGTTGCGACATAGTGTCACCAGCGCCTCAGCAGCCTCATGGTCGGGCACAGCTACCCGAACTATTTCGCAGCCTGCCTTGGACAAGGCTGCAATCTGATCGAGCGTGCTTTTTATATCCCTGGTATCGGTATTGGTCATAGATTGAACGCTTATCGGCGCTCCCCCGCCAACTTTAATATTCCCCACCATCACTTGCCTGCTGATACGACGTGGCCTTGACATATATTTATCCCCCCAGCCCTAGACGCTTAAAATCCTGATAGGTCGCTAATACCAGTAAAGTCAGCAGCAAAAACGCCCCAACCAAATTAAAGACTCCCTCTTCTTCCGGGCCCAGTCTTTTGCCCCTAATACTTTCCCAAACCGTCAGAACTATCTGGCCCCCATCCAGTAAAGGGATGGGAAACAGATTAAATAAGCCTAGATTTACACTTAGCGAAGCAGTCAACACAAGTAAATTTATAAAGCCTGTGCGGGCAACCTCACCTACTACCTTGGCGATACCAACAGGCCCCGCTACATCTGCTGGCTGTCGTTGGGCCACCATCTCTATTACTTGGGACGTGATCAGGATTATAGTGCCTAAGGTCTGGCGCGCCCCGAAATATAAAGAAGATAAAGGCTGATACGGTTTCATTACCCTTTGGATACCAATAATCCCGCGGTCACTTTCGGCATCCAGTTCCGGGGTAAGCCAGATCTGGGTCTGCCCGGTATCACGGCTTAATACTATGTGTGTGTTCTGGTCCGCCCTGGGGCCTATGTGCTCAATCACCTGATTCCAAGTCTGGATTTTTGCCCCCTCAATGGCCACGATTTTATCACCTGGCCTAATCCCAGCCTTATCAGCCGGGCTATCCGGTATAACGGCCCCCACCTGTGCTTCTGAAGCCGGCACACCGGCCAGGAAAAAGATCAGGGCAAAAAGGAGCAAAGCCAAAAAAAAGTTCATCACCGGACCGGCACCTATGATCAATAGGCGCTTACTTGGCGGAAGTTGGCGAAAGGAGCGGTCGTTATTTGTAGGTAGATCGTTATCCTCACCCAGCATTTTTACAAATCCGCCCAAGGGAAACAAACGGATAGTATATGTAGTTTCTCCGAAATCACGCTGACAAATTTTTGGTCCAAAACCAATACCGAATTCCTCCACCAGCACCCCAGTTCGTTTGGCCATGATAAAGTGCCCAAACTCATGGAAAATTACTAGCAGACCTAAAACAAATATCAGCGCTAGTACCGTACTCAAACAAAGATCACCCCTTGGCTATTATACATCTTGCCTGATCCTGGGCCCAGTTATTTACCCTGAGAATAGTAGCAAGCGTCGGTTCAGGATCAACCTGATGTCGGTCAAGAACCTGTTCCACAACCCATGGTATTTTTACAAAAGGAAGGTTTCCTTTTAGAAACTCCCCCACCGCTATTTCATTGGCCGCATTCAGCGCTGCCGGGGCCGTCCCGCCGGCCATACCTGCCTTTCGGGCTAGTTCAAGGCTAGGAAAGCGGTTATTATCAGGTTCTTCAAAGGTTAATGATTTGCCGGCCAAACTAAGCCGTGGCCATGATGTTTCTAACCGGTATGGATAGGTGAGGGCCAGCTGTATCGGCAGCCTCATATCGGGCCGTCCTAGCTGTGCAATCACTGCCCCGTCAATAAATTCCACCAATGAATGGACAATACTTTCCGGATGAATCAGGACCCTGATCTTAGCCAAAGGTAGGTCAAACAGCCATTTAGCCTCCAGAATTTCTAGGCCCTTGTTCATCATTGTAGCCGAGTCAACGGTAATTTTAGCCCCCATGGCCCAATTGGGATGTTTGAGAGCTTCCTGGACCGTAACTCGGTTCATTTTGGCTTTGGACCAAGTCCAAAAAGGGCCTCCAGATGCAGTCAAAATTAAGGATTTTACCTCTTTTTTCCTCCCGGCAGCCAAACATTGCCAAATGGCTGAATGCTCGCTGTCCACAGGTAAGATCTCTGCCCCGCTAATTTTTTTTTCATTTTGAACCAGGGAGCCGGCCATCACCAAAGTCTCTTTGTTAGCTAAAGCCACTCGCTTTCCTGCCCTTATCGCAGCCAAGGTAGGTTTTAATCCGGCACTGCCCACAATAGCAGCTAGGATGGTCTTGCTACCAGGATCAGTAGCTACAGCAGTTAGCCCATCTTCTCCAGCTAAAATCTCGATACCGGTTCTAGCCAAAAGCCGCTTTAGCTCCGGATAGCGGTTTTTTTCGGCAATAGCAACCATTCGGGGGCGAAATTTAAGTGCTTGGGTTGCCAATAATTTTGCATTGCTCCCGCCGGTCAAAGCAGAAACTTTGATTTTCTCCGGCAATGCTTCCACCACTTGCAACGCTTGCGTGCCGATGGAGCCAGTTGATCCTAAGATACCCAAAGTGATCATATCGTTCACCTACATCTTGTTCAAATTGGCAAAAAAATCAAGCCTCAACAGCGACCTGAGCACAATCAGCGTAAACGGCCCTAGAATAATCCCATAAGACCCAAACAGTTTAATCCCCAAATAAAGAGACACCAGTACAGCTAGAGGATGTAGACCGGTGTGAGTGCCGATAATTTTGGCTTGGAGTACTTGTCTGGTAAAAATCATGGCTACATACACCAATAGTATTCCCAACGCCAAAGCCGGCGCACCGCCGATCAGGGCCATAGTAGCCCAGGGAATCAGAACTAGCCCGGGCCCCAAAACAGGAATGATGTCTAATAGGCCGCAGAGGAGGCTGATAAAGACCGGGTAAGGAACTTTTAATAGCCATAACCCCAACAGGGTTACCAGCGTAGTTATTGTAACCAATATTATCTGGGCCCAAACTAGCCCGACTAGGCTTTCCAGTACGTCGTGTGTCAGCGTTCGTAAGTGCCGTACACCGTTAGCAGGCAATAAAGATAAAACAGCATTCGTCAGTTTATCTCGGTCTTTACTGACAAAATAGGCCGCAATGAAGCTTATGACCAAATTCAAGACCAGATATGGTAGCGCCCCCAACGATCCCAGCAGTTTCCCAAGCAAATTATCGATAATGGTGTATAAGCGCAGAACCCCTTGTTCAGCAGCGTGCAGCAGGGGAACCGGTAGGCGACCATAAAAAATTGTTAATTGAGTAACAGCTTGCTGCAATGTTTTGATCATGGAGCGGCTATATGTGGGTAGGTGCTGGATGATTTGTTTGACATCCAAGGCTACGCTGGCCGAAAGCAGGATTACTGCCAGAATGGTTACTACAACTGCTCCAATTATTGTAATTGTAGTTGCCAAAGGGCGTGGTAAACGCCCTTTGGACTGTATATGGCTCACAATAGGTTCTAACATCAAAGCTAAAAAAGCACCGAATGCGAAAGGCAGGATCAAAGGCAAAAGATAACGTAAACTTAGATATAAAATAATCAGGGCAAACACAGCCCCTAGCAGATACACAAGCTGTCGGTCCATAGTTTCTATCCTCCTCGAGAGTACCACCAACTTAAAACAAAATAAGCAGTAGGTGCAACCAGAAGTAGTGCATCAAACCGATCTAGGATACCCCCATGCCCTGGCAAAATGGTGCCGGAATCTTTTACCCCGGCCAGGCGCTTTAGAGCAGATTCTATGAGATCACCTAACACCGCAGCAATTCCTGTCGTTACCCCGGTAAAAATAGCTGCTGTAGGTTCTAGATCAACATACGGTGCTGCCCAAAACGCTGCCGTTACGCTTCCAGCCAACCCTGCCCAGGCACCAGCCCAAGTTTTCTGGGGGCTGATTTTGGCCATTAGGCGTCGGCGACCAAATCGCGAACCAACGAAAAATGCTAGTGTATCCGTAATCCAAGTCAAAATAAAAACCATTATAGTAAGCCTTCTCCCCAGAGGGAGGGATCTGATAAGCAGCAGGCAGCTTAAAAACAGGGGGATGTAACAGACCCCGAGCAGGGCTGCCCCAGCCTGCCCAAAATTATACTGGTCAAAACCAAATAGCATTGCCGAAAGTAAAAGAATTATACCGCCGGCGAAAACCAACCAGCTGTATCGAAATTGTTGCCTGTTAATTGTGATAAGTAATAAAGCGCTGATAAGGTAGCCCCAATGCCGTAACAGTTGTGGGAGATTGGTCAGCCAATAGTATTCATACAGTCCCATCAAGGCCAGTGACAGTATGAGCAGAAAAAAGGGGTAGCCTCCTTCCAGCGCCAACAATATAATAACTGGAATTCCGACCACGGCCGTGAAAATTCGAGCCAGCACCTTTATCATCCTTTGTTTGCAATAGCGCCAAACCGGCGTTCACGCTGACGGAAATCGGATAGAGCAGCTACTAAATGCTCTTCTTTAAAATCCGGCCACAGTACCGGTGTAAAATGTAATTCAGTGTAAGCTAGCTGCCAAAGAAGAAAATTGCTCAGGCGATTTTCTCCGCTGGTGCGAATCAGTAAATCGGGATCCGGCAGCCCCCGGGTAAACAGCTGGGATTCAAAATCGGTTGCTTTAATTTCGGCCGCTTTGAGCATACCCTTTTCTACCTTGGCTGCCACTTTCCGAACCGCATGCAATATTTCACTTCGTCCCCCATAATTTAGGGCAATATTTAGATTTAAACGAGAACCTTGAGCTGTCCCGTGTTCACATCGATCAACAATTTTCTTTGCCGTATCGGGCAGTCCTTTTCGTTCCCCCAAAAAGCGAACCCGCACACCTTGTTCAACCAGTTTAGCCGTCTCTTTTTTTACGTATTCTTGAAGCAAAGCAAAAAGTCCTTCAACTTCAGGGCGCGGCCGGCGCCAATTCTCGGTCGAAAAAGCAAACAAGGTCAAATGCTTTATACCATGTTTAGGCGCACAGCTGACTAGGTGGCGGACTGCCTCCAAACCCGCTCGATGTCCGTAAAGCCGCGGCCGGTCACGTTTACGGGCCCACCGGCCGTTTCCATCCATGATTATAGCAACATGGAGCAAATTAGACCTACCTGGGCCAACATCGTTTGTTTGGTTTTTTGTTTCCATCCCATACCCTCCCTCCTAGAAGGTAAACGCCCCCTTTACAGAGGGGGCTCCGCATCCGCCGGCCAAGTCTTGAACCTGGCTGTAACTAAATTCACAACTCCTTGGGTTATAGTTGCACGGACAACCCGCAGTTCAGAACCTACTGGCGGCTGGTCGGGTAAGCTAGTTTCTTTGACAATAGCTGTTAGCCCTTCTTGGTTCAGCCTAGCCAAAGCCCCGGCTAGCGGCCGGGCCAGCACGTCGGGCATTGCCTTACCGCCGGGCTTCATATACTCATAATTTCCTTTTCTTTAGCCTCAGCTACGCTGTCCACATCGCCAACAAATTTATCCGTTAGTTTTTGTATTTCTTGTTGGCGACGCTTGATTTCATCTTCCGAGATAGATTCTTCTTTTTCCAACCGCTTTAATTCATCGTTGGCCTCGCGACGAATGTTGCGTACAGCTATTTTTGTCTCTTCAGCCTTTTTCCAGACTATGCGAGCCAGATCACGGCGTCGTTCTTCGGTAAGGCTGGGAATAGGTAACCTAATAAGCGTGCCATCTGAGGACGGGTTAAGACCTAGGTCGGATTTCAAAATGGCTTTCTCAATTTCCTTTATTATGGATCGATCCCACGGTTGAATGACAAGCAGCTGTGATTCAGGCACTGAAATAGTCGCTACTTGATTAATCGGCATGGGACTACCATAATAGTCCACCATAACTCTTTCCAATAATGCCGGTGTAGCCCTGCCAGTACGCATAACGGCCAATTCTTTCCGAAAGGTTTCTAAACTCTTTTCCATTTTTTCTTCGGCTTCACTTTCAATCCGTCCCAGCGACATCAAACTCCCCTCCTATAATAGTACCAATACCTTCCCCCATTACTGCCCGCCTTATATTGCCTGGGGTGGAAATGCCAAACACGAGTAGTGGTATGCTGTTGTCCATGCATAGCGAAGCTGCCGTAGAATCCATAACACCTAGGCCTTGGTTTAAAACAGCAATATAGCTTAGGCGAGCAAACTTTTTCGCGGCCGGGTTCTCCAGGGGATCGGAATCATAGACACCATCCACCCGTTTGGCCATAAGTATTACTTCAGCCCCGATTTCGGCTGCCCGAAGCGCAGCAGTAGTATCGGTACTGAAATATGGGCTACCGGTGCCCGCAGAAAAGATTACCACCCTCCCTTTTTCCAGGTGGCGTATTGCCCGGCGTCTGATATACGGTTCCGCTACGGCCCTCATTTCAATACTGGTTTGAACCCTGGTATCGACACCAATTTTCTCTAGAGCATCCTGGAAGGCCAACGCATTAATAACAGTTGCCAACATACCCATATAATCAGCTGTAGCCCGGTCGATACCCATTTCACTACCGGAAACACCACGCCATATGTTGCCACCACCTACGACAATGCCTACCTTGACCCCCAGTTCGTAAATTTCCTTGACCTCCTGGGCGACCCCTTTAACAACCTGATGGTCTATACCAAAACCTTTTTCGCCGGCTAATGCTTCCCCGCTTAATTTTAACACTATGCGCTTATATTTTGGACCCAGCATACTCATTCCTCCCGATTAATGAATTTATATTCGGGCAGGAAAAATCATTCTACCAGTTCACCCAGTCGGAAACGCACAAAACGGCGGATAACCATATTTTCGCCAATACGAGCTATTTTTTCTTTCAACAGATCCCCGACCTTTTTGTCAGGGTCTTTGATAAACGGCTGTTCGAGCAAACAAGTTTCGTCTAGAAACTTGGCCAGGCGTCCTTCTACAATTCTATCAACCACCTGCTCGGGTTTGCCCTCATTAATGGCTTGCTTGCGGAGTATGTCTTTTTCCTTGGCCAGAACTTCTGCCGGAACATCTTCCCGGGATAAATACAATGGGTTGCTGGCTGCCACTTGCATAGCGATGTCCTTTGCAAATTCACGAAACTCATCCGTGCGTGCAACAAAATCTGTCTCGCAGTTAACTTCGACCAACACGCCCAGTTTATTACCCATATGGATATATGATTCAATGATTCCCTCGGCAGCTACGCGATCCGCCCGCTTAGATGCCGCTGCTAAACCTTGCTCTTTTAGGTATTCGATAGCCTTATCCATAATACCGCCAGTTTCTTCGAGTGCGCGTTTACAATCCATCATTCCGGCCCCGGTTTTTTCCCTTAATTTCTTTACCTCTTGTGCAGAAACCGCCACTTTTTGTACCTCCCTATTATAATCAAGAAGGTAAGGGACATGAAGCTTTCGGCTGCTTAGGGCTCTCATGCTCCCCTACCTTGAGTATGGTTTACTGTTCCTCTTCCATCGCTTGTTCTCCCAATTTACCTTCTAGTACCGCATCAGCCATTTTAGCCGTTAATAGCTTGACAGCCCGGATAGCATCATCGTTACCCGGTATAATGTAGTCGATCTCATCGGGATCGCAATTTGTATCCACTATAGCGACAATCGGAATACCCAGCTTGCGTGCTTCGGCTACGGCTATACGTTCTTTGCGCGGATCAACGATGTAGACAGCTTGCGGCAGCCCGGGCATATCCTTGATGCCGCCAAGAAATCTGTTGAGCCGGTCTTTTTCAGCCATAAGCTGCATAACTTCTTTTTTAGGCAGGACCGAAAACATGTTATCGGCTTCCATTTTTTCTAGCTCTTCCAGCCGTTGGATCCGCTGCCTTATAGTTTTCCAGTTAGTAAGCATGCCGCCGAGCCAACGCAGATTAACATAAAACATCCCACAGCGTTCGGCTTCTTCCCGAATAGAGTCTTGGGCTTGCTTTTTAGTGCCAACAAAAAGCACCGAACCGCCTTGAGCCACCAGATCCCTAACAAAGTCATAGGCTTCTTCAATTTTTCGAACGGTTTTTTGTAGATCAATAATGTATATGCCGTTTCGTTCGGTAAAAATATATTCTGCCATTTTAGGGTTCCAACGCCGGGTCTGGTGACCAAAGTGGACTCCTGCCTCCAATAACTGCTTCATAGTTACTATTGCCATCTGTTAACCTCCTTAAGTTTTGCCTCCGTTTTCATCAGTCCCGGCCAGAACCCGCAGGCACTCCCGGCTCAGGTCAGAAAACGTGTGTTTTAGCCGGAAGTAGTATACCATAGATTACCGGCCTTAGCAATAGATCGTAAATCTCGTCCGATCCAGCTATTGCGCCGCCCTGCGTTTTTTTCCATGGTCACGGATCTGCTCCACCAGATGCCGGCGCATGGCAGCGAGGTTTTGAAAAATACGCACGCCAAACGCAAAAACCGCAGCATAATATATTTCCACCCCTAGGCGGTCGCCGATATAGGTAAGAACAGCAGCAAAAACAGCATTGCTAAAAAAACCAGAAATAAAAATTACCGGGTCGAAATTGCGTTCAAAATTGCTTCTAATACCCCCAAAAACAGAATCCAGCCCGGCCAAGATAGCTACAGCTATATAACGAGCATAGGCTATGGGAAAAGAAAAAGGAAAGACCAGCCCTACTATCATCCCTATCAGAATCCCCGTTAACGGCCAAAACATCATTTAGCCTCCTTATCCACTGGTTGGGCAAATTTAAACGTATGGCTGCCCACATAAGCAGGTAGCTGTAGCTGATCTTTTTTTTCCATTGTGACTTGGATGCCCCAAAACTGCATTGTTTCCACGATGCCGCCGCGCATTTTGAGGGCACTTTCTAACCCGGCCGGATCACCAATAGCTTCCACTACGTAAGGCGGGCTAATTCTAGTATTGTTAACAGAAATTGTAGGACCGGCACATCTTATCTCAGTCGAGGCCACCAGCCGGTGGCCGTTCAAAGCTATAGCTTCTGCCCCGGAGGCCTTAAGTTCATTGGTTAGTTTAAGCAAATCCTCATCATGTATAAGAAACAGGTTTGGATCTTGTCCCGTTTGTGCAACTCTGGTGCTGTCGCTTAACGTAATAAGCAGTCCCGGGCCTTGAACTTCGGTAAAGCCTGCAGCCATACGAGCTTGCTGCAAATCAATTTGAATACCGGCTGCAATACTTTTTTCTTTATTCATAATCTCGTCAGTTTCAGCCTGTAACCTATAAAGCTGAAGCCTCAATTTATCGCGCTCCGACTCAGCCTCATTGAGCAGACTCGCCATTTCCTCGATTCGTTTGGTCGGAATGTCCTGTCTGATTCCGGCTTGGGTCCGAAGCTGGGCTGATAATATAATCCCCAAGATAATACAGATTATAGTAATCCAAATTTGCCCTTGCCGTCCCATTGGAACCTCACCTCTCTCTTGCAAAAACCGCGGTAAAGTTTTAACCCGGAGACTATAGCGACAATGCCCGCTATTTCGGCTTAACTATAGCTTTTTCCCCGGTCCTAACATCAATACTTACCGCAGTTTGGCCTTGATCTTTAAGTTTAGCCCAGGTACCGGACAATAAGGCTAATTTTTGCTTTAACCTTACCGGTTCACCCAACCTAATCTGGACTCGGTCTAAAGTATATAAGGTAATTTCTTTGTTTTCATCCAAATGGATTTCAGCTACTTGGGACCAAAAATCTGCTGGTAACCCATTTAAACAAAGGCTGACCTGGGCCACCTCCTCATCCGGCAACTTCTGCCCCAGCCGCACTTGATCTGTAACCGAAAATCCCGTCACTAAAGGCAAGGCTTGTCCCGATAAGGTTGGCCGTACAGCCAATACAACCCCGTCTTCGGCTATTTCTAAAAAAGAAGTGCGATAGGGCACGAGCAGGAATGGCTGCCGTTCAGTAACCTTCAGTATCACCTGCCCTGGCAGCCGGCGAATCATTTCTATATGGCGGATCCAAGGATGGCCGGTAGCAGCCTTTATTACCTCAGCGGCCCTTAGGCTGAAAATATTCAGTCCTGGCTGGATACCGGTAAGCAACATGACCTCATCCGGGCTTATCTGTTCGGTTCCCTGTACAGTCACAGCGGTTATATTAAAGTATGGGGAGCGCATCAGCCCTCCAACTATTCCTATTAAGGCTACGAATAAAATGAAAATAAGGCGAAAAGAACGGCTGGATAGCATGCTCGTTCACCCCTCATCTGGCAAAAAAGCAACCTCGGTATGCCCCCGTCAATCTTGTATACGCTCTATTTGGGCCCCCAAGGCCGACAGTTTCTGTTCAAGACCATCATAACCGCGGTCAATATGGTGTATATAATCCACCACAGTTTGACCCTTCGCTACTAATCCAGCCAATACCAAAGCAACTCCAGCCCGAAGATCCGACGCTTCCACAGCAGCGCCGCTCAATCTTTCAACACCACGGACTACCGCTGCCCGGCCCTCAATGCCGATTTGGGCCCCCATACGTCTTAGTTCATCTACGTGCTTGAAGCGATTGGTAAAAATGGTCTCAATTATAACACTTGTACCCTTAGCACAGCTTAACATAGCCATAGTTTGCGGCTGCATATCGGTAGGGTAACCTGGGTAAGGAAGGGTCTTGATGTCTACCGCATTGAGGCCCCCTTGAGCCCGGACACGGATTTGCCCGTTCATATTTTCTACGACCGCACCAGCTTCACGCAGTTTAGCTGCAACAGGTTCCGTATGCTCATCGATCACATCCTGGAGCAAAACATTGCCTCCGGTCATGGCGGCAGCTACCATAAATGTGCCAGCCTCAATACGATCCGGAATTATAAAATGGGCTGCCGGTTTGAGGTTGTTGACCCCTTCTATTTGAATAGTATCGGTGCCGGCCCCACGAATTTGGGCTCCCATTTTGGTCAAAAAATTTTGGAGGTCAACCACCTCGGGCTCTTTGGCTGCATTTCGAATAACTGTTTTTCCTTGCGCCCGCACTGATGCTAGCATAATATTCTCGGTAGCGCCTACACTGGGGAAGTCGAGGTGAACATCAGCCCCCCGTAAAGTCTGTGCAGTAGCTATGATATAGCCATGGCGTTCATCTATTCGAGCCCCTAAAGCAGCGAGGCCTTTCAAATGAAGATCGATCGGCCGCGGACCGATAGCACAACCGCCAGGATATGATACTTTCGCCCTTCCCAGCCGTCCTAATAAAGCACCAATGAGGAATACCGATGAACGCATTTCGCGCATAAGCCGTTCCGGCACTTGATAGGAAACCACATTAGCAGCGTCAATTTTACACCACTGGGGGCCAGATTCTATTTTGGCTCCCAGCGAGGTTAAAATTTCTTTCATCATATGAACGTCGCGCAAATTTGGTACCCTTTTGAGTTCACAGCTACCGGGGCAAAGCAATGTGGCTGCCATAATAGGCAAAGTAGCATTCTTAGCTCCGGCAATACGTACTGACCCCTGCAGCGGCTTACCGCCGGTTATAACAAACTTACCCACTGCAGCAACACCCCTCTATCCCCTTTGCCCTTATCCGGTTCTACGTTTTGACCATATGTTTAGCCGGTGAGAGCATCCGGATCAATTCTTCCCCTGCCTGCCAGACATTACCAGCGCCTAAGGTGAGCACCAGGTCACCGGGTTTTGTAAACTTTAACAAGTAGGAAACCACATCTTTCAAATCAGGAATGTGGATCGTGTCGGGACCACCTTCAGCCAACACAGCATCTACTATTAATTTTGCCGTTACTCCTGCAATGGGTGTTTCTCCGGCGGAATAAATATCGGTGACAATAAGCTTGTCAGCTTGGTGAAAAGCAGCACCAAATTCACGATAAAGAAATTTTGTGCGGCTATAGCGATGAGGTTGGAAGACACATACAGTACGCTTAAACCGCCCTTGCTTGGCAGCACTTAAAGTGGCCAGGATCTCTGTAGGATGATGCCCATAATCATCCACTACATGGATGCCGTTTACCGTACCTAAATGTTGAAATCGCCGCAGTACTCCGTTAAATGTAGCCAAAGCTTCTTTAACCACATTAAACTCTACCCCAACTTCCTGGGCTAAAGCGACTGTAGCTAAGGCATTTAAAATACTGTGCCTGCCCGGCACAATCAAGTCGAGCGATCCTAGGTAGCGGTCTTGTTTCCACACTTCACAAGTGCTAGTAAAGGCCTCAAAACTGACTTGGCGGGCTTGATAATCAGCCGGCTGATTGATGCCGTAGGTTATCCAACGGCTCGGGTTGGCCTTCGCGATCATTTTCATTGCATTGCTGTTGTCGGCACAAACAATAGCCGCCCCATCTGTCGGCACCTGCTCCACAAAGTTTGTAAAAGCGGCGACGATATTGTCCATGCTTCCATAATAATCCAAATGGTCATCCTCGACATTTGTCACTATCGCAATATGAGGTTTTAATTTTAAAAAGCTACCATCGCTTTCATCCGCTTCCGCTATCAAAAATTCGCCGCGGCCCAACTTGGCATTGCCGCCAATATCGTTTAGCTCACCACCGATAAGCACTGTGGGATCTAGCCCTGCTTTTTCTAACGTCAATGAAACCATCGACGTTGTAGTAGTTTTGCCATGAGCGCCGGCTATGGCGATTCCTTTTCGCTGGCTCATGAGCTCTGCTAACATTTCGCCACGCTGCATAACCTTGATGCCCCGTTGTTTAGCAGTCTGGAGCTCTATGTTATTTGCTGGAATCGCTGATGACACTACAACAACATCGGGATTTAATAAGTTTTCTTCCCGGTGGCCTAAAAAAATATTAGCGCCCATGGAGGATAATCGTTCGGTAGCATCGGAAATCTTTAGATCTGAGCCGGTGATGGTGTTCCCTGCCTCCAGCAACACCTTGGCGATAGCACTCATGCCGGCGCCGCCGATGCCAATAAAGTGTATAGTGCGACTATCAGTCGGCATTCAGGTTCTCTCCTTCCCACTCTCGACAAACTAGCCGCGCAGCGGACAACTTTAAATGGGCACCAGCATTGTAATCTATGCGGCACGGCTTGAAAGTGTTACTTCAGGTGAATTTGAGAATTTCTTGCACCAGGATTTCAGCCGCGTTACGTCGGCCTAGAGATCGAGCAGCAGCTCCCATCTGAACCAAACGCTGGGGATCTGCCAATAATGACTGGATAGTGTCAGCCAGAACCCGCGGTGACAAGTCCTGTTCCTTGATCATCACCGCTGCTCCGCTATCAGCCAACGTACGGGCATTATACTCTTGGTGATTGGCAGTTACATAAGGAGATGGTATCAATACCGCCGGCAGACCGCGGGCGGTAATCTCAGCTAAAGTAGTGGCTCCGGCTCGAGTTACCACTATATCGGCCGCAGCCAAGGCATCTTCCATATTGTACATATAAGGCCTTAGTAACATTTTCCCCGCCCTGGAGGCTTGTATACCCAAATGGCGGACTTTCTCCTCAATTGTAACAAAATCCGCTCTCCCTGTCACTATCAATAGGGTTAGCCTCGGATCAAGCAGCAGGCGCTCTGCCGCTGCTACAGCCGCTTCGGTGATGGGACGGGCACCCCGGCTGCCGCCGAACACCAATACAAAACGGGCATTGGCTTTAATATCCAAATTGTGGCGCCCCTGTTCCCGGCTTTGCTGCCAAATCGCCGGCCGGACAGGATTCCCGGTTATGACCACACGCCGGGCCCGTTTGAAGTGGGCTGCACTTTGTTCATACGACAAGGCCACACAGTTAGCAAACTGGCTTAAAATTTTATTGGCCAGACCAGGCAAAACATTTTGTTCATGTAATATGATTGGCTTGCGTAGGCAGACTGACGCCAATATTACCGGCACAGTCACATACCCGCCTGTGCCTACAACCACATGTGGTTTAAACTTGTGCACCACCTTAAGTGCTTGGAAAAAACCGTAGGCATTAGCTGCGAAAACGCCTAAATTGGCCTTAACCAGACGCCGCTTCAATCCGGCTGCAGCTACTTTCTTCAGCTTAAATCCAGCCTTAGGTACCAGCTCTCTTTCTAGGCCACGATCGGTGCCCACAAATATTATTTCAGCGTCTCGCTTGCGCTGTTGTATCAATTGGGCCATGGCCAAGGCGGGATAAATATGCCCTCCGGTACCGCCGCCGGTGAATAAAATTCTCATACGTCTTACTCCTTCTTTAGCTGGAACCGGTGCCATGGCGGGATATGTTGAGCAGGATCCCAACTGCAGCCAACGTAAACACCAAAGATGAGCCACCGTAACTAATAAAGGGCAGCGGGATGCCGGTAATGGGCATCGATCCTGTCACTACGCCGATATTTACCAGCGCCTGGATGCTTACCATGGCCACTATACCGGTGCCGAGTAAAATACCAAAACGATCCGGGGCTAACATCGCTGCCCGGCAGCCACGCCAAGCAAACAGCATAAACAATCCCAACACAAACAGTGTTCCAAGCAAACCTAATTCCTCACCAATAATAGCGAAGATAAAGTCCGTATGCCGCTCAGGTAAATAGAGAAATTTTTGTCGGCTCTGACCCAGGCCAACGCCGAGCAGCCCCCCGGATCCAATAGCATACAGCGATTGAATGATATGAAAGCCTGTGTCCAGTGGATCGGCTTCCGGGTTCAAAAAGGCCAGAAATCGTTGTAGGCGGTATTTCTCCCCAACAACCGCCCACCAAAGTACCGGCAATGAACAAACGGCCAAGCCTAATAAGTGAGCGGCCTTGGCCCCAGATGCATAAAGCATCACCACTGTCGTAGCCACCAAGGTAATAGCCGTTCCCAGATCAGGTTGTTTTAAAATAAGCAGAAAAAGGATTCCGAGCATTGCAGCCAAAGGCAGCAAACCGCGAAAAAAATCTGTAATTTTTATCCTGCGGCTGGACAATGCCGCCGCCATAAACAATACGGTGCTGATTTTGGCCACTTCTGACGGCTGGAGATTAAAAGGCCCCAAGTGCAACCACCGGGTAGCGCCGCCACCTTCAACACCAACCTGTTCCACCAGCACTAACCCTAACAGTGCTAAGGCGATCAACAGCGCTACCGGAGCCCACTTTTTTAGGCGCCGGTAGTCAATTTGCATAAATAAAAGCATGGCCAAAATACCAATCGCCGCGGCGATAATCTGTTTTTTCAAATAGTAGGAACTATCATCAAACTCAATTGTTGCCGATATGCTGCTGGCGCTGAAAACCATAACAATACCGATGCCTAACAAAGTAACAATAGCAAAAAAAATTAGAAAGTCCGGCCGCCTTTCCACCTTTCGGCACCTCCTAATCCTGCTACCGCTTGTTTAAAAACTTGCCCCCGCTGTTCATAGTTTGAAAACATATCGAAACTAGCGCAAGCCGGGGATAACAATACGGTTTCTCCCGGGCGAGCAAGCTGCTGTGCCAGCTGTACTGCAGCCGGCAAGGTTTCTGTTCGATACACGTCAGTAAACCCCGCTTTGACCAAAGTTTGTTGAAACTTGCCGGCCACTTCCCCCAGCAGAATAACGGCGCGGCAACGCTCTTTAATAACAGGTAGCAAAACATCAAGGCAGGCACCTTCGTCTTTACCACCGGCAATTAAAATAAGAGGCGGAGCATAAGCGGAAATAGCTTTTAAAGTAGCATTTGGGTTGGTGCCTTTTGAATCATTTATGTAATTAACTCCGTCTATTACTGCAACTTGTTCGCAGCGGTGTTCCAACCCAGAAAATGTTTTAAGCCCATTGGTGATGGCTGCACTGTTTGCTCCAGCCGCCCAAGTTAAACAAGTTGTCGCCAGAGCATTTTCCAAATTGTGTTCACCCGGAAGGCCCAATTCGTGCACCGGACAGATTGGAATCGAAGGGCTCCCCCACTTTAACATAATATGCCCATTTTCAACCCAGGCGCCGGCAGTAAGTATCTTTTTTCGGCTAAAAAACATAATTCGTGCTGAAGCTGCTGTAGCCAGATCCTGGCATGTTTTATTGTCAGCGTTGAGAACTAGAATATCTTGCTGCTTTTGGCGGGCAAAAATATTGGCTTTAGCTGCGACATAAGCATCAAAATTGCCATGGCGGTCTAAGTGATCCTCGCTCAGATTTAAGATTGCTCCTATACGGGGATGGAATTCATCTGTGTATTGAAGCTGGAAACTTGATAGCTCGGCCACGACCCAACTCGAAGGGCTAACAGTAGCTAGCGCAGCGGTAAGGGGCTGGCCAATATTTCCGGCCAGTACCGCGGGGATTTTAGCTGCCGATAAAATTTCTTGAACCCAAGTAGCGGTGGTGGTTTTGCCATTAGACCCGGTTATTGCTATATATAGGCCCCGATGAAGGCGGTATGCCAACTCAGGTTCGCTAATAATAGGGTAGCGGCGCCGCTTGGCCTCCATGATGATAGGCGCTGTATCGGGAACCCCCGGGCTTGTCACGATATAGTTCACCTGCTCCAATAAATGAAATGGATGCTCCCCCAAGACCACTTTAGCACCCAGAGCAGTAAGTTTTCTTGCGCGTTCTCGCATAAGTGGACTAATTTGTAAATCTGTTACTATAACCTGCACTCCCCGGGCTAGTAAAGCAGTAGCCGCAGCATAACCGCTTTTGGCTAACCCCAGAACCAAAACTGCAGGCTGGACTCGATTAGCCATAGGATTCCTGATTCCCCCCTCTACAAAACCACAAAATGGTACCAAATGGTCAAGCCCAAAACAGACATTGCTGTGCTGGCTAGCCAAAACCGCCGTACCACTACCGGTTCGCTCCAGCCCAATAGTTCAAAGTGATGGTGAAGTGGGCTCATCCGGAAGATTCTCCCACCGGTAAGGCGAAAAAACAGTACCTGTATTATGGTCGATAGTGCTTCAAGAACAAATATCCCGCCGATAATAATCAAAAACAGCTCTGTTTTGGTAAATATTGCAGCCGTAGCGAGCACCGCTCCTAGAGCGAGCGAACCTGTATCCCCCATAAAGATTCGGGCCGGGTAGCCATTAAACCATAAAAAACCAAGACAAGCTCCTGCTGCTCCAGCAGTGAAAATAGCTAACACAGACTGTTGTTCCCAAGCGATTACAGTAAATGCGAGCAATGCAATAAATACTGTACCTGCGGCTAACCCATCCAGCCCGTCAGTCAGGTTGACGGCGTTTGCGGTACTTACTGCTATTAATACTGCAAAAACCACATACCATAACCCTAATTGCACAGCACCGTAAACAGGGATGTAAATCTCAGTACCCGAGCCTCCCTGCAAATATATCCAGCTGCCCATAATCGCCGCCGGTATTATTTGAAATATAAGTTTCTCACGCGCCCTAAGCCCTAAAGACCGTTTCTTGACCGTCTTGCGCCAGTCATCCTCCAACCCGATCAGTGCATATGTCACCGTAAGGGCCACGGATAAAAGCACCTCTGAAGTCCAATCGGCAACTAGCAACGCCGCCGCAACAATTGCAATAACTATCACAACCCCACCCATTGTAGGTGTTCCCGACTTTATTTGGTGCCTTTTGGGGCCTTGGCTGCGAATAATTTGCCCATAGTCTAATCGTTTGAGATATTTAATCCAGGGAGGAGTAAGGACCAGGACAGTACAAAGTCCTGCCGCAACTGCTAATATTATCCGCTTGAGCATGAATTATCTGCACCCTTCTTGTTTTAACATTGCAATTATCTGTTCAAACTGCATCCCGCGCGATGCCTTAACCAACACCACATTCTTGGGCCGTACTTGGCGAGCAGCGATATCCGCCGCGGCTGCTGTATCAGGACATAAATACACTTTATCGGGGCAAAATCCAGCGGAAACAGCACCTTCGACTAGAAACGGCGCCCATTTTCCTGCTGCGATAAGACAATCCAAGCCCAGCTTAGCCGCCAGTTCACCGATTTCAGTATGAGCTGATGGCGCCAGCTCCCCTAATTCTAACATATCGCCCAGAATGGCTATCGTTCTCCGGCCCTGGGCTATGTCAGCCAGGGCAGTTAAAGCGTTGCTTACTGAAACCGGATTGGCATTGTAAGCATCATCGATAATCAGGGCATCATCGGCCCGCCGGCATATATTAAAGCGCATGGGAGTCGATTCGACCTTCTCCAATGTTGCTGCCATCTCGTCCAGCGCTAAGCCAAAATAATACCCTACTGCTATAGCGGTTAAAGCATTGTAAACATTAAAACGGCCTATCAATGGTAAATGAATTCGCCCGTTTCCACAGAGACCATTGACAGTAAAACTAGTCCTGGTTTCTGAAGTTTTTATCGCCGAAGCAAAAATATCAGCGCTATCATCAAGACCATAATATAATACTGGGCTACGACTATGGGCAGACAACTGCCTGATCTGCGGATCATCGCCATTTAAAATTGCCATACCATGGGTCGGCAGCGACTCTAACAGTTCTCCTTTAGCGCGGGCGATGTTATCCCTGGAGCCAAGCAGCTCTATGTGGGCTACACCCACATTGGTAATAACACCCACTTCCGGCTTTGCTATCCGGGCCAGCTGGCGAATTTGCCCTAACCCCCGCATTGCCAGTTCCAATACGGCTATTTTATGCTGTTTTTTCAACTTAAAAAGCGTTAGCGGCAGCCCTATTTCAGTGTTAAGGTTTCCTGGGTTTTTCAAAGTAGGCCAGCGGCAATTTAAAACCCGCGCTGTAATATCCTTAGTCGTGGTTTTACCTGTACTACCGGTAATAGCTACTGTGCGAACAGTAAATTGGCGACGATACCAGGCCCCTAGTTTTAGCAATGCCTTGCCTGTATCTGGTACCAAAATAATAGTTTTTTCCGGCAAACAAGAATGTTCCATGGCCTGGCTAACCAAGGCTGCTGAGGCTCCGGCAGCCAGAGCTTCCGGAACAAATTTATGCCCACAAGTGCGCTCGCCTGGCAAGGCCACAAACAGGTCCTTTTTTTTCACCACCCGCGAATCCACACTAATTCCCAGCACCCGGGTATCGCCGCTGCCGGCAATAATGTCTCCTCCGGTGATGCTGGCAATCTCAGCCGTTGTTATTGGTTTCATGAGCTGTTCAGCCCCTTAAAATAATCGCGCACTACTTCCCGGTCATCGAAATGTATGGTTCTTTCGTTCAAAATTTGATCAGTTTCGTGGCCTTTTCCGGCGATAAGCACCACATCTTGGGGCCGGGCTGCAGCCAAGGCAGCATAGATTGCCTGGCGACGATCGATGATTCGGTTATAGGATCCTTTATCCGCAACCTCTTTTACCCCGGCTTCGATGTGGTTAATAATTTCTTCGGGGTCTTCGCTACGCGGATTATCCGACGTTATATAGACCAGATCGGCATATTTTGCCCCCAGCCGCCCCATGAGGGGACGCTTGGTTCGATCACGGTCGCCACCGCAGCCAAAAACTAAAATAACTCTGCCAGCAGCAAATTCACGGGCAGTTTTCAAAATGTTTTCCAATCCATCCGGGGTATGAGCATAGTCCACAATAACAGAAAAGTCTTGCCCGCATTTTACTTGCTCAAACCGGCCGGGAACACCGGACATGTTCTCCAACGCTGCTGAGATTATATCCTGCCCAATCCCTTGACTAATTCCAACGCTGCACGCTGCCAAGGCATTATACACGCTAAATAGACCAGTAGTATTAAGTCTGATTTGGCTGATACCGGCTGGAGTCGTTAGCCGAAAAGAGGCGGTTTGGGCTTCTATCTTGATCTGGCTGGCAGTAATATCAGCTTTGTTTTCTATTCCATAAGTTAGTACAGCTGCTGCAGTAGCTTTTTCCATAACAGCGCTATTAGGATCGTCGGCATTAAGTACGGCCGTTTTCACGCCTTTCCCGCGACCTTTCGAGCTTAGCTGGGCGAATAATTGCGCTTTGGCTAAGCGGTAGTCGGCCAAAGTTTTATGATAGTCTAAATGATCCTGGGATAGATTAGTAAATACCGCCACATCGAAGTCGATGTTTTTAACCCGCTTCAGATCGAGAGCATGGGATGAAACTTCCAGTACTACATGGGTGGCACCGTCTTTTACCATTTCTCCGAGCAAATACTCTATATCAACTGATTCCGGAGTGGTCCGCTCTACGGGAAGTATCCGGTCTCCAATATGGTTTTCTATAGTGCCGATCAGCCCGGTTTTATACCCTGCCTGCTGGAACATTGCTTCGCACAAAAAAGTAGTGGACGTCTTACCATTCGTACCGGTGACCCCCACTACTTTTTGTTTCCGGGACGGGTAATCATAAAAATTTGCCGCTATATCGGGCAAAGCCTCCCTGCTATCTGGCACGATCACCTTCGCTACCCCAGCCGGCAGCCTTGTTGTCGGCTGCTCAAGCACCACAGCAGCCGCACCATTGGCTATGGCGTCCGGAATAAATTCATGACCATCATACCTAAAGCCCGGGATGGCAACAAATAAACCTCCCGGCTTTACTGCCCGTGAATCGTAGGCTACCTGCTTGATCTTTGTTTCCGGCGGCAGCTCGTTCCAATCGATATTTAGCACCACAGTTTCAGTTAAAAGTTCTGATAAGGTTTTTGTCAACAGAATGCCCCCCTTTGTAGTTATTTGTTATTTCTAGTATGGCTTAGCCAAAAGAAGCCAATTACAAATGTTTTCCTGCTTAAGCGCCTTTTTACCTGCCCGTCTAGCTAATTTCGGGGGGGCAACATCTATTTCCTGCCCGGGATTAAACATTTCAACCCTTATGCGGCCGCGAAAAATAACCACTAGTTGGGCGGCTCAAACTCAACTACAATCATGCTCCCAATCGGAACCTGACTACAAGCCAAGGGATCCTGCCTTACGGCTAATCCGGTACCTATCGGTTTTAGAGTCAGCCCCATTTCGGCTAAACTTTGGGCAGCTTGCCGCATGGTTTGGCCAGCTAAATTGGGTACAGTAACTAACCCTGGCGCCGGTTTCCTTTCACCACAGATCAGAATAATTTTTGTATCCGTCGTAACTGTTGTACCCGGCGGCGGCGTTTGATCAATGACAGTAGTTCCTTCGCCCTCTACCCGGTACGAAAACCCTTGTTCAGCCAAAAGCTTTCCCGCTTCCTCGAGAGGCAAATTTAACACTGCTGGTGCCTGCACCTTCTCCTCCATAGCTTCCTCTTCAGTTATCTCAGCCGGGGGAATAGATAAATAGCGCAAAGAATCTTCCATCAAACGCTTGAACGCAGGGGCGGCAACGACCCCGCCGTAATAAGCACCTTGAGGTTCATCTACCACCACTAAAATTACCATCTGAGGATCTTCAACCGGCCCAAAACCTATGAATGAGGCCACGTGCTTATCCGATACATAACGCCCGTCAACAATTTTTTGGGCTGTACCAGTTTTCCCGGCCAGACGATAACCGGGCACCTGGGCGGCACGACCGGTTCCATCGGCCACTACTGCCTCGAGCAGCTGGCAGAGCTGGGAAGCAGTCTCGGTAGACACCACCTGACGTAAAACTTGTGGAGTAAAAGGCTGGCTAGTGGTGCCATCAGCAGCCTGTATTTCACGTACAATCTGAGGTTTCATCAACAAGCCGCCGTTAGCTATCGCCCCGGTCATAGCTACCATTTGCAGCGGAGTTACAGCAATGCCTTGGCCGAAGGAAATATTTGCATGCTCTACCGGGCCTACATCGGCCACCGGCAGCAAGATTCCATCTGCTTCCCCCGGAAGCTCAGAACCTAGAGTCGTCCCGAAGCCAAAATCGGCTATATATTGGTAAAAAGTTTCCCGGGATAATCGCATACCAATAGTCATAAAGCCCACATTACAGGAATTTTTGACCACCTCGGCAAAAGTCTGGCTACCGTGGGCCGTGACGCAGGCGATATTATGACCTGCTACCTGCATGCTGCCACGGCAATAAAAGCCATCGTTTGGCTGTACCGCTTTTTCTTCCAGAGCAGCAGCTGCAGTAACAATTTTAAAAGTAGACCCCGGCTCATAATTATACCACACGGCTAAATTCCGCCGGTTTGCATCAGGCACTGCCAAAGGGTCGTTTAAATCAAAAGTAGGGCGGTTGGCGAGCGCTAAAATTTCGCCGGTATTAGGGTTAGATATGACCGCTATTGCTCCTTGGGCTTTTGTTTCTTCCATCAAGCGGTCTAGTTCCCGTTCGGTAATATGCTGCAGCACTTCATCAATAGTAAGTACTAGATTATGGCCGTCTTCAGATGGGAGGTACTGCTTTTCACCACCGGGAATTTCCCGGTTAATGGCATCGGTTTCTCCTAAAAACCTGCCCATGGTACCACGCAGTTCTCGGTCATAAACGAGCTCCAGCCCTTCCAAACCTTGGTTATCAATACCAGCGAAACCTAAAATATGGGCGGCTAGGTTACCATTGGGATAAAAGCGGCTGCTTTCTTCCACCAAATAAACCCCGTCCAACTTCAACGCCCGCACAGCTTTTGATTTTTCCGATTCAATTTTACGGGCCACGTATTCAAATAAAGTATCGCTGGTAAGTTTCTCCTCTACCTGGTCGAGGGGCAAACCAAGGGTTTCGGCTAAAACCGTAGCTGCTTCACTCGGGTTTTTAATCTGGCGCGGATTCACCACCACACTGTCCAAACTGATATTGATTGCCAGCTTTTTCCCGTTACGATCGGTTATTACACCCCGTTTAGGTTGGATTTCTATTTCATGCAACCGTTGCGTTAATGCAGCTGAACGATATTCTTCAGACCTCAAAATCTGAAGGTAGAAAAGGCGGGCACCCAGCCCGCAGGAGCAAAAAATTATGAGCAGTAAAAATAGCGCAATGCGCTTACGCATTGCCGTAAGCGTGTGCTTCAAGCCCATACACCAACCTTCAGTGATTCTGTTTAATCCCGGAAGCAGAAGCCTTTTTAAGTCCGCGCGCCCAGTTTAAAAAACCCCAAAGACGGTTTTCATGGTTGCTAACTTCCTTTACTTGTAATGGCTCAGCTGCCAACGCCAGTTCCTGATTGGGTTCCAGCTGGGCTTTTACCGTACGTATGGTGCGCGGTTTTTCCATCCCTAACCGGTTGATAGCTTCTTCTTCCACCCGGCGCAGGGATCTTAGTTTTGAAGCCTGTCGCTCCAGCTGTTCATTCATCAGCTGTATTTGCCCTAATTGTTTCTGAGCCTGAGCTAAAGACAGACTAAGTTTTGCCACATAAGCATATTGAGCTATATAAAGCAGGACTAGCCCCACAGTTAGGGCCACGAACAAACTATAAGCCGTCAAAGCAACGCTTTTCTGCTGCCGCCGAGGGTGATTTTTAACCGGCTTTTTATTTGCCCTTTCATCCGGCCTTGGAAGGTGACGCGCTGCCTCTATTTCCCTTACCACTTTATGCGCCCCCTCTTAACCTAAGAACTAAGACCTTTCTACCGCTCGTAATTTAGCACTTCGCGATCGTGGGTTTACCTCAATTTCAGCTTGAGCCGGTGTAACCGGCTTTTTGGTTAAAATGGTAACTTTGCCCTGCCTGGCCCAAGCACGAAAAGTATGTTTTACGATTCTATCTTCCAGTGAGTGGAAAGAAATAACACACAACCGGCCGCCGCTAGCCAAAATTCGTTTCGCCGCCTGTAGGGCTTCATCTAATGCCCTCAGCTCATCATTGACCGCAATTCGCAAGGCTTGAAAAGTTCGCCGGGCAGGATGGGGCCCCCGCCTTCTGGCTGCTACTGGAATGGCCGCCTTGATTACATCTACCAGCTGGAGCGTGGTATTGATCGGTTCCCGTTGTCGGTGTTGAACAATGAATTGAGCAATACGGGCAGACCAACGTTCCTCCCCATATTTTCTTATAATGTGTGCCAACTCTCTTTCCGTTAAATTATTAACGAGAGTTGCGGCCGTAACCGGTTGCTCGCCATCCATACGCATATCTAACGGGGCATCTTCATGATAAGAAAAGCCGCGCTCTTTTTGATCCAGCTGCGGGGATGATACGCCTAGATCAAACAATATTCCCTGCGGCGCCGGCCAACCGGAATCATGCCATATTTCATCCAAATAACGGAAATTATTTTTGACCAGCCGCACTCGTTCACCATAGACCCGAAGGCGGGCTGCAGTAGCCGCCAGCGCATCCTGGTCTGCGTCTATCCCCAGTAAAAAACCATTCGGTGCCAGCAGATCCAATATCGCTCCGGCATGTCCGCCTCCCCCAACTGTGCAATCGATATAAACCCCTTCCGGTTCATGGACAAGATAAGACAAAACCTGTTGAACCAACACCGGTTCATGCACAAAAGACATAGATTACCTCCTAGAGGCCGAAGTCGACCATCTTTTCCGCCAGTTTGGCATAATTGGCGCTCACCTGGCTGCTGTAGTCTTCCCAAGTTGATTGATCCCAAATCTCCACCCGGTTCGATACCCCCAATATTACCGCCTCGCGTTCAATATTGGCATATGCTCGTAGGTAAGGCGGCACCAAAACACGACCTTGTTTATCAAGTTCACAATCGATTGCCCCGGCGAAAAAGAAACGGACAAAGGCCCGGGCCTCGCCTTTACTTAAGGGCAGGTTTTTTAGCTTGTGCTCCAGCCGAGTCCATTCACTGAGGGGGTAGACAAACAAGCACTGGTCAAGCCCGCGTGTGATGATAAAGCGTTCGCCCAAATCATCACGCAGCTTAACTGGAATAAAAAGGCGTCCCTTACTATCCAAGGCGTGCTGGTATTCCCCCATGAACATTATCTTCACCCCACTGATTGGAGCAAATCCCCACTTTTCACCACTTGTTACCACAAAATATATTCGCCCTCCCAGGGCGAATATCCTGCTTAAAAAAAATTAAAGGCCATAAAGGCCTTTAATTTGATGCTATCGGGTCTAATATCAGCTCATGGATCTAATATCAGCTTAACCGCAGTTGTTTTTTGCCAGGGATACTACTGCCCTGTGCCCAAGACCGAAAGCAACTTCATTTAAATGAAGCAATCCAATACTGCAGAAAATCACCACTACAATATGTTCATCATAACGAGCAATACCAATTTTCCCGCCCATATTAAGGCCTAAGGCCTTGGGCATTATTTGGGACAAGGCTTCCCGCGCTGCTCCGGCCACTCCGCCTTCAGCCCCTTCTTCTTCGGCGATAAGCCCCTCCCGTTTAGCGGCCACCACTGCTCGCTCGATCACTTTTTTTACTGAGGAAATAAAATCGCCGCCATGGTCTACTGCAGCTGCCATAATACCAACAGCCTGAAAAGCTTTTTTAAGCTGCTGTTCATCGGCCCGGTTTCGTGATAATGCCATCTTGATCGCCGCTCTAGCTGCCTCACCGGATCGTGTTCTTTGCATATCTTATCCCCCTCACGATGAAGCTATCACCTACCTACCATGTTACAGGGCTAAACCTTGTGATGCTCAACTCCCATTAAGTTCGCTACCGGTACAGTGAAAATAATGCCCGCCCCCGGCTGATTAATGTTTCCAGCTTGGACAATAAGATTGTAAATAGGGGTATAGCTATTCTGGTCGGCGATAATAATTATTATTTCTTTCGAGGATTCAATATTAATTTTGAGGAATTTACGGCTTTCGTGCTCGCCTGTCCCACGCCCGTATAAAATAGTCGCTCCCCGAGCCCCGGCCTTTTTTGCCCGGGCCACAATATCATCGGCTTTCCCCCGTTCCACAATTGCTACAATAGCCAAATAGTTCATACTAGCCTCCCCCCTCATAATTTGTTAATAATCCCCAAAGATAGCACCGATATCACAGCCCCTAGCGAGGTGAGGCCAACAATACCAAACCCATTCAACAGCGGGTCAGTCAGCCCTAGTATTTTCGTAAGGCCTAGGGCCAAAGCTACATTTAGCGGGATATTCACCGGCCCGGTGGTAGCACTGGCTGAATCCATGGCTATGGCCACAAATTCATCTGGCGCAAACTGAGCCAGAATCAAAGCTAGGACCAATATCGGGGTAACGATTTTCGGCGTAGGAATATTATTTAGTATTTTAAAAATGCCCAGGGCCATGCCAGCACCAAACCCTATTGCAACTGTATGAATCAAAATTTTGTTGGGTATAGCGCCCACCGACACCTCTTCGACCTCCAAGGCCAGCACCCTCAAAGCTGGTTCGACCAAAGTAGCAAAGTAGCCCAGTATAAATGCAAAGGCTACAATAATGTATTTATTATCTAACAAAACCAAGTCACGGCCGATGGAGTTCCCCAACGGCAACAAGCTTAAAGAAATTCCCTTGAGAAAAAAATGTAAACCCAAAATACTCAGTACCAATCCTGCCAAAATCTGTTTAGAGCCTGCAGGAGTTTGCTTAAGTACTAGTAGTTGAAAGGCCACCATAAAAAATACGATCGGCAGAACATTTTTAGCAGTTTCCCACAATGGTTTTAAAGCTTCAAACAAACTCGTATCCTCCTCGTCCCGGTTTCCGTTAATGCCATTTATTCAAGCAATGGCTGTATAACTACTGTCAACGGGTAAGGATAATGTTGATTATTAGCGCTGATGTAGGCCAGCCAGTCCTCGGCGGAGATTTGGAGCCCGCTCTTCCAGCCAGGTCCGGCTGTAAGTTTCGTCATTTTACCAGCTGGTTCAACCAAGTACAACTGTGTATTAAGATAATCACCATCGCTTGCTGCTATGCGCGGCAAAATCAAATTCTGTCCCCACCACGTGAGAGGTTCATCGACGGCATCTCGGGCTAAAATTAAGTTAAGATCCTTGCCTTGCAGCACTGCTGCCACATCGCCCCCCTCTCCATAGACAAAAAGGAGTATCGAGCCGTCCGGGGAAAAACCTCCGATAATCAACCAATTGCCGCTTACAGGACCTAGATCGCAGATGCGACCACTGACATCGCTTAAAATCAAGCGGCGCCAGGTTACTTCGAGAAATTTGGCCGGTCCCGGAGCAACAGTAGCTGTCAAAAAGGCTACTTGGCTGCTGTCGGCAGACCATACCGGGGCCCCGGCTTTTTCGTGCTGCGGAGGCGTAATTTTGGTTAGAATTTGTCCTTCTTTAGTAGCAATAACAAGCCGAGTGGCAGGCGGCAAAGGACCGTCTTCGCCTACTTGGAAATCATAGCCATCGTAGGTGGGCTGCGAACTGAGAAAAGCGATTTTTTCCCCGTCAGGAGACCAAACCGGATAAAAAGAGTATTCTCCGGCCAGGCCCACAGGTGTTTCTATACCACTTTTTAAATCTAGGATAATGAGCCTCCGTTTGGAAATATCAGGATCCGGGTAAACGACCTTTTCCCCAGCCGGCGATGGTGTAACAACAAAGAGTCCATCCCAGGTGGGCAAATCTGATTTAACCAGTTTGTGGCTACCATCATCAGTATCTACCACCCATAGATTCCGGCCCCGGTGTATTAGCAGTAAACCACTGGCGCGCACGAATAAATAGTTGTGAATCATCATCCCCTCGCCGGGTAGCCAGGCCAAAACTTCATCTGTTCCTTGTAAATCAACCTGGCGGACTAATACCCCATTTTTGCCCAACAGCTCTCCTTCGCTTTGGATGCCGTCAACGCCGTAAATTAACGCCTGCCCGGCTTGATTCCAACCGAAAAAGGTTAAAGATGTAAGCCGTTGCCCGCTGCGGTCTAACAGCTGGACTAACCGCCGGCAAGACTCGGTCTGCTGGTCCCATAACCAGAGCCCGTACCCGTTCTTTTCGCCAAAAGCAGCCAAATACCTTCCATCTGGTGACCAAGCGAGTTCCGGCAGCAGGCCAAAAAAGGGGCCCAGGCACGTTTGGTCTGGTTTCGTTTCTATTTGTATGTCCAGGGGTAAATCTGGGCTTGATCCTGCCTTGTTTCGATCTTGATTGCCTGCACCAACACTGGGCTTACCCGTATAGGACGGATCCCCCTGGCAAGACCGCTTATTAGATTCATCTTCAACCGATTCAACAACAGAATTACACCCGCCTACGGCCAGAAAGAGCAGCGAAATGACCAGCAATATTACCGTTAGTTTTTGACCCACGCCTCTTCCCCCCCCTCGATGGTCTCATGAGCGATTATAAAGTAAAGATATTACGGAAAAGTTACTTATGAGCGCTTTCCGCCAGGGGGCAGCTGCCACCTTCGCTAGGCAAAATGGGCAAATTGCTAGAAGGATTCAGATATGTTAGTAGGGAACATCTTAGCCGGAGGGATAATGATGAGCCATAACCGCCGTACAGCCATATTGCAACTACTAAGCAGCCGACAACAGCCGACAACAGGCACCGAGCTGGCCCAACATTTTGGGGTTAGCCGTCAGGTGATAGTGCAAGATATTGCTTTGCTCCGGGCTCAAGGGGCTGCTATTATTGCCACCCCCCGCGGCTATCTGTACGAAATTCCCAGTACTGAAGACAAGTTCGTCCAGCGCTTGGCTTGCCAGCACACAGCCCAGCAAACACGTCTGGAGCTGACTACAATGATCGAAGCCGGCTGCCGTGTAAAGGATGTTATCGTTGAACATCCGCTTTACGGTGAAATTCGTGGCCTCCTGTTATTGAACAATATCGCTGACGTAGACGATTTTATTGCTCGCTATGAAAACCAGCCGGCTCAATTACTATCAAGCCTCACAGAGGGTATTCACCTTCATACCTTGGAAGCCGATTACCCCGGCGCCATCAAAGAGGCTAAAAGACGGTTGGATCAGCTTGGGCTTCTGTTGCCGAGCCACCGGGGTAACAAATAAGAGGTTCTTTACACTTGACAAGACAGCTGTAAGGGCCTACAATAGCTAGTGACGATAATGGATTGAAAGGTGATGCCCATGCGAAGTCGTGATTTAGTTTACGGCGCTATGCTCACCGCTTTGTCGCTTCTGATACCCATTGCATTTGGCAACTATCTGCGAGTGTACTTGCCTCCTTTTTCAGCTACGTTAGCTTCCCATGTTCCGGTAATGCTAGCCATGCTGGTAAGCCCCAGCGTAGCCGCCTTGGTCGGTATTGGATCCAGTATTGGTTTTTTAGTAGTACTAGGTCCAGTAATAGCGGCCCGGGCAGCAGTCCACATAGCAGTGGGTATCGTAGGAGCCATCCTAGCGCGGAATCATACTTTTGCTACAGCGCTTCTAGCCACTGCACCTATTCACGCGTTGGGGGAAGTGCTAGTGGTCTTGCCGTTCGGATTTAGTTCCTACGAGGCCTGGGTCTTAGTCGGTGTTGGAACATTACTGCATCATACAGCTGATGCACTCATTGCCCTGGCTATCGCTGCCGGAATAAAAGTCGCTGGGATTTCAATCGGCCATCACCACTAAGTTTCCCCCGTATTACACAACAAGAGCGTCGGGACCGCCCCGGCGCTCTTGTTTTTCCGGCTTTTTTCAGCAGATTATTCTTCTGGCTTCGGCGCTCCCACCGGGCAAACATCTGCGCAAGCACCACAGTCGATGCATAAGTCGGGATCAATAACATAAATGTCCCCTTCGCTGATCGCATCTACTGGACACTCCGGCTGGCAAGCACCACAAGCGATACACTCATCACCAATTTTGTAAGCCATTTCAGAATCACCCCCATAAACTTTTAGAAAACCAGTATATACATTCTAAATTGAATGCCGAAATCCTCTTCGCCCAGTAAAAATATTTTAACCGGCGCCAAAGATTTCAAAGCAAATCCCGGTGAGCGCTAGTAGGATTCAATTTCTTTTCGCTTGGGTCTACATGAACGACTACAATACTGCTGATGCAGTTTTCGATTGCATTTTCTACCCGGGAAGCTATTTTATGGGCGGACACAAAGCTGATATCGCGGCTGACAACGATATGCAAAGAGATGGCCTTGAGAGCACCATAATCATGTACGACAACATCATGCACATCCATAACCCCGGGTATATTGTGGGCGATGGCAGCAATCTCCGCCAGTAAAGCACAATCGGGTGCTTCACCGATCAGACTGCTACCGGCAGCATGCCCCAGCCGTAAGGCTGTATAAATAATCAGCCCCGACACTGCTAAGCCCAAAATAGCGTCAACTGCTTGATAACCATAACGAGCAGCTACAATCGCGACCGCCACCAGGGCCGAGGCCATAGCATCACTGCGATGATGCCAGGCATCCGCTCGAAGGGCTGTCGAATTTATCCGATCCCCGATGTCAAAAGCAACGGCAGCCATAAGCTCCTTAATCAAGCCAGAGACAAGCATGAACACCGCTCCAAACATTGTTCCTCGAACTTCATTGCCATCCAGCAATCGGACCAGCGCAGTTTGGCCGAACTTTATTCCTACCAAAGCCAACAACAACGATATAATCAGGGTTGCGATCTGCTCTATCCGGCCATGACCAAAAGGATGCTCCCGGTCGGGGCGACGCCGGGAAACATGGAAACCGACCAGCACTACAGCGGAAGTAATAACATCAGAAAAAGTATGGGCTGCATCTGCTAGCAAGGAAACGCTATTTAGCGCCAATCCTATTATAACCTTTAAGGCTGAAAGAATAATATTGCCAATAATGCTGATCCATGCTGCCAAAAATCCGTAACGAGCACGAACTTGCGGATCTTCCACCTTCTCGTGGCCCCGGATAAAAACTGCCAGCAGCCAATCTGTAAGTTTTATTACCATAAACGCTCTCCTTTCAGGCTTTGGCTTTAAAAACAATAAAGCCTGTGGCGGTATTTAGTCCCACAAGCATCATATGGCAATAGAACCTAAAATCGCTATTAAAAAAGTCTACCATCATACATGCCCGATTGTTGCCAATTGCAAGACAGGGCTTACTTACCCGAGTTTGGTGTGCTATAATAAACGCAAAGATCGAGCGAGGGAGCTATATATGCCAACAGCCAGTAAAATCACCCGTTATCTAGCTTTCGATCCCCAATTAAACCCGCTTTACCGCGATTATACCATCGGCCCGGGGAAACTTGGCGGGAAAGCGCGCGGTTTTTTATTCGCTAAACAAATTCTCCGCCAAAGTAATGACCCTTTATTTAATCGAATCATTGTACCAAAAACTTACTATATCGCAACTGGTGTATTCGCTGATTTTGTCGCTCAAAATCAGCTGGAAAGAATCGTAGAAAGCGGGCGGGACTATGACCAGATAAAAGATGCCTTTATCAACGGTGCATTTGACCGGGCTATTCGCTCCCAGTTGGCCCAACTGATCGGTGATTTTTCCTCGCCGCTTGCTATCCGTTCATCCTCACTTCTGGAAGATAACCTGCGCTATTCTTTCGCCGGCAAATACGAAACTATTTTTATGGCCAACAAGGGTTCCCAGGCAGAGCGGCAGGCAAAATTGGAACAGGCAATTAAGTTGGTTTTTGCCAGCATCTACTGTCCTAATGCAGTTGAATACCGCCGTAAACATGGATTGCGCGGTGACAAAATGGCTGTTATGATTCAGCAGCTTACCGGAAAACAGCGCGGTGTTTTTTTCTATCCGGAAATATCGGGTGTAGCCTTTTCCAAGAACTACCGCCGTTGGACCAACGAAGTGCGAAAAGAAGACGGGATCCT
Organism: Bacillota bacterium; assembly: GCA_012799605.1. GTDB lineage: Bacteria > Bacillota > DTU030 > DUMP01 > DUMP01 > DUNI01. The sequence goes on along the minus strand of JAAZKX010000046.1, from coordinate 58,225 downwards.
GAGGCTAGTGTTTGGACTGGGAACCCGGTGTGTGGGCCGGGAATATGCCCGGACATTTTCCTTGACAGACTTGAGTTTACGCCCCGAGGGCTACGCGCCTTGGTCGGTCGCCAAATACTCCCAGGAAAGGTTTGATGTTTTAGATTTGGCTGCTGATCAGGTGCAGGTTATTAATATTAACCAGCACCCAGACGCAGCTAAATACCATCCTTACTTTAGCCATTATACCCAACTATACAACACTGAAAATGAACAAATAACCGATTTGAACAGCAAAGGCCTGTATCAGCTCAGCCCTGCCGATAAAATAGTATTTACTTTTCAGCAGTTTCCACAATTGCACCCGGAGTTTTTTCAGCTGGTCAATACTTTGGTAAATACACTGGAAAAAGAATTAGGGCTTCCGGTGGACATAGAGTTTGCCTATGAACCGGAAGAAAAACTATTGACTTTAGTTCAAATGCGCCCGCTACCGAGTTATGAGGAATATCGAGCCGTTCAAATACCGGCTAACTTGCGGCCGGAAACAATTTTGCTCTGCGGAAACCGCATGTTAGCCACCGGTATATTATTAGGAATAAAACGCCTGGTTTATGTAGATCCATATTTATATAAACAAGCTACTAATAAGGCCGCCGTAGCCCGGGAAATAGAGCGCATAAATCGCAGCTTAGAGGGCGAACAGTATATTTTGGTTGGACCCGGGCGTTGGGGATCTACTAAGGCCGAACTAGGGGTACCGATTAGCTATAACCAGATTTCCAATGCCGGTTTAATTGTAGAGCTGGGCATCAAGGCAGCCAATTTCGTTCCTGAATTGCCTTACGGAACCCGCTTTTTCCACGATCTTGAAGTTGACGGTATTTTATATCTATCAGTCTTTGACAATATACCGGGAAACGTTTTTTATTCCGATTGGCTTAATTCGCAGGCTGGTATGGCCGAACCGACCGGCCACCCGGCTGTCAGCGTATATACCGGCCTGTTTAATGTTTACCTGGATGGTGAACGGCGCATAGGCTGTGTCACAGCTCACTGCTGATAAATTCCAAGCAAAGGATCTATTGCTTACTTATATTCTTTGGCCTTCTCTTGCTGCCGCAACACCCTAAGCGCTCCCTCGGCCAGAGCTGGTAGCTCTTCCTCACCGGGCACTACCACCACCGGGGCTAAAAACTGTACTCGCCGGGCAATATCGTCCGTAATCCGCTTTGAATTCGCTACCCCGCCAGTCAAAATTATGCAGTCAATTTCTCCCGCTGCAACTGTCGCCATGGCGCCGATAGCCTTGGCCACTTGATAGGCCATAGCTGTGAGAACCAGATCAGCTTTCTTGTCCCCTTCATTTGCTTTACGCTCGGCTACCCTTAGATCCTTAGTACCTAAATAAGCGTACAGCCCTGATTCTTTACTTAACATAGTCTGTAGTTGCTCCAAGCTATAACCGGCCTGAAACTTGTCCCAGACAAAAGATACAAGCTGGGTAACAGGCAGATCACCACCCCGTTCAATAGAAAATGGCCCTTCATCGTTGGGGTTAGTGGTATCTACCATTCTACCACCGACATGAATACTTACTGAAAAGCCACTACCCAAATGGGCTACCACCATTTTACAATTATGATACGATTTACCCAGGTCGTGCGCTACTTTATGGGCCACGGCTTTCATATTTAAGGCGTGGGATCGGCTTTGCCGCTCCAAGGCCGGGTAGCCCGAAATTCTGGCTACATTTTCATACTCATCCACTACCACCGGATCTACGATAAAAGCTGGAATGTCCAGTTCTTGAGCCAAATGATAAGCAATAACCGCACCTAAATTCGATGCATGATCTGTCGCTGGCCGCTGAAGCAAATCATCCACCATCTGTTCATTAACCTCGAATGTGCCGCCCGGCAACGGCTTCAACAGTCCGCCGCGGCCTACCACCGCCGATAATGAATTTAGGCTGATGCCAGCCTCATTTAAGGCTGCGCGGATAAGATTTAGCCGGTACTCATACTGGTCGGTTGCCTTACCAAAACCCTTTAAATCCTGGACTTTATGTTCTATTTTTTTCTCTAGAAACAACTTGTCCCCATCAAAAACTGCTATTTTAGTGGTGGTAGAACCGGGATTAATGGTTAAAACACGAAAATCTTGCTGCAACATCAACCAACTCCTCTTCCTTAGTCATTATTAGGCTTAGCCTCACCTACCATCCTGCTGTGTGTTAAATTCGCTATTTGCACCTCTTGTTCCTGCCAAAAATAACGCCTGCCCGAAAGCAGGCGCTGAGGGAACTCACGGTTCCTTAAAAAGGGCTTCAGCCGAAAGAACAGCCGCCATCAGCAGCAGCGCAACCTCCACTGCCGCTGCTAACAAAACTAAATCCAAACAGCTCCTGCAGCCTGTCACTTTGACAGCGGGGGCAGGATACTTCTTCCTTCTTGCTGTACGGTATCATAACCGTAAAACGTTCACCACATTGGCGACAGATAAACTCATAGCTGGGCAAATTGACCACCTCCTCTAACTTCTATTATACTGCCGCCAATATTCGCTGTCAATGAGGGGGCCCTGTTCGATTTCAATGGCGTCGGCGCACATACACCACTTTACTACGGTTAAAAAGTAAAAACAAAGCCATCGCTGCTGCTACGTTAAAAGCTGCGTTGGCAATTAAGCGTGCTAATGATCCTACGACCAGGGGTAGCCCACCCAAGGGCCACAGTAAGCCCGCAGCAACCACTCCGGCCAAAAAAATAGTACTTATTAGAGCAATCAAAGGGCCACTCTGTTCATAAGCCAAACGCAAACATGTTGCCCATAAAGCTGCTTGTACAGCGCTGTACAGATGTGCAAACACACCCAATGGAAACCCAGCCACCACTGCCGCAAGAATTGTCCCCAAACCAGCTACTACTGCCCCCTCCGCCCAACTGTAGGTCAAAGCAACAAAAAAAGACGGGGCAGCTGCCAGAGTCAAAACGCCAACAGGACTACTTGCCTTTACCATTGCCCCTAAGGCAGAAAGTACGATAAAAACAATAGTTCGGGCTGCAAGCTGTAAATTGCGAGTATCGGCCAAACCCCGCGGTAATCGCGCTTTCACCCGCGGTAGTTCCATGTTGTCACCCCCTATCCTTATATACTCAAAGTTAGCTCGCCAAATCTTATCCCTACTATCCCCCTTCATAAATGCTTTGCTACAACGGATACTCTTGTTAAAATTCTTATTCCTACCCCAGGAGAGCTATTCCAAGAAGCGGCTAACAATATTAACCATGACCAGGCATTTACTGTCCTTCAGTGTTTAAAATCCGGCCACTCGGCCTCAAAATTTATCCCCGGCCAAATTAAAAGCACCTGGGCGATTACCCAGGTGCTTTTGGCTTTAAGTTTTGTATTTGGGCTTAATGTTGTTGGCCACCGGCTGCAAATGCCTTCAAGTTAGCCTCCACTGTTTTAGGTGGCACACTCTCGCGAATAACCTGTTGCCATATTTCGGTATCAATATCCATATGGCTAGCCAATGCCCCCAGCAGGGCGACATTTTGGGTCCGAATATTACCCGCTTCTTCCATTGCCACTTTAGCAGCATCTAAAACGATCAATGTTTCGGCTTGTTCTTTTAAGATCTCTAGGGCGTTGTACGGATATTCAGCCTTACCCATGAGTACAGGTGCCGGCAACAAAGCAAAGTCATTAACCACTACCGTCCCACCCGGTTTAAGGTAAGGCAGCCAACGAAGAGCTTCCATCTTTTCAAAGGAAAGAATAAGGTCAGCCGTGCCTTTTTCCACTAAGGGCGAGTATATCCGGTCACCATACCGAACAAAGGTAACTACACTGCCACCGCGTTGGGACATACCGTGGACTTCGGACATCTTAACGTCATAGCCGCCTTGTTGTAAAACACCAGACAAAATCCGGGCTGCTAAAAGAGTACCTTGGCCGCCTACCCCTACTAACAAAACGTTAGTTACTTTAGCCAAGAACCTCACCCCCAACTTCAACAATAGCATCAAAGGGGCAAACCTGAGCACAAACAGTGCAACCGGTACAGGCATCGGTATCTATGGTTACGCTTTTATCCGGATGGTGCACTAATGCTGGGCAACCGGTGCTGAGACAGATATGACACTTTGTACATTTTTCTTGATCGATTTGAAGCGGTGGAAGTTTGGGGAGACCTTTTAAAAGAGCACAGGCCCGGCGGAATATTACCACTGATGGTCCATCAAAATCCAGTGCGTGCCGGATGGCTTTCTCGGCCCCGTCTAAATCATAAGCGTCTACAACAGCTACATCCTCTACTCCCATGCTGCGGACTACATCCTCGATTTTAATTTCTTGCGTGGGTTCACCTTTAGCGGTAATCCCACTGCCGGGATGTGGTTGATGGCCGGTCATAGCTGTTGTACGGTTATCCAAAACAAGAACCGCACTAGCACCTTTATTAAACACCAGGTCAGCCAAACCAGTCATACCGCTATGGAAAAAGGTTGAGTCCCCGATCACACCTACCGCTTTTTTATTCGTACCCAGCCATGAGCTAGCTTTTTGGAACCCATGAGCCATCGTAATACTAGCGCCCATACAAACAGTAGTATCAACAGCTTCCAATGGCGGAGGTACAGCCAACCCATAACAACCGATATCGCCCATGACCGGGACTTTCATTTTTTTCAAAATGTAAAATACAGGTCGATGCGGGCAGCCAGCGCAAAGAACTGGCGGCCGGGGAGGAATTGGGACATCGAGCTCTTGTTCAGGAAGTTTCTGACCTAAAATCCGTTCGCGTAGAATTTCGGCTGACAGCTCGAACATGTTCGGAATTACGTCTTTCCCGATAACCTCAACACCCAGAGCCCTGATTTGGGTTTCCAAATAAGGATCCAGTTCTTCGATCACATAGATCTTGTTAACTTTGGCAGCAAATTCACGAATCATCTTTTCCGGCAAGGGCCAAGTTAAAGTCAGTTTAAGATACGAAGCTGAGTCGCCAAAAACTTCCTTAGCATATTGATAGCTTATGCCTGAGGTAATTATGCCGACATCCTTTGATCCCCACTCAATTTTATTGTAGGGAAAGTTTTCACTGAATTCCTGCAACCGTGCTGTGCGTTCTTCGATCACCAAACGCCTTTGCCGGGCAAAAGCAGGTAGCATGCAGTATTTAGCGGCATCTTTTTTATAATCTAGCTCAGGCGGTTGCTGCCGTTCCTGGCAATGTACTAATCCCTTACCATGGGCAATCCGGGTAGTTATCCGTATCAGCACTGGGGTATCAAATTTTTCACTGATTTCAAAACCTTGGCCGACTAAATCTTTCGCTTCCTGGCTGTCGCTGGGCTCAAGCATGGGTATTTTGGCAAACGGAGCAACGTTTCGGTTGTCTTGTTCGTTTTGGGAACTGTGCATAGTTGGGTCATCGGCTGAAACTAGCAGGAAGCCCCCGTTTACCCCGGTGTAGGCAGCAGTAAAGAGGGGGTCGGCAGCCACGTTAACACCTACATGCTTCATGGCTACAATAACCCGAGATCCAGCCAACGATGCGCCCAGGCCTACTTCCAAAGCTACTTTTTCATTGGTGGACCATTCAGCATAGATTTCTTCGTACGAAGTTAGGTTTTCTAAAATTTCCGTACTTGGCGTGCCCGGGTATGCTGCAGCAAAAGTTGCCCCATACTCATACCCACCACGAGCGATAGCCTCGTTCCCCGACAGGAACAATTTCACGCTTTTTTCCCCCTTTGGCAGTTTTAGCTCTGCCATCCTACCATGCTCCATGCTTCTTACAATACTAATTCGACTAGCGGTACCTTCATTCCTGTTAAATTAGCAAAAATGCCGTTATTACTTTGCCGCCGCAGCGACAACACCTAAAGCAATCGACTGTAATTTAGTTTCATGCGGGTCAGCTCTGGACACCAATACAACCGGGGCTTTGGTACCCGCAATAATCCCAGCTGATTTACCGGCGCCAAAATAAGTCATGGCCTTACCTAACAAATTGCCGGCTTCAATAGTAGGCACTAGTAAAACATCAGCTTGTCCGGCCACAGGACTGCGGATACCTTTGCGGGCCGCGGCCTCGGCACAAATCGCATTATCCAAAGCCAGGGGACCATCGATTAGGCAGCCTTTTATTTGCCCCCGGGCTCCCATTTGCGCCAATGCAGCAGCATCTAAAGTAGCAGGCATGTCGGGATTAACGACCTCCACCGCAGCCAGTGCAGCTACCTTAGGCTCCGCTATGCCCAAAGCATGGGCTACCTCCACCGCATTAATGATAATTTCGGCTTTTTGCCTTAGATCCGGAAACATATTCATGCCGCCATCGGTCAGGAAGAACAACCGTTCATACTTTGGCAGTTCGTACAGCATAACATGACTTAATACTCGTCCAGTTCTAAGGCCAATTTCCTTATCTAGCACAGCCCGTAAAATATCGGACGTAGACATTAGGCCCTTCATTAATATTTGAGCCTTACCGCTGCTTACGAGCTGAACAGCACGGCGAGCACAACCGGTAGCACTGGGTTCATCATAAATTTTTAAATTGCTGACATCAAAATCAATCTTTGCAGCTAACTCCTTGATTTGTTGTTCTGACCCGACAAGAAAGGGAGTAGCTATTCCCATTTCTTGGGCTTCTTTTAACGCCCTTAACACTTCTTCATCAGCTGCGGCTGCTACCGAAATAGCCAGCGGTCCGTACTGTTTGGCTCTTTCCAATAATTCAGCCAGACTTGTCATACCTTATCTCCCCTTTCCATTGGTGCCACTATGGCCTTAATTTGACATTCGCACCCGTCAAGAAATCTTACTGCCTGCCTAATTATTTCTCTTTATGTTGGCAGTATTCCTGCAAACATCCGCCAAAAGGCTAAATCTCCTTTGGGATATAAAGTTATGCAGGCCTAAAAAACAGCTCAGGGCCACCCGCAGGCAGCCCTGACGCCATTACTCGTTTATTTCTTGGTTGGCTAATGCTCGTTCAGCACGCTCAATGGCCAAACGTACCAGATTCCCGCAATCGCGGGAGGTTACGCCGCCAAAGCCTTCGCGGCGAACGATATCCGCCACCCCAAGCTCTTTGGCTAACTCGTACTTCAGCTTATCGGACATTACGCCTCGACGCCTTCTCGCCATTAGCCTCACCCCTTTAGGAGTAATGGCATTATTACTTTATCCATACTGTTGATTTTTATGGCGGACAAGTTTTGTTAAAATCCATCGTTGGGCGCAGGCCCGGGTAGGGGCGCTGCCTGCCGGTGTGGCTTTCTATGTAAAAATTGTCTCGGTAAATAAGTTTTGATATAGGTACTATTTCATAACCTTGCCGGTGAAGGGAGGGGATAATCGTGGTTAAAGCTGCTGGTGTATTGTCTGCATTATTATGAAAAAGAATAATGGAACCTGGCTCGGTCCGACTGATCACCCGTTGGCTAATTTCCTCAGACGAGAGCCCTTGCCAATCAAGAGAATCTACGTCCCACTGGATAACAAATAAGCCCTGTTCATTTGCTACCGTTATGACTGTATTATTGTATTCCCCAAACGGAGGCCGAAACAAAAGCGGTTTTTGCCCGGTAAGTTGATAAATCCGGCTATTGGTTGTTTTCAGCTCTAGAGAGATTTCTTCTGCTGTTAAGGAATTAAAATGTGGGTGCGTAGCCGAATGATTCCCGATCTCGTGTCCGCGGGCCGCAATTTGTTTTGTGGTCTCTGGGTATTTTTCCATCCAAAAATCGACTAGAAAAAAGGTTGTTTTAACACCATATTGATCCAAAATATCCAATAGCATAGGGGTCTTATCTGCGCCCCAGGCAGCATCAAAACTAATCGCCACTTTTTTGGTAGCAGTTTCAACGGAATAAATTGGAACCAGGCGGGCATCAGAGCCGAGCGCTGACAGATAGCCGACCGACTTACTTGTAATTAAACCTAAAGCCAGAACCAGAATCATAACCGCTGCTAAAAGTTTAGGGCGGGAAAAATATAGCACCTTCAACCTACTTTTCCCTCCTTGTTCTTTATATATTTATGTCAAAATTGACCAAAGAGAACAAGCAGGAATTGGGTCTCAGTTTTCCCGGGACGCTTGCGGTTTTAAACTTGCGGTTTTAAAAGACAGATATCGATAAGGTCAGGCATAGTCTGTATAATAAAGTCAGGTTGTTTGGCTAGCATAAACCGCAGCGGCACCACACCCCAATTAACAGCAGCTGTATAGGTTCCGGCCGCCCGGGCGCTGGCTATATCAAGCGGACTGTCACCAACCATTAAGGTGTTTTCGGGACGTTGAGCTAAAAGTTCCAACGCTTTGTTCACCGGTGCCGGGTGGGGCTTATGTAAGCTTGTATCTTCGGGAGTTACCACCACAGTCATAAAAGCATCGAGGCCAAACAATCGCAGGCCACGCCAGGCTAGCCGCCGCCGTTTACCGGTTACAACGGCAAGCTTAATTCCAGCTGATTTCAGCTCTGTTAGGGTTTCCTTTACCTGAGGAAATAGTTTTATGGCAGTATCATGCCTTGTTTCATTGAAAACACAAAACGTTTCCAGCATATCATCCGCCTTGTCTGCTCCGTATTGGCGCAATATTTCCACCAAAGGGCGGCCCAACGTATGCACAATCTCAGTCGCCGGAACATCCAACCCCAAATGAGTTTTAAATGTATGCTGGAACGAATCAATAATAAGTTGATTGGAATCAATAAGTGTACCATCTAAATCAAACAAAATACAATCTATTTGGCCCAATTGCTGCACTCCTTTTGACCTAGACTCACTCTCTGGTTATGATCTATCAGGTAGCAAAAAGCTGCTAAAAAAATTTTAATTTCTGTAACCTCCTCGCCCAATAACTATGATATTATAAAAGCGACTGGAAAGGACAAGTTTCCCGACGGGAGAGAAAAACATGCTTCAACCTCAGAAACGTATCCCCACCATTACCATTTTTTTGCTAGGCTTGGCGTTGTTCTTTCTTTGTTCCTGGACTTTGGCCGCCAGCATAATAGAAACACCAGCCAACCCTGTTAGTGTAACCGACAATTTCAAACCAGAAGAAATCCCGGCGAAAGAAACCAAACCGCTCGGTCACGAAACACAACCGCCACCTTCTATCCCGCCGACGATCCCAGCCGAGGTAGTAAAGCCGCCTCTTTTCCCCGCGGAACCATATTCCCAAGAAGTACTGCGGGGCAAAAGGGAAGAGGCTGATAAACAGATAGCACTTACTTTTGATGACGGACCCGATCCTGACTGGACTGCGAAATATTTAGACGTACTCGATCAAGAGCATGTCCCAGCCACTTTCTTTTTCATCGGCAGCCAAGTCAAAAAATATCCCCTTGCGGCCGAGGCTGTTGTAGCAGCTGGGCATGAAATCGGTATCCACTCCCATACTCACAGAGAGTTAACCCGCCTTAATGAAGCCCAAATAAAACAAGATCTGGTAGATTCGGCCCAGGCAATTTACAGCGTCAACGGGCAAACCCTGGCTTATTTTCGCCCCCCTTATGGTGCCACTGACGGAAGGGTAAAAAATGTTGCCCACGAGCTGGGGCAAACTATCGTTACATGGAATGTGGATCCCCGTGATTGGGAAACCAATGATCCCGACCAAATAATCAACGAAGTGCTGCGCCAGGTAGAAGCAGGCTCCATAATTTTACTTCATGAGGGGAAGGCTCAAACCCTACGCGCCTTACCGGCTATTATTCAGCATTTGCGGCAAAAAGGTTATAGTTTTGTCACTGTCTCGGATTTATTCGGTTTTGCCCCGGGTAAATCCGTTCCGGTAAGCACAAAGGCAAACGCCAGCCCCGCTAGCGACCCGGTCGCTAGGCCATAGCCAGCCTTTTGATTTTAACCCAAACTTTCATTTTATATCTTGCCCTTAAAACAGCTGCCAGCGGCAGCTGTTTTGCATAGATTTACCAAAAGCGAAACTCGGGTTATACTGATAAGTAGCCGCTTTAGCAGCTCCGATTTGATTTGCCAGCGACCAACCTAAAAGGAGGGGGTTAAATTGGCTAAGCTGCCACACATCCTTCATGTCGATATGAATGCTTTTTTCGCCGCCTGTCATCAGGCTCAGGATCCTGCTCTTAGAAATAGACCCTTATTGGTAAGCGGCGATCCTGGCACCCGAAAAGGTATCGTCCTGACAGCTTCCTATGAGGCACGCTACATGGGGGTTAAAACTGCTATGCCCACCGTCCAAGCACTGCGTCTGTGTCCTGATGCCCTTCTGGTAAAACCAAATTTTAAGCTATATGTCTCTTATTCGCGCCAAATCATGGCCATCCTCGGTTCATTTACCCCGCTTCTGGAGCCGTATTCCATCGATGAAGCCTGGCTGGATGTCAGCGGCTGCGAGAAATTGTTTGGTCCACCGGATATCATCGCCCACAAAATAAAAAACCAAATTAAGGACCAATTAGGCTTGCAATGCTCCATCGGTATTGCTTCGACCAAAATTATGGCCAAACTAGCATCCGATTTCAGAAAACCAGATGGGCTAACGGTTATAACCTGGGATGATATTCCTAATTTGATCTGGCCTATGCCGGTGAACAAACTGGTCGGTGTCGGACCGCAAACGGCAGCTACACTACACAATATGGGGGTAACCACCATTGGCGATCTGGCAAATTTCCCGCCGGCATTATTAAAACAACGTTTCGGCACTTACGGCCCTCATTTGCGGCAGTTGGCCCGGGGACAAGATTACAGCCCGGTTGACCCGAATCCAAAGCCAGTCAAGTCAGTTGGTAATACTGTTACATTGCCCGAGGACAGCGAGGATGATACTGAAATAGAAACTATACTTCTAGCTTTGGCTGAAAAAGTAGCAACCCGGTTGCGGTGTCAGGATCTAACCGGGAACATTGTAACCGTAAGCGTGAAAACTTCTAATTTCAGGTTTATTACCCGGTCCCAAACTCACCAGGTTGCTACCGATCTTACCGAAACCATTTACCGGCATGCGGTAAGCATCTATCGCCAACATTTTCGCCGCTTGCGCATACGATCAGTAGGCATTACCGTCAGCGGCATTTGCAGTAACAAAACCCCTACCCAACTTAATCTTTTTTCGGCCGAAAAAGAAAAATACAGCCGTTTGGCCCAAGTTGTCGATCAGGTGCGAGCGCAATTTGGCGATCAGGCCCTGGTAAGAGCTCGCCTCCTTGCTAGATCTCCCCGGCCAAAAAAGAACTGTTAACCTTATACCTGTAGAGCAGGCTAGGATTATAAATCAAAATCTAACTGATAGCCAATAGATGCTTTCCAGCCTGTGATGGGTTGGGACAGCCTGTAAGGATCATCGCTGTTTTGAGTTCTTCAGCCAGCTTCGTGTATAAAGTCTTGACTCCTTCAACCCCGCCGCCGAAAACGGCCCAAACAAGTGGACGACCGACGAGGACTACGTCTGCCCCCAAGGACAAAAATTTCAGTACATCTACACCAGAACGCACACCGCCGTCAGCCATAACTGCAAGGCGTCCCCGTACCGCTTGGGCTATTTCGGGTAATACCGTGGCCGTTCCCGGGGTATGATCCAACGCGCGCCCGCCATGATTGGAAACCACAACAGCCCGGGCCCCCGCTTCATAAGCCAATAGCGCTGCCTTAGGTGTCATTACTCCTTTAATTATAACAGGTAGTTCCGTGCTGCGGCAAACTGACTTTAACTCAGCCAAGCTAAGCGGTCCTACCGGTTGTCCCAAAAGCCGCATATTGACCAGCCCGGCTGCATCTATATCGATACCTACAGCTATCGCTCCTGCTTCCTCAGCCTCGCGTATACGGGCAACTATATCCGCTACTTCGCGTGGCTTAATAATAGGAATCGAGGCCCCTCCTACAGCCTTGGCAGCTTTAATTCCAGCCGCAAAAACTTCTGCGTGTCCGGCATCGCCGGTAAGCGCCACTGTCCCGGCTTCATGTGCCCCTTGCACCTGGGCGAGGCAAAATTCATCCTCATTCATACGCCCTTGAAAATTAATCTTACACCCAGCCACTGCGGCTCCTAAAATCGGAAATGCCAACGAGTGGCCGAAAAGCCGCGTTTTTAGGCTAGGATCAGTAACGCTGTGTAAAGCATCTAAATTTAAGTGTATTTTCCGCAGTGCTTCGTAATTGTTTATAAAGGAACTGCCCGTACCGACACCGCCAATGCCAGTGACCTCCCCCGCGCAAGAACGGCCATCACAATTCGGACAAAGGCGGCAAATCCCTCGTAGTTTTTCTCGGGCTTGTTCTTTTATTTTTGGCCAGCTCATAATATACGCTACCTCCTAATTAATAAACAGTTATATGGTTCTTTAGCTGTTCAAATCTTTTTTCGCCAATACCGGATACATTCATAATATCTTCTATCTGTTTAAAGGGCCCGTTTTGGGCACGGAAGTCGATAATTCTTTGAGCCAAGGATGGGCCAATACCAGATAGGGTCTGCAGTTCGACCAAATTAGCGGTATTGATGTTAACTTTTGCTGTCCCAAAGGAAACATCTACATATTCCCCGCCCGGATTCGATCCAGCCTGTTCGCCTTTTTTGGGCACCCATACCCTTTGTCCATCGACCAGGGGCTGAGCCAAATTAATAGCATCTAAATCAGCCTCAGCCTCAGCTTGGCCGGCGGCAATTATGGCATCGATAACCCGGCTACCTTCCGCTAGGGAATAAACCCCGCTTTGTTTTACCGCCCCGGCAACATGCACAACTATTTCCTTAGGTTCTGCTTCAACCACATAATCATTATCCGGGGCGGTTTCAGCCGCATTCGGTTCAATAATTATTGCCTGACGGGAAGAAGCAATATGGCGCCAATAAATACATGAGGCGGTCAACACCAACACCGCTGCCAGAGCTACCAGTAAATATTGCTGGGTCCGAGTAAGATTAAACACGTTCGTTTCTGCACCCCCAATTCGCACCTCCTAATCTATACCACTCTATACCGCCACAAGCCTTAGCAGGCTTATTCAACCTCCGGCGGCTAAAATCCTGCAACACCTTGCTGATAAGCCCCGGCATAAATTTAACAACGTAGGCCGACACTAGGGCATCGACCTACGTTTAAGCAATAAAGCTGCCACTTTGATTACGGACGAACTACGATATTCACCAACCGTCCTGGCACACTAATAATCCGGTCCACCTGTTTATTATCCAATAAAGGCTGTACCTTAGGAGCTGTTAAAGCCAGTTGCTCTATTTCCTCACTGGAGCTATCTGCGGCTACGACCAGCCGGTCACGGACTTTGCCATTTACCTGAACTACGATAGTTAGTTCCTCAACTTCAAGGGCAGTTTCATCCCATTTGGGCCAGGCACAGTCGTGAATATTCTCGGTATGCCCTGTTTGTTGCCATAATTCAGCAGTAATATGTGGGGCAAATGGAGCTAACAGCAGGAGCACATTTTCCAACGCATTTTTTAGCAGCGCTTTATTTTGGTCAGGCGAGGGTACATTGTCCTTATAGCGATAGATTTCGTTAACGAGCTCCATAATAGCTGCAATGGCAGTATTTAAGCTGAAACGATCTTCCACGTCCTCGCTTACCTTCTTGATCGTGCGGTGAATTTTATGGCGAAGATCACGATCAGCTCGGCTGAGCTGATCGTGGGCATCATCGATGGCACCAAACACATCCAGCCCTTTTACCAATCGCCAAACTCGGTTTAGAAAACGCCACGATCCCTCCACCCCTTGATCCGACCACTCCAGATCCTTATCCGGGGGGGAAGCAAACAAGATAAATAGACGAGCCGTATCAGCCCCGTATTTTGCTATTATCTCCTCCGGATCGACTACATTCCCCTTAGATTTGGACATTTTATGACCATCTTTAATTACCATGCCCTGGGTAAGGAGATTAGTAAAAGGCTCAACCTTTTGTACCCAACCAGCATCATACAACACTTTGGTAAAAAAGCGTGAGTACAGCAGGTGCATTACAGCATGCTCGACGCCACCGATATACTGATCCACCGGTAGCCAGGCCGCCGCTGCCTCCTTGCTAAATGGCAACCGGTCGTTTTTAGGATCACTATAACGAAAATAATACCAAGAAGAGCAAATAAAAGTGTCCATCGTATCGGTTTCACGCTGCGCCGGTCGAGAACATTTCGGGCAGGTAGTGTTGATAAATTCTGCTACATGGGCCAAAGGCGACATCAGGCTAGGGTCAAAATCAATATGTTCCGGCAGCAGAACCGGCAAATCGGTCTCCGGAACTGGTACGGTTCCGCAATGAGAACAATAAATAATAGGTATCGGCGCCCCCCAATAGCGCTGACGGGAAACAAGCCAGTCTTTCAGCCTGTAGGTAACAGATGGCACACCAAAGCCTTGGTCTTTAAGATGCGCATTAATCCGCTTCAGGCCCTCTAAATTGGTCAAGCCATTATAGGGCCCTGAATTTATCAAAATGCCCGGCTCCACATAGGCCCCTGTCATATCATCAGCCTGAAGTTCAGTTCCCGGTGGTGTAATTACCACCCGGATAGCCAGACCGTATTTCCTAGCGAACTCAAAGTCACGCTGGTCATGGGCTGGCACGCCCATTACCGCGCCGGTACCATAGTCCATCAAAACATAATTAGCTACCCAGATAGGGATCCGTTCCCCATTTAATGGATTCAGGCAATAGGAATCAAGGAACATTCCTTCCTTTTCCATATCCGCAGCAGCACGTTCTATTTTACTTTCCTGCCGGCATTTATCGACGAAAGCCATGATCTCTCGTTTACGAGGGCTGGCTTGAGCCAGTTTTGTTACTAAAGGATGTTCTGGGGCTAATGTCATAAACGTTACCCCGTAAAGAGTATCGGCCCGGGTGGTAAAAACCGTAATTCCATTTTCATACCCTGGCAAGGGAAAGGTTACATCCGTCCCCTCGCTCTTACCGATCCAATGCTCCTGCATAGTGCGAACCCGCTCCGGCCAGCCATCGAGCAGATCCAGATCCTTCAGCAGCCGGTCAGCGTAGTCGGTAGTACGGAAAAACCACTGTTCCAAATCCTTCTCAACCGCCGGGGTACCGCAGCGCCAGCAACCCCCTTCGCTTACTTGTTCATTGGCTAATACAGTTTGACAAGTAGGACACCAGTTCACCGGAGCTAGTTTTTTATAGGCCAAACCCCTGTTATACATTAAAAGAAACATCCACTGGGTCCATCTATAGTATTCGGGATCAGAGGTAGTTACTTCGCGCTCCCAATCATAACTCAATCCCAAGCGTTTCTGCTGGCTTCTCATGTTAGCAATATTTTCCCGGGTCCATTCAACCGGATGTATGCCCCGCTGAATTGCTGCATTTTCCGCTGGGAGACCAAAAGCATCCCAGCCCATTGGATGTAAGACATTATAGCCGCTCATAGTTTTCAAACGAGCAACAACATCACCGATAGCATAGTTGCGGATATGCCCCATGTGCAATGCCCCGGAAGGATAAGGGAACATTTCCAGAACATAATAATTTGGTTTTTCGCTCCGGTTAGGAACCCGGTAAGTGTTCTCTTTCTCCCAGATATTTTGCCACTTACGCTCGACAGTCTGAAAATTATATTGCCCATCATTGTAAGCCAAAATAACCACCTCTTTTGCGTTCTACTATGTTGCCAAAAATATAAAGAACCTCCCGCCCTGTAGCTTGTCCAGGGACGAGAGGTTATGTACCAACCCGCGGTACCACCCTGTTTGGTAAAGCATAAATCTTGGTGGAGCTGACGGGGGTTGAACCCGTGACCTCTTCCATGCCAAGGAAGCGCGCTCCCACTGCGCCACAGCCCCACTTCTTTACCCTCTTCACATTTTAGCTCTAAGGCGAGTTCGGCAGCCGCTGCCACCGGTTCACACCTGCCACCGGCTCTCTTCGGTCAAGCTAGCTACTTACTACTCCTTATCATCGCCAAGGTATTTCTTTTGTCACCTTCGCCATTATAGCTAAGTTAATAACCGTTGTCAAGGTTTCCGTATTTATTTAACCGGAAATGTAGTCAGGTCCAGTTCCTACTGGCCATCAGGGGATGGGCTTGGATTAATGCTCTCTTCCAACTGGTGCAACTGGTGCGTTGGCACATCACCCCACAGGCGTTCCAAAGCGTAGAAATCCCGGGCTTCTTCCCGGAAAATATGCACCACTACCGCCCCATAGTCGAGCAGAATCCACGTTGCTGGTTGGCGTCCTTCACGATGCAAAATCGTTTGGCCAAGTTCTGCTAACTTTTCGACCACATTGTCAGCAATGGCCTCCATCTGGGGTCTATTGCTGGCACTGGCTATAACAAAATAGTCTGCGATAAGAGACACTGGACTAATATTAAGGATCACGATATCATGGCCTTTTTTTTCCTCTATCGCTCTAGCCGCAGCCTGCGCTACTTCCCAAGTGTTCACATACTCCCTCCTAGCTAGCCAGGTCACTCCCAATGATGATCGTGATATCCGCCTCGTCCTCGTAAGTATCCTCTTTAGGAGCAAGAATGGTTTGGCTAATATTAAGTGATTTGGCTACCGCTTCTATCGCTTCCGGTGGCGTATGATAGCGGTATATAATTTTACTTGTATCATAGCCAAAGTTATCAGCATTACCAACACTGTTGATCGTATAGCCCAGGTGTTCAAGTTGGCGGGCGATCTTCCCCGCCGCCCCGCGGTTGCCGTTACCGTTTAGTATTTCCAAACTAATAGCTTTGTTTGCTTCCCGGTCAATACCGAGTAGAACCCTAGCTACCTGTTCAGGTATGCTATTTTGGTCTACAATCCAATAACTTATTTCATCAATGTAAGAGTCTGTACCGGCCAGCATTTCCATCGGCACAGCTTTTAAATCGATTTTCCGGGCTGCATTAGCATAAAAAACGATTTGAGCCGGCGTCATGTTGGTTTCGACATTATTAAGAATAATGCGGCTTAGCTCTGGAATTTTAAATACCGTACTGGTGGAAAAAACATGTTCGGCTAGAGCCCGGATAAACTGTTGCTGCCGTTCTACCCGGCCCAGATCGCCAGTAGCTCGGTCACGAAAACGCAAAAACTCTTCGGCTTGGGCCCCGTCCAAGGTCTGGGGTCCTGCCCTAAGGTCAATATACAGCCCCCCAGCCCGGTCAGTATATTTCATGTCCTCTTGGATGTTGATATGCACCCCGCCCAAAGCATCCACCAAACCACGCAGGCCGGCATAATTTATTTTTATATAGTAATGAATTGGCATATTGAGAAGGGTTTCCACAGTTTGTACGGCCAAGTCCGTCCCCCCAAACGCATGGGCATGACAGATCTTATCGACCCCCCAGCCCGGGATAGCAACCCGGCTATCACGTGGGAGGGACAATAGGCCAGCTTGTTCCTTGTCCGGATCTATCCTGGCTACTATCATTGTATCACTTCGCTCCGGGGCCCCTCCGTAAGGATTGTCAACATCACCTACATCTAAACCGAGAACTAACACATTCACAGGTTCGTGTTTATCCGGTTCCGGATGACCATGCCCGGCTGCTTGTCCATCGGGGCCCCTTAACCCACCCAAGAAAGCATATAATCCGGCAAGTAGGGCCAGCGTTACTAGCACCATAACGCAGGTACAAAATAGGGCGAATTTTCGCCAGTTAAGCTTCCGAATAACCCTCTTTCTTGTCTGGGCCATTTTCTCCCCTCTCCCATGTCGAAGCTGTCGCTGTCAGCAATAGGCTGTTTCGTGCCTGTACTGTCTGGGGATGAAGGAACAATCCCCGTTGCAGAACACGTGAAATAGTATTATCCATAGCTATAAGTACGGCACGATCCAAATCCTGGTGAGCCAAAGCTCGTAGCCCGCCCACAGCAGGAAAATCGCGGCCCGGCTCAATTAAGTCAGCTATATATACAATTTTATCAAGAAGCCCCATTGTTTCAGCGCCAAGGGTGTGTACAGCAATTGCAGTAAGAACTTCTTTGTCCTGGATCCCATATTTTTTCCAAGCCAGCAAGGCCCCCACGCGGTCATGTAAAAGATCCGGATGCCTTTTTTCGCTATCATCCCTTACTATACCAAAGGCAATTGCTGTTTGCAACAGATATTGAGGAGCGCATTCCTTGGCACAATCATGTAACAGACCAGCAAGATAAGCCTGGCTGGGATCACTTTCATACCGCCGGGCCAAAGCCATTGCTGTCCGGGCCGTATTGACAGAATGTGTAAATAATTGTTGGGACAAGGAGTTTTTAAGTTGTAATTTTAGCGCCCCGTAGTCATCCATAAGGTTTAAGCCGCCTTTCCCAAAAGAAAAAGGCCTTCGTGGACAAGCCGCGAAGACCCTTTCGATTACCTATTTAGAAGCGATCTTGCCTCTCGCGAGCCTCATTGATAACGAGTTCGCGACCGTCTAATTCTGTACCTTGCATTGCCTCCAAGCACTTTTCCAAATCATTATCGGCAACCTCGACGAACCCAAATCCGCGGGAACGTCCGGTCTCGCGATCCGTAATGATACGACTAGCCTGGACTTCTACACCTGTCTTTTCAGCAAACACCGAGGCTAGCTCGTCTTCTGTGGTAGCCCACGGCAGATTGCCAACGTAGATGGTTTTCATTCACCATCACCTACCTTTCTGAGGCCAGGAACCTCCTTACATGACATATGATTCTACGTTTAGTATGGACATTCCTGCCCAGCTGATGCAAAAAATAACTTATTCTTGGTTAGACAAGTAAAGTTTGTTTTTTCTTAGGTAGTATTCCACCGGTTCCGGGAGCAAATACTTGATCGATTTCCCCAACTTAACCCGGCGGCGTATATCGGTGGACGAAATCGCCAGTGCTGGCACTTCGACAAAAAAAACCCGGCTGGGGTATTCATTTTGCAATCGTAACAGCTGTTCGCTTAGCCGGTAACCCGGCCGCGTGGCAGCAATAAAATAACATAGCGCCATCAGTTCATCCACGTCTTTCCACCCTAGCAGGTCCAAGATCGCATCGGCTCCGCTAATAAAATATAGCTCAACCTCTGATCCATAAACCGATCGCAAAGAACGTAAAGTGTCAATAGTATATGAAATGCCGCCTCGATCCAGCTCGATCCGTGACGCCTCAAAAAAGCGGTTGGTAATTGTGGCCAGTACTACCATTAAATAGCGGTGTTTTGCCCCGGATACTTGATAATCCTTTTTATGCGGCGGCAGCTTATTGGGTACAAACAGAACCTTATCAAGCCCAAATGCGTCCCGAGCTGCTTCCGCTGTTACCAAGTGCCCATAGTGAATTGGATCGAAGGTTCCTCCCATAATGCCCAGTCTGATCCCCGGCTGACCCTCCACTTGCTCTAACCTCCAGATACCATAATTATCGGCCTTTAATAAATTCCTCAGCCGACTACGGCTCATATGTAAGTTCCTGGCTACCAATATACACCGTATCCCCTGCTTGGGCGCCAGCCTTAGTTAAGGCCTTGTTAATTCCCATTTTAGCAATCAAACGTTGAAAACGTAACACTGCCTGCTCTTGGTTAAAATCGGTCATGGCCGCTAACCGCTCTATCTC
Source organism: Bacillota bacterium (assembly GCA_012799605.1). Lineage (GTDB taxonomy): Bacteria > Bacillota > DTU030 > DUMP01 > DUMP01 > DUNI01. Next base: position 38,692 of record JAAZKX010000046.1, on the reverse strand, counting down.
TTCCCCTTCAATAATGAACACATTGCCGGTTCGCTTGATAGTAAAGCCAGCCCTTTTTTCCGGCAGTTGATGTATTACTGCTGTTGGCGGCGGGGGTGAAGCTGGAAGATCCTGCAAAACCTCTGCCACATGGTATAATAGCTCTTCCAGCCCGCGCCCGGTAACAGCAGAGATAGCAAACAAGCGGTAGCCATCTTTTGTAGCTGCTTTAGTCAGGTGTGGTAAGTTGGAAGTAGCATCAGGAAGATCCATTTTGTTTGCGGCAATAACCTGAGGTAGTTCAGCCAGCCGTTTGTCGTAGGACCGAAGTTCTTTATTAATAATTCTGTAGTCCTCAACCGGGTCCCGGCCCTCAGTACTAGCAGCGTCAACAACATGAATTAACATGCGGGTCCGCTCCAGATGGCGTAGGAATTCCTGGCCTAAGCCGGCTCCGGCGTGAGCCCCCTCTATTAAGCCCGGAATATCAGCCAGCACAAAACTCTCCATATCAATTTTGACCACACCGAGATTGGGCCGAATAGTGGTAAAAGGATAATTAGCAATCTTCGGTTTTGCCGCTGTGCATACCGACAGCAGGGTAGACTTGCCAGCATTGGGGTAGCCTACTAAACCCACATCAGCCAGAAGTTTTAGCTCCAACAATATCCAGGCCTCCTGCCCCGGTTCGCCTTTTTCCGCCAAGCGCGGCACGCGGTTGGTATCGGATAAAAAGCGGGCATTTCCTCGCCCGCCGCGGCCCCCGCGAGCGATTATCAATTTTTGCCCGTGCTCAGTAAGGTCAGCTATAACGGCCTCAGTTTCGGCATCCTTTATTACAGTACCAGCAGGAACCCGCACCGACAAGTCTTTTGCATCAGCTCCATGTTTGTTGCTACCCCGGCCATGTTGGCCGCGCGGGGCCTTTAAATGAGCCCGGTAACGAAAGTCTACCAAGGTATGGAGCCCTTCATCAGCAACTAAAATAACATGGCCTCCACGGCCTCCATCGCCGCCGTCGGGCCCGCCTCTGGGTACATATTTTTCCCGCCGGAAGCTGACACAGCCCTGGCCGCCGTCACCACCTTTGACAAAAATCTTTGCCGTATCATAAAACATCTTATTGCACCCACTTTTCACCCAATACCGGGGCCTTTTAGTGAAAAAGCACCTTCCCGAGCAAGGTGCTTTTATTTATTCCGCGGCCGCAGTTTGTAAAACACTGACTTGACGCCGGCCGCCAGCCTTTTGTTCAAACGATACAATGCCATCAATTTTGGCAAACAACGTATGGTCCCGGCCCAAACCAACATTTTGCCCCGGGTGAATCTTAGTTCCGCGCTGACGGACCAAAATACTACCTGCCCTCACGTGTTGGCCGCCAAATCTTTTGACTCCCAACCTTTGTGAATGGCTATCGCGCCCGTTGCGCGAGCTGCCGCCGCCTTTTTTAGTAGCAAATAATTGTAAATCCATCATCTTTATAACCCCTCCTTCTTAAGACATACCTGGGCCGGATACTGATCGGCAATATCAGCTAGCGCCAGCTCTAACGTAGCCAAAATTGCCTGAACCGTCCCATCTTTTTCACTGCCCTCGGGCAACATCACCGAGAGATATCCGGTCTCGGTCTCCACCTTAGGGTCAAGGCCCAGATGTTCAGTAAGACCTAACAACGCTGCCTGTGTCAGGGCTGAAACAGCAGCACAGACGATGTCCGTACCCCGGGGAGCGTAGCCTGCATGTCCCGTTATGGTATAACCGACAATGTTTCCACGGCCGCTATGCCATAATCGAACGTTTATCATTGCCTAGACCACAATTGATTGAATTTGAACTTTTGTGTAGCGCTGTCGATGCCCATAACGACGGCGGTATCTTTTTTTAGGTTTAAATTTAAGGCCATGAATTTTGGGCCCTTTCCCCTGTTCCAACACTTTCGCTGTAACCTTGATACCGGATAATACAGGGTCACCCACTTTAACCCTTTCCCCATCCGCTACAAGCAAAACTTCTTCAAATTCCACCGTATCCTCGGGCTCATAAGGTAATTTTTCTACCGTAATTATGTCCCCCGGCTGGACCCGGTATTGTTTTCCACCAGTAGCAATCACTGCATACATTTTCTCCACCTCCACCCTATTATCTCCGCCGGAGAAGGCAGTACGCAAAGCCTGCCCCGAGCGGGTAGCTTACCGAATCATTCTAGCATACCCCAAAGATCAAGTCAACGAAACTGGGATTAAACGAGGCACCAAGATTTAGTAGTATGCCTGGTTATAAATGGCAAAATATGCCGGCGGTTAGTTATCGAGCATTTCAGCTTGGGCATAAGTACGTGATACTTTTGTAATTTTTAACCGCACTGTTTCACCGACAAACATAGCCCCGTTTTTTACATTAATAACAAAACCCTCAATACGGGCCACGCCATCCATGGTTTTAGTCAGGTGTCGTTCCTCAATCGAAGCTGTGATCACTTGGCCAGCCTTAACCGGTATTCCGGCTGCCCACAGCTCTTCCTTTGATGCCAGCGGCACCAAAGCAAAATCCCGGCTATGCAAGCTCTTCATCCCTCGCACCTGAATTGGAACGCCTACGTTGTTTTCCAGCTGCTTCAGGCTCTTACCGCCGGGTCCAATTAATACTGCAGCTACTGACGGATGCGTTTCTACCAGCAGCGCTCCCGGTTTTTCTTCGGCTACAAGCCGTTGGATTTCCCGCCGTATTTTAAATCCTACCGCCTGCTCGGATGGTATCTTGCCTTTGCCGCCGCAATAGGGGCATGGTTTTAAAAACACGCTTTCCAAACTACGACGTTCTTTTTTTCGGCTTATTTCCACCAGCCCCAGCTTGGTCAAACCTAACACCTGGGCTTTAATTTTATCCCGTTTAAGTTGATCCTCCAAAGCTGTCACTACCCGGCCACTAGCTTCAGGGTCTTCCATATCAATAAAATCTACCACAATAATACCGCCGATATTGCGCAGGCGAATTTGGCGGGCTATTTCCTTCACTGCTTCCAAATTGGTCTTTAGCACCGTAGCTTGAAAAGAAGTACTGCCAACAAACTTGCCGGTGTTAACATCAATTGCTGTAAGGGCTTCGGTTTGATCTATTACAATGTATCCCCCACATTTAAGCCAAACTTTACGGCGGAAGGCCTTTTCCACATCCGCTTCCAGGGCATAAGTCAGTAACAAATCTTTTTCCGGCTCAAAGTATTCAACCCGGTCTTTTAGTTCCGGGCTCATTATGCTTAAAAGCTCCAGCGTACGTTCGTATACCTCCCAACTGTCCACCACAAACCGGTCAACACCGGGGGTAAACAAATCGCGAACAATACGATAAACCAAATCCAGATCCCGGTATAGTAATGTCGGTACGGTTTTTGTTCTACTTCGGCGTTTAATAGTCTTATATAAGCGCTGTAAAAATTCGAGATCTTGGGCAAATTCATCTTCTTCCATTCCCGCTGCTACCGTGCGGACGATAAGGCCCATACCAGGCGGTTTGATATTGGTTGCTGCTTGCCGCAAGCGTTCACGTTCTTTTTCGGTTTGAATTTGCCGAGATACACCCACATGGTCCGCCCCAGGCATAAGGACCAAATTCCGGCCCGGTAATGAAAGATGCATACTAACCCGCGCACCTTTTGACTCGGTAGGCTCTTTCACAACCTGCACCACGACTTGTTGTCCCGGGCGCAAAAGTTTTTTAATATTCGCTGTTTCCTTAACCTGTTTTCCCTTAGCTTTTACATCAGCTATATATAAAAACGCATTTCGATCCAAGCCAATATCGACGAATGCAGCTTGCATGCCCGGGAGTACATTCTCTACCTGGCCTTTATAGATATTGCCGCTAAAGCGCTCGGACCCACTTTGATCTATATATAACTCCACTAGCACTTGATTTTCCAAAACTGCCACCCAAGTTTCCTCGGCCGTCGCGTGTACCAATATTTCTGTCTTCACAACCCTTCCCCCAATTCCTCCGCCGGACGTAACCGGGCCAAAGGTGACATCAACTGCCCAAAGCGTTCAATAAAGAGCCCGGTCCGATGAATACGATCAATCTTTCCCGCAAAACCGCTATGGGCAAAGAAAGCCTCCAGCAATTCTTCTGGCCTCAAGTTACCGGCCGATCCACTCGCTACAAGCAAATCCCAGCTGCTGCTTTTAGGACCAGGGTAAAAACGGGTAGCCAGAATCAAAGGCACGATGTCAATTTGCCGGGTTCTGCGTTTTGTGGTCTTTGTAATTATAATCTTATCTTGCTGTAAAAATTGCTCCCACTCCTGTTCCAATTGCTCCGGGGAAGATTGCAACAACTCAGCCGTAACCCAGTAGGAAGCAGCCCGGATTTGAGCCATTAGCGAAGGGGCATTGGCAGCTACTTGGCTTGCAGTTATGACTTTTATTCCCCCTGGCAGCTGCCCGTTTAAACGGCGTACAAATTCCGTAACCGGCATCCGCTCTCGGAGATAAAAATCGGCATATTCGGCTTCGGAAGTCGTGCCCATTGCTAACGCTGAAGCATAACTTATTTTAAGACGGGGTGTATAGCCACGGCTCAATTCTAACGGAAGTTTAGCCCGGCGCACTGCTTTTTCCAGCACTCCGGCAAAATCCAGGTGGGAAATAAAGCGGAGAATTTCATTTTTAGCTATTTTGGCCCTGATCCTCACATCCGCTCACCTCGCCGCTTCAATGGCAGCCGCAAAGCTGTACAAACACCACACGCCTGGCACTGTTTAAAACTGCAGTCAGCTGTAGTTAGGCCTAAAAATGCCCGCGACCGTTCAGTAAGAAGAAAATCGAGTTCTAAGCCCGGACTTAAATGCTGCCAAGGTAGCGTTTCGTTTTCAGGAATAGCTCGGTTAGCATAAAATTCAGGATCACAGCCAGTTTCCGCAAAGGCCTGCTCCCACAAATCCATCCGAAAATATTCGCTCCAGCCGTCTAAGCGGCAACCCAGCTGCCAGGCCTTTTCCAAAACAACCGCCAATCGCCTGTCGCCGCGGGAAAATACCGCTTCCAGAAAACTTTGATCCGGATCATGCCAGCGGTGTTCAACCTTTCGGCCTTTAATTTTGCTGCTCAGTAGTTGCTGGCGTTTCCTGAGCTCTCCCCGCGGTAGTTGCCCCTCCCATTGAAAGGGTGTATGAGCTTTGGGGACAAAGTTTGATGTGGATACCGTAACCCTGGTAATCTGCCTACCATCCGCTTTGACCGCGGCCACCTTTTGAGCCAACGTTGCTATCGCCGCCACGTCCTGTTCTGTTTCAGTCGGCAACCCAATCATAAAATAAAGTTTAAACGCCCTCCAACCAGCAGCTACTGCTGCCTCGATAGCTGTTAACAAATCATCCTCGGTCACGTTTTTATTGATTACATCACGTAAACGCTGGCTGCCAGCCTCCGGTGCCAAAGTCATGCTGGAACGGCGCAAAGGATGGATTTTCTCCGCTTGTTCGATAGCAAAACTGTCGGCCCGAAGTGAAGGTAGTGATATACGTACACCGGCTGACTTGTGCTCCGAGACCAGATCATCGATCAGTTTTTCAATTTCAAAGTAGTCTAAACTAGACAGGGAGCTGAGCGATATCTCATCATAACCGGTGCGCGCTAACAATTCCCGTGCCTGTTTGAGCAGGGTTTCCCGGCTGCGCTCCCGCACTGGGCGATAGATCATGCCCGCCTGACAAAACCGGCATCCTCGCGTACACCCCCGGAACAGCTCCAACATACTGCGGTTATGAACCGTATCCAAATACGGTACCACCGGCTGGCAGGAAAACGAAGCTCCGTCCAAATCCCGTACGACCCGTTTTTGAATTTGTTCCGGAATGCCAGTTTCAGTTGGACGGATGCTCTTGATACAGCCCTTGGAATCGTAGTCAACAACATAAAATGCCGGTACGTACACACCGGGTACTTTAGCTGCAGCAGTTAAAAATTCGTGCCTTGTTCCTTGTTGCTGTTTCCAATCCTTAAAAATAGCGATAAGTTCCCCGATAACTTCTTCTCCCTCTCCCAGGACTACTAAATCCAAAAACGGGGCTAAGGGTTCAGGGTTGTAAGCACATGGTCCCCCCGCAAGTACAAAGGGATCATCTTCCTGCCGTTCGGCTGCCCGAAGTGGTATCTGCCCCAAAGCGAGCAGATTGAGGATATTTGTGTAGGAAAGCTCGTATTGCAAAGTAAACCCGATCAGGTCAAAATCGAACAACGGTGTTTTTGTCTCCAAACTAAACAGCGGTAGCCCTGCCCGCCTTAATTCTTGCTCCATATCCCCCCACGGCGTATAAACGCGTTCCAATAAAGCATCAGAACGCAAATTTACAATGTGATACAAGATGTGCGAGCCAAGATGGGACATGCCCACTTCGTACACATCGGGAAAAGCCAGTACCATTTTTACGCTAGTCTTGCTATGGTCTTTTTTTACAATATTCCATTCTTCACCTATATAGCGAGCCGGTTTTTCTACCCGTGGTAAAATGAAATCCAGTTGGGACTTTATCTTGTCCATGATTGCCATCTCCCGTCTACAGCCAATACTTTAAGCCGGCTACGTGGATAGTTCTCCGAAACAGCGGAAATTCCTGTTGAAAAAATCCTAACTATCAATCAGCAGCAGCCCAACAGCTGTTTTAGGGTGATATTAGGCCCGTGGGTAAACAGGCCCGTGACCACCTCATCCTCACTTATTATAGCCATAATCGTATAGTCTTTGTCCAATATATAAATAAAATGATAGCGCCCGGCCACAAACCGTTGAGCCAGTTCCCGCAATGTCGTGTCAGCGCTCACCGCCAAAAGTTCCCCTTTGGCAATCTGACCTGTTTTCAAGCCGCGGTGTTTTCTGGTCAAATAGCGCAGCAACATTAGACCGGCCCATCGTTTTTCGCCAGCTGCAGCCGCCCATAAAAATATGCCTAACACTGTCACATTAATAAACAAAAGGTTATGCTTTAGAAGCACCAGCCCCCCGCTCACCAACAAAGCTCCTAACGCCTGGCCTAGCCGGGCAGTAATTTCTGTCGCCTGATGCCAGGATAAATGCCGGGCCAGGTATGCCCGCAATAAGCGGCCACCGTCTAACGGGAGTGCTGGAAGTAAGTTAAACCCGGCTATAGCAATATTGGCCCGATAAAACAAGCCAGCCAAAGAGGTGTCCCATACCCCATAGCCGGCTAATATTCTGGCAGTTGCCGCTAAGATCATGTTTTCGGCCGGACCCGCTAAAGTCACCATTATTTCTGTTCCCAAATCCCATGAGGACAAATCAAGATCCCTGATACGGGCCACACCGCCGAAAGGAAGGAGCTCGATCTCATCAATTTTAAGCCCATAAGAATGAGCCACCACAGCATGGGCAATTTCATGCAGCAAAGCGGCTCCGTAAATTATCAACGCTTCAGTCAGATAACCAGCGCTACCATAGATAGCCAAAATAAGCAGAAAAAAAATATTTAGTTTTATTCGTACACCCAATATCCGGCCAATTTTCAACTAGGGCCTACCTCTGCAGTCTCGTCGACCGTATCCTCGGCGGGAACAGACCGGGCGTCCTTATCCAAAACCTGATCGGAGCACGGCGCCTGAGCGGGGGCCACCGCCTGCTCTACCACTCCGAGCTTAATCGCAGGGTCGACGTTGACCCCGCGCTCTTTAATTTCCAAATGAAGATGGTTACCACTGCTTACCCCGGTGCTGCCAACAGTAGCAATAATGTCTCCTTGTTTTAGTACTTGTTTGGGCTCAACCAACACCCGGTCTAAATGGCCATAAAGGCTGGTAATGCCATTTCCGTGGCTTATTTCCACTACTTTACCCAGAAGCTCTTCCTCCCTGATCTGGCTGACAAAGCCGGAGGCAATAGTTTTGATCGGCGTTCCGGCCGGGGCTGCAATGTCAATCCCTTGGTGAAAACGTTTTTCCCCGGAAACAGGATGTAATCGCCATCCGTAACGGGATATTACCTGCCCTTCCTCTACCGGAAATGTGTAACCTGCCAGCGATACGCCTGCCGAATCTTGTCCTTTTGATTGCAAAACAGATAATGCCGGTAAGTTTAGACTTTCTTCACCCCAGGATTGAATCTGCTCCCAGCTTAAAGAGGGCTTATATTCAGCTACCGACCACTGGATATAATGCGCTACCTTGCTGGTTATAGGAATGTTTATCTGTACCAATCCCCAAACGGCCAGGTATAAAATCCCCGCCAACAAGGACTGGCGTAAAAGTAGGGACTCGCTTCCAAAAGTTCGCAGGCGCCGCCGCAGGCTGTGCCAGCGATAGCCAATTCCCACGGCTTTCCCCCCTTATAGCTTTGGCTCTTGTCCCTAATTTATATGCCAGTTATTTTCAAATATGAGGGCAAAGGGTGACCGTTTTAGTTTTAACCCTTAATATATAGCCATAACAGCCGGGCTGATGCTATAATCAAAGACATCCCAGCTACGGCAATCAATATGTTTAAGTATCGCCGCCGCTGCGGCCAGGCCCGGAGCCCCATCAGCAATAAGTTATTAACACCGACTAAAAACCAAATCAGCACATATAAATCGCGCCAGCCGTGCATCCAGTTCCAAGCCGATACGCCAATAAGGATAAGAGCCACTGGCAATAAAAAAAATTTGTCGCTCTTTCTGAGACCATTTGCCGACACCTTGTCCCCCCCCTTTTTTTGCTACCGTCGGATAGATTTTTCTATCACTGAAACTAATTCATCAACCAGGTCATCCCCTTCACCTTCCCGTATAGCCTGCGCCACACAACCTCGTATATGATCTTCCAGTACCATAAAACCAACCTTTTTGAGTGCTGCTTGGGCAGCTGATAGCTGGGTTAAAATGTCGACACAATAACGGCCATCATCGATCATCTTTTGTATCCCACGAATTTGACCCTCCACTTTACGTAGCCGCTGCAGCATATTGCCGCGATCAGCAGCGTAAGAAGGCTGTTGGGCCAAAGCACATCCCTCCTTCTATAATTTTCTATTCATAACAGAAAAAATTTTCTCATCAGGTGGCTGGTATCTTAAGTATAATTGCTGGCCGCCTCAAGGCGCAAGCCAACTGATCACCGCCAGGGTTTTAGTTTTATTGATTTAAAATTGTATCCCTAGCCGAGCCCGTGGTATAATGTAAACAACATCGAAGGTTAAAGGAGTGGCTTGTTTGAAGAAGAAGGTTGAACTAGCATTAGCTAAGGTTCGTCCGTTTTTACAGGCAGATGGTGGCAACGTTGATCTGGTGGCTGTTGATGAAAGTAGCGGCATTGTAACAGTGAAACTTACCGGAAGCTGTGGCAGCTGTCCGTTTGCTACTGTGACCCTAAAACAAGGGATCGAACGCACCTTAAAAGAAGAAGTACCTGAAGTAAAAGAAGTTCGCGCAGTTTAAGATAAGTTTATTGCAACCCGGCTTAGCCGGGTTTTTAATTTTGGTTGCACTTAAGATTGCTTTACCGGCCTTTAAGCCTCCTGATCCGGTTTGGGGCCGTCCACCAATGATTGCAGTTCTTCTAGAAATTTTTCTACATCAGTAAAACGCCGGTAAACCGATGCAAACCGGACATAGGCTACCTCGTCCAGCTGGCGTAACCTATCCATCACTATATCACCGATTTCAGTAGAAGATACCTCCTCCATCAAGGCATTGCGAATTTCGCGTTCTATTTCAGCCGCTAATTCTTCTAAAGTCGATAGGGAGATTGGGCGTTTTTCGCAAGCTTTGATCAAGCCTTTAAGGATCTTTTGCTGGTCAAAGCGTTCCCGGCGTCCATCACGCTTGACTACGTAAAGCAGTTGCTCCTCTACACGCTCATAAGTTGTAAACCGGCGCTTGCAGCTGTTGCATTCCCGGCGCCGCCGGACAACCGAACCTGCTTCCGCTGGCCTGGAATCCAATACCCGCGTATCAAGCTCACTGCAAAATGGGCAACGCATTAGGTTGATTCTCCTTTATCATCTGATAGCTTGAGGCCGGCACTGTGTGCCTGTTACTGCCTTCAAAGAGGGAATTGGGTCTGGGCCCCGAATACTATTTATTATGTATAATCCCAGCATAGGAGAGGATAAACATGCAGCCGTCCCCTTTTTTAGTCGAGCGTTGGCTTAATACTCACGAACAAGTTGCACGTTACAATTTAGCCGAAACTGACGCCCAGCCTTTTACCGTACAGGAACTGCTTCAAATCGCTCATACCTCGGCTCAAGAGCTCCTGGATAAAAGCATTTCCTATAATCCCACCCTCGGATCAGATCCGCTACGGGAGCTGATTGCTAGTTTTTATCCTAACCACTCAGCCGACAACGTTTTGGTCACCACCGGCGCTATGGAAGCAGATTTTTTGCTAGCCAATGTTCTGGTCAACCCCGGGGATACCGTTATCGTCCAGTACCCTGCTTACCAGGCATTGTATTCAATTGCCGAAGCCCGGGGGGCAAACGTTAAGTTTTGGCAGCTGGCCCGGGATGAAGGGTTCAAACCCAATTTAAACAAGTTGGAGCAGCTTATAGATGCGAATACCAAGCTGGTAGTCCTTAATATCCCCCATAATCCCACCGGGGCCGTCCTAAATGAGAGTGATTTAAGAACTATTTTGAACTGGGCCGAACAAAAAGGTTTTTGGGTTTTATGTGATGAAGTCTATCACGATCTGGCAGCTACAGACAAAATCCCACCCTACGCCTGCACCCTAAGCCCCAAGGCCATCAGTGTGGGCAGTATGTCCAAAGCCTATGGTTTATCCGGGTTGAGACTGGGCTGGTTTGTCGGGCCGGCTAGTTTAGTAGAAAAAGCGTGGCAATGGAAAGATTATACTACCATCTCGATATCCCCGATCTCTGATTATTTAGCCCAGCTGGCCTTGTCCAATAAAAAACAAATCATTGCCCGTAACATTGCCATCGCTAACAGAAATTGGGGATTGCTTGCTAACTGGTTAAAAAAGTGGTCCCGGCTATTTGCTTATGTGCCGCCGGAGGCAGGTATACTCGTTTTTCCGTGGTTAAAACAACCTGGCCTTTCCGGGACCGATTTTTGCCAGGGTGCTTTCGATGAAGAGGGAGTACTGCTCGTACCCGGTGAAGCTTTCGGCCAAGCCGGTCATTTTCGCCTTGGTTTTGGCGCTGATTGCGAAACTTTCTCCACCGGTCTAGCCCAACTTGATCGCTATTGCTCCCGACTGGAGTAAGCATAACTTAGTGCCCAAAAGAGCGGCCAACTGGCCGCTCCCGGCCAAGCCTCGGTGGCCCTCAGCAGCGCACTTCAATTGTGTTTATCATAGATTTGAGCTCAATTGCGATTTGGTGTAAAAACTTTTCCGGATAAGGTTTTTGCCCCTCTAAACTACGATCCAATAGAGGGCCGGTCGATCTAAATTGTTGCAATACATATTTTTCCGCCCCAGCTAGAATTTCTCCTATAGCGAGCAGGTCGTCTTTATCCAACAAGCCTGGTACTACCGTAGTCCGAAATTCATATGCCGGTGCCAGCTTCTTTATCAGTTTGATACTTTTTTGTACTGCAGAAACTACATCCAGGCCACAAACCAGGCTGTATTTAGGCCAGGGGGCTTTTACATCCAATGCCACATAATCTAAACTAGCACTCCTTAGCAAGTCGGCTAATACCTCGGGCCTGGTCCCATTAGTATCGAGCTTGACCTTGAGGTCCAGCTGCTTGATTTGTTGGATTAAATCCGGTAAATCCGGGTCTAGAGTCGGTTCGCCCCCGCTAATACAAACTGCAGGTACCAGATCCCGCCGTGACGCCAGCTGCTCCAGCAACTGGATCCGATCTACTATTGGCAACGAGCCGGGTTCAGCAACCAGCATTGGATTATGGCAAAAGCCACAGCGTAAATTGCAGCCGCCATAAAAAACCGTAGCGCAAATTTGGCCTGGATAATCCACCAAGCTAACCCGCTCTACCCCTCTGATTTCCATCTGGGCAATTCCACCTTCGTTTATTACCTTTGCAGCTCTAGCAGCCTTCAAACAGCAAAAGTGCTGCGTTCACGAAATTCTTCTTGTTTACCCCGGTTCCAGTTTTTTACCGGGCGGTAATAACCCACGACCCGACTCCATACTTCCGTTTCCTGACCACAACGAGAACAGGTATGCTGTTCGCCGACCAAATAGCCATGCTGAGGGCACACACTGAAAGTTGGGGTCAGGGAAAAATAAGGCAGCCGAAATTTGTTAAACACCGTTCGAATGACTTGTTCACAGGTTTTAAGATCAGTCAACCGCTCACCTAAGAGGGCATGAAAAACTGTTCCGCCAGTATATTGGGTTTGCAGTTCGTCTTGATGACCGATAGCAGTGAACAAATCCAAAATATGATTAACCGGCAGCTGGGTGGAGTTGGTATAATAGGGCTCCCTTTGACCCGAGGTGACAATGTCCGGGTAAAGTTCCCGGTCCAACTTGGCCAAGCGATAGCTGGTTCCTTCAGCCGGCGTGGCTTCCAAATTAAATAACCGGCCGGTTTCTTCTTGGTAGTCGCTCAAGCGATCGCGCATAAACGCTAATACATCGCAGGCAAAGTTTTTCCCTGCGGGGGTATCGATGCCTTGTCCCAACAGATTACAAGCTGCCTCGTGCATGCCCACAATGCCAATGGTATTAAAATGGTTTTCCCAATAACTTCCAAACCCAGCCTTTACAGTTCGAAGGTAAAACCGAGAATAAGGATAAAGACCCTGTTCGGTAAAATGCTCCAGCACCTTGCGTTTTAAAAGCAGGCTTTGCTTGGCCAAATCCATGCGTTTGATTAAAATTTGTACAAACTCATCCTTATCTTCGGCTAAATAGCCGATTCGGGGCAAGTTAATGGTGACCACCCCAATAGAACCGGTCAACGGATTCGCCCCGAATAGCCCTCCCCCCCTGTGCCTCAGCTCACGTACATCCAAACGCAGCCGGCAACACATGGAGCGGACATCTTCAGGATCTAAATCGGAATTTACAAAGTTAGCGAAATAGGGAATACCATATTTTGCTGTCATATACATGATTTTTTCAGCCACAGGAGTTCCCCAGGGAAAATCAGCCGTGATATTATAAGTAGGAATAGGAAACGTAAAAATCCGGCCCTTGGCATCCCCTTCGGTCATTATTTCGCAAAAAGCCTGGCCCAGCATATCCATCTCGGCTTGAAATTCTCCGTAAGATTCTGTTTGACGTTCGCCGCCGATAATTACAGGCTCAGCCTGCATCGTTTTCGGCGGCCGGACATCAAAAGTGAGATTAACAAATGGGGTTTGAAAACCGACCCGGGTTGGTACATTAAGATTAAAGATAAACTCTTGCAGCGCTTGTTTGACCTCCCGATAATCGAGGCCATCGTAACGGATAAACGGGGCCAGATAGGTATCAAAGCTGGCTAAAGCTTGTGCTCCCGAGGCTTCGCCTTGGAGGGTATAAAAGAAGTTGGCGATTTGACCCAATGCGGTACGAAAATGCCTGGCCGGGGCGCTTTCAACCTTTTGGGCAGCCCCCCTAAAGCCTTGCAACAACAAATCCGACAAATCCCACCCACAACAATATGGTGCCAGCAGAGCAAGATCATGGATATGCAGATCACCGTTACTATGTGCTTGGGCCACCTCCGGGGGATAAATTCTGTTGAGCCAATAGCGCGATGTTACTGCTCCGATAATATGATTATTCAACCCCTGAAGCGAATAATCCATATTGCTGTTTTCTTTAACTAGCCAGCTTTCCTCCTTTAAGTAACGCTTGACCGTTCGTTCTACATCTAGAAACACGTTTTCTAAACTACGCCAATCGGCACGCTGCTTGCGGTAGAGTATGTAGGACTTAGCCGTCCGAACATGCCCGTTTTCTATCAGTACCTTTTCGACTATGTCTTGGATTTCTTCTACTTCGGGAATATGGGCCTGATCGCGCTCCCTTAAAATTCGTTCAACCTGAACAGCCAATTGCTCAGCCCGCTCCCGGTCACCCCCGCCTACCGATTGGGCTGCCTTAAAGATCGCCGTCGTTATGCGCTGGCGCTCATAGGGCACCAAACGACCATCTCTTTTTCTTATCCTTTTGGGTATCACTCGTTTTCACCCGCCTTAAAACATTACTACCTACAACATATAGTAGCCCATCTAGTATATACCTACCACATAGGCGATGTCCAGCCTTGAATATAGCAACCAACGGCAGTAGCCAGGAAATAGAAAGCCTGGCCGAGGTTCCTCGCCCAATTTCTTACTTATCCACTCCCGGTTTTGGAGGTGTGTTTATGCCCCTTCCACAGCGTGAATTTATGGCTTGCCTGCTCATAATATTTTTAGCAGCCAACAGCTTTTGTCCAGTGCTCGCTTCCCCTCACGGGGCCGACATCAGCTTAAAAACTCTACAGGAACGGGACCGGCTTATAGCCGAAATCCTGGAACTCGATACCAGGCTAGCCTTATTGCAGAGTGAAAAAGCTGCGGCCGAAACACGGTTAGAGGAACTTCGAACCGCGTTAAAAACTACCCAGCAAGAAAAAAGCCGCTTATTAAAAGCTGCTGAAGAAGAAGAACGAGTTGTGGGCCGGTGGCTGCGGTTTTTGGTCGAAGAAGGCAGTTTTACATACCTGGATGTACTTCTGGGTGCAGCAAATCTGGCCGATTTTATGACCCGGTTGGATATAATTATTACTATCATTGAGGCCAACGTCACCAGCCTAAAACAATTAAAATCCTTGACCCTTGAGATCGCAGCCCAGGAAGAAAAATACCGAGCTCGTGAACAAGATATTGCTGATGTTTATGCAGCTATTGACCGTAGCCTGGAAGAAGCCCAGCGTTTACATCAGGCTAAATCTGCAGCCCTGGCTGAAGCTGAGAAAAAACTGGATGATTTTTCTGCTATCATTGCCCTCAGCCAAGCCTGGGAGCAGGTACTGCCGGATATCGAACATTGTCTTAACCGGCTGGCTACAATGTCCTGGCATACAATTGAACCGGATCAAATTAAGCTTAATTATTTCCGCGGTCAGGCAGAGGTCACATTTAAACAACGCACTTTGGAAAAGTTGCTAAACCAAGGCCTTGACCCGCAGCAAGATAGGTACCAGCTGCAATGCCAGCCAGGTTTTATGGTTTTAACCCGGCCTGCGTTGGATTATAATATCAGCTTTACAATATACACCCAAAACCGTCGTCTGTTGTTTAAGCCCTACTCAGTTACAATAGGACAAACAAAAGTGCCAGACAACGCCCTTAAACTACTGTTTCAGGATCGCGAGCTGGCACTTAACATACCTCTTATGGCCGGGCTTCAAATTAGCCAGGCTCAAATAAAAGCCGGTGAAATGCAGGTGTTTCTAAAACGTGGCTCCTAGTTGTGTTGAAGGCGCTCCCTTACCCGTCCGACCAAATACAATGAGCCACAAACAAGAACAGTATCTCCCGGTTTAGCCATTGATAAAGCCCGGTTCACTGCAGCTTCGATATCAGGTTCAACAAGACTTTCTACCTTCAGCGATTCGAGCTTTCTGGCTACTTCTTCAGGGTTTAGGGCCCGGGGGCTGTTCGGTCTAGTAGCCACCGCTTTAGCGGCAAGCGGAGCCAGAACCTTGAGGATTCCATCGACATCTTTGTCCCCTAGCAACCCTATCACCAATAGCACTTTCTCCATCGGTAGGTATTGTTTTACCGTACGGGCCAAGGCCCGGGCAGCACTATAATTATGGCCGCCATCGATTATGATAGTAACCGGATCAGTTGATATGACCTCAAAACGAGCCGGCCAGAAAGCAGTAGCCAAGCCTTGACTAAAAGCCGTTTCGCTGATTGTTACCCCTTGTTTTAACAGAGCATACCATGCGCAAGCTGCCGTAGCTACATTTTCTAATTGGTGCGGCCCCAGCAGCTTTATCTGTAAATTCCTCTGGCGTGGTAAATCTGCAATTTGCAAGTCGAATCGCTGGCCGGTTAAACTAATCTCCTTCGGATAAGCCGAAACCAATTCTGGGGCGAAATAAAGCTTCGCCTTTTTTTGTTGGGCCTGGTTGCAAATAGCGGCTGTAACTTCCGTTTCCTGGGCCCCCAATACTGTTGCTACACCCGGTTTTATAATCCCAGCTTTTTCATTAGCAATAGAGACCAAGGTATTGCCCAATACATCGAGGTGATCGAGGCCAATCCGGGTTATGACAGCCAAACTAGGGTCAACCACATTGGTAGCATCGAGCCGGCCGCCCAGACCCGCTTCGAGGACTAGATAGTCTACCTTCTGGGCCGCAAAATACAAACAGGCAGCCACGGTCAGCACTTCAAACTCAGTCAGTATTAAATTGCTTTCGGTCTGTAATCTGGCCACCACGTCCCGGATCAAGCTGAAATGACGGGCTAACTCGCATTGATCCGCTTCAGTCCCGTCGAGCAAAAACCGTTCTGTATACCTGACCAAATGAGGAGAGGTATACAATCCCGTACGATAGCCCGCTGCAGTTAATATTGAACTTATAAAAGCAGCCACAGATCCTTTGCCATTAGTACCGGCTATGTGAATGATGTTTAGTTTCTTTTCCGGTCGGCCTAAAGCATCCAGTACTCGATTTATTCGCTCCAGACCTGGCCGGGCACCAAACTGCCCCAAAGATTCCAGCCAGGCCAGTACTTGTTCCCAGTTCATACGACACCTTCTTTACCAAGCCCCCTCAAGACGGGATAACCGTTCTTGAAGGCGGGCTAGTTTATCTCGATAACCAGCTTCTTTGTCGCGCTCTTTCTGTACTATAGCAGCCGGCGCTTTGGCCAGAAAACCTTTATTGGACAGCATTCGTTTTGAACGTTCGACCTCGGCTTTCATGGCGCTGATTTCTTTTTTGATCCGGGCAATCTCCTTCTCCATGTCTACCAAATCAGCCAAAGGCAAATAAACTTCCACTCCTTGGGTTATAAAGCTCGCCGCCTGGGATGGTTTTTGGTCAGTGATCGCGCTTGTGATTACTTCCCGGGCCCAAGCTAAGCTTTGCAGGTATGGCTTCGCAGCAGCGAGTATTGCCACCGCCTCCGGATAGGCTTGGATGATAACCCGCGCTTTTCGGGCTGGCGGAACATTCATTTCGGCCCTGACGTTCCGAATACCCCGTACGACTTCCTGGATCAGAGCAAAGTCAGCTTCAGCTACCCGATCCTGTTCTACCACAATTTCCGGGTAGTCAGCTATCATAATGCTTTCTCCGGTTCCAGGCAAAAGTTGCCATATTTCTTCGGTAATGAAAGGCATAAATGGATGCAGTAACCGAAGAGTCCGTTCAAGGACTTCCCAGATAACATACTGGGCGGTCTTGCGTTCCTGAGCGTCCTGCCCATACAAACGCAGCTTGGCCAACTCAACATACCAATCACAAAATTCATCCCAAATGAAATCATATAAAATTCGCGCTGCCCCGCCAAGATCAAAGCTGTCAATAAGTTCGACTACCTGGTTTTTCACTGAGCTAAACCGGCTCCTGATCCAGCGGTCAGCTAAAGTGAATTTCAAACCGGGAACATCCACCTGTTCAGGGTCAAAGTCCCCCAAGTTGAGCAGCGCTAACCGGGATACATTCCAGATCTTATTGGCAAAGTTTCTAGTAGCCTCTACCCGTTCCCATTGAAACCGCAGGTCATGGCCGGGCACATTGCCGGTGATCAGCATAAACCGCAGGGTATCAGCCCCATATTTTTCGATCACTTCCAAAGGGTCGATCCCATTGCCCAAGGACTTGCTCATTTTGCGGCCTTTAGCATCCAAAACGAGACCATGGATAAATACATCCCGGAAAGGGACTTCATCCATAAACACAAGGGCCATAAAAATCATCCGGGCCACCCAAAAGAAGATAATGTCACGCCCGGTAACTAACACTGATGTAGGATAGAAGTAATTAAGATCCTCAGTGCGTTCAGGCCAGCCTAAGGTGGAAAAGGGCCACAAAGCTGACGAGAACCATGTATCTAAAACATCAGGGTCTTGATAAACGTTGCCGCTACCGCAAGCGGTACAATTGACAACGTCTTCCCTACTGGCAATTTCCGTCTTACAATCGCGGCAATACCAAACGGGAATTCGATGCCCCCACCATAGCTGCCTGGAAATACACCAGTCACGAATGTTTTCCATCCACTGGCAGCAAATTCTATTGAACCGTTCAGGCACAAAGTTAATGCGCCGGTCCTTTACCGCCTTCAAAGCCGGTTCGGCTAAGGGCTTCATTTTAACAAACCACTGTTTTGACAGCAGCGGTTCAATTACCGTATCACAGCGCGAACAGTGGCCTACAGCATGAATTAAATCCTCTACCTTTACCACTAGCCCGGCCGCCTCTAATTTTTCCAATAGCAGCTCCCGGCACTGGTAACGGTCTTGCCCGGCAAATGTTCCGGCCTCAGCCGTCATTTTTCCGTCCTGGCCAATGACCACTACTTGATCCAGTCCATGACGCTGCCCTAGCTCGAAATCGTTTGGATCGTGGGCCGGGGTGATTTTAACCGCTCCCGTTCCAAAGTCAGGGTCAACGTAGTAGTCGGCAATGATCGGCAGTCGGCGCCCCACTACCGGCAGTACAGCTTCCAGGCCAATCAAATGCTGGTACCGTTCATCTTTTGGATTTACGGCTACCGCAGTATCGCCGAGAATAGTTTCCGGCCTGGTGGTAGCAACCGTGATATATTCATCTTTCTTACCGGCCAACGGGTACCGTACATGCCATAAATGTCCATCCGCTTCTTTATATTCTACTTCAATATCGGAAATAGCAGTGTGGCATTGGGGACACCAGTTCACTATATAGTTCCCACGGTAAATAAGCCCACGTTCATATAGGCTGACAAACACTTCCCGTACCGCCCGCGAACAGCCTTCATCCATAGTAAACCGTTCCCGGGTAAAGTCACATGATGCACCTAACCGCTGCAATTGGGTAATGATCCGACCGCCGTAACGGTCTTTCCACTCCCAAACCCGGTTTAAAAATTCTTCCCGGCCCAAATCCCAGCGGCTAACCCCTTCCTTTGCCAATTCAGCCTCCACCCGGGCCTGGGTTGCAATACCAGCATGATCGGTCCCAGGCAACCACAAGGTCGGCTTACCTTTCATCCGCTGATATCGTATAAGAACATCTTGGATGGTGTTATCTAGCGCATGGCCCATATGCAGGGCACCGGTTATATTAGGGGGGGGAATTACAATTGTATAAGGTTCGACCTTCGTATCGATTTCCGGTGTAAAGTAAGCATTGTCCAACCAATAACGGTACCATTTTTCTTCCACCAAATGTGGATCATAGGCAGTAGGGATGTCTTTTATATTCATGCCCCATTTCCTTTCTATCGGTTATTTTTATCTATAAAGCATAAAACCCTCGCCATATAAGGACGAAGGTTCGTGGTACCACCTTAGTTTCCCAGCTGAATACTCAGCCAGGCTCTTAGCCTTAACGCGGGTGACGGCCCCGACTACTTAGATGTTCATCCGGGCAAGTTCCTGGGCGACTTCGGCGCCATGGTGAGAAGCCTTGCAGCCCCGGGCTTCTCTCTCTGGTTGTGACAGCCTACTCCTCCCAATCATAACTATGTTATTCAGTGAATTATTTCCTTAATGATACTCCAGGTAGCAATTCCTGTCAAGGTTCGGCGCTACCGGTTAAAGCCTGCTCGAGTACTTGGTCCATATTCTCTACCAAAACAAAGTTCAGCTTTCGTTGTACATGGCGTGGGATTTCGCTTAGGTCACGGCGGTTTTCCTGTGGCAAAATCACTGTTTTCAGGCCCGCCCGATGGGCCGCCAGTACTTTTTCTTTTATCCCACCTACAGGCAGCACCCGGCCTCTTAAGGTGATCTCACCGGTCATGGCTACCCCTGCCCGCACCGGCCGGCCCGACAGGGCTGAAGCCAACGCTGTTGCCATGGTAATGCCAGCTGAAGGACCATCTTTAGGAATAGCCCCTTCCGGGACATGGATATGCACATCTTGGCCGTCACTAAAATCTGCCCTGATCCCTAATGCTGAGGCCCGAGAACGAATATAAGTGCAGCCGGCTTGCGCCGATTCGCGCATTACATCCCCTAGCTGTCCCGTAAGCATTAACCGACCTTTTCCGTTTATAACACTAACCTCAATGTTGAGCACATCCCCGCCTACCTCAGTCCAAACCAAGCCGGTGGCAACACCTATTTCATCTTTTTGTTGGGGCATACCAGAACGGAACCGCGACGGACCCAAGTAAATACTCAAGTTGCGAGAAGTAATATGAACCTTTTCTTTTTTACCCTGCACTATTTCACGGGCAGCTTTGCGGCATAAACCAGCAATAGCCCGTTCTAAATTCCGGACGCCCGCTTCCCGTGTATATTCCCTAATAATGCCCCTGATTGTATTATCCGACAACTTCAGCTGGCTTGGCTTAAGACCATGCGCTTTGAGTTGTTTAGGTTGTAAAAAAGAACGACCTATATGCAGTTTTTCTTCCTCGGTATACCCGGGTAGCCTTATTACCTCCATCCGATCCAGCAGAGCAGGCGGAATATTGTAGGTAGTATTGGCAGTTGTGATAAACATCGTGTGGGATAGATTAAACGGCAGCTCAATATAGTGATCACTAAAAGCATGGTTTTGTTCCGGATCTAAAACTTCAAGTAGCGCTGCTGACGGATCGCCGCGAAAATCCATGCTGATCTTGTCAATTTCATCTAACAAAAATACCGGGTTGTTGGAATCGGCCTGACGCATTCCCTGAAGTATGCGCCCGGGCAGGGCACCGACATAAGTCCGCCTATGGCCCCGGATTTCAGCCTCATCCCGGACTCCACCTAATGAAATACGGACAAAGCGGCGGTCTATAGCTCGCGCAATCGATTTAGCTAATGATGTTTTACCTACTCCCGGCGGGCCCACCAGGCATAGGATCGGGCCTTTCATGCTGGCGGCCAGTTTTCGTACTGCCAGGTACTCTAAAATTCGCTCCTTAACCTTTTTAAGACCATAGTGATCTTCATTTAAAATTTGCTCGGCTCGGTCCAAATCTAGCCGATCAGGGGTGGTCTTGGTCCAAGGTAAAGCCAACAACCAATCCAAATAGGTGCGTACCACCACAGCCTCGGCGGCCATAGGCGGCATTTTTTTAAACCGTTCAACCTCGCATTTGGCCTTTTTATATACCTCAGCCGGCAAAGACACCTGGTCAATACGGCGTTCTATTTCGCGTGCTTCATTAATCTCTTCTTCCCGGTCATCGCCCAGTTCTGCTTGGATCGCTTTGAGCTGTTCCCTCAAATAATATTCACGCTGGGATTTTTCCATTTGTTCGCGGACGCGGGCGCTGATCTTCCGCTCAAGTTCCAAAATTTCTAGTTCACGACTGAGAAAAGAATATAATATTTCGAGCCGCTCATTTAATTGAACCGCTTCTAACAGCCTTTGTTTATCCTCTTGTTTGAGATTAAGATGGGCCCCAATCAAGTCGGCTAACCGCCCTGGTTCTTTGACTGTAACAATGGAAACTACCGTTTCAGCCGGAATCTTTTTCGATAACTGAACATATTTTTCGAACAGAAAAATTATACCCCGCATGAGCGCTTCGGTTTTAGCGTTCCAAAAAGCCGGTTCATTTTCTTCGTATTCTTGGCAGGATGCCAAATAAAAGGGGTCCGTTTGCTCGATGGAAATAATCTCCCCCCGAGCCAACCCCTCGACTAGAACCCTCATTGTGCCCCCGGGGATCTTTAGCAATTGTTTAATCTCGGCTACAGTACCCATTTGATAAATCTCGCCTGATTGGGGCTCATCCACCCGCGGATCCCTTTGGGCTACCAATAAAAGCTGTTTGTTTTGAGCCATGGCTTCTTCCATTGCCGCAATGGATTTGGGTCTGCCCACGTCAAGATGAATTACCATATAAGGAAATACCTGTATACCCCGTAGGGGCAGAAGCGGAAGTGCACGTTTGGACGTTTTCACGTTGCTTATCACACCCTCCGGGTCTTATTCGCTTCTCGATCTATGTGCCAAGTATGTATATTGTACCACAAAAGTGGCATCACTTTTAGACGGTAACAGCCGGCTCACAATTGATCAGGCTAATATTCGAACGTTCAGTCGGAATTAAAACCTCGTTAAATACTTGTTTCAAAGTTTCCACGGGGATAACTTGCACATCCGAATACTGGGCCAAGATTTCTTGCCAATTATCGGCCGGAATGATCACCTTGTTAGCGCCGGCTGCCGAAGCAGCTTCTATTTTGGCTACTATGCCGCTAACTGGCTTGATTTGCCCCCGGATGGACACTTCTCCGGTAATAGCAACGTTATTATCCACCGGGATTCCGGTAAGAGCCGAGAAAATGGCTACAGCCATGCTAGCCCCAGCTGAAGGGCCATCCACAGGTATACCGCCGGGGAAATTGACATGAATGTCAAAGTTTGCCGGGTCGAAATCAAGATATTGGCGCAACACCGTCAGAACATTGGCCACAGATTCCTTGGCTGTACTTTGCCGCCGAACCACATGACCAAAACGTCCCATTTCCTCTTCTTCAATTACCCCGGTAACAGTCAACCGCCCAGCCCCTTTGGCTAACGGAAACACCGCCACTTCGATCTCAAGCAACATACCTAAGTTCGTCCCATAAACAGCCAGCCCGTTGGCATAGCCTACCTGCGGGCCAGAAGGAACTCTGCGGTCCAGTCGGGGAGAATATTGCCCGCTGTTTACCACCCATTCTATCGTTTCGATCCGAATTATATCATTATTTTCGCCTTGGACAATACCAGCTGCGATCTGAATAATATTGACCGCATCACGACCGTTAGCAGCATATTGGGCCACTACATCTACTGCTCCCTCTTCTAAGAAAAAACCGATCTTGCGAGCCGCATTAGCAGCAATAACACGTACTTCTTCCGGCAATAAAGCCCGAAAAAAAACCTCTACGCAACGTGATCTTAACGCCGGCGGCAATTCATCCGGCGAACGAGTGGTTGCGCCGACCAAACGAAAGTCAGCTGGTAACCCATGCTTAAAAATATCATGAACGTGGCTGGGAATGTTGCTATCCTCAGAATTGTAGTAGGCACTCTCTAAATGGACCACCCGGTCTTCCAAAACTTTGAGTAATTTATTCATTTGGATTGAGTGAAGCTCGCCGATCTCATCCAAAAAAAGTACCCCGCCATGGGCTTTAGTGACAGCTCCTGATTTCGGTTGTGGAATACCGGCAACCCCCAAGGGGCCGGCTCCCTGGTAAATAGGATCGTGCACAGAACCCAGCAACGGATCGGCAATGCCGCGTTCATCAAAACGGGCCGTAGTAGCATCTACTTCGACAAATTTGGCACAGGCCTGAAATGGAGACAGCGGGTTTTGTTTAGCTTCCTCCAAAACTAAACGCGCTGCAGCAGTTTTACCAACACCTGGAGGGCCATAGACCAAAACATGTTGCGGATTTGGGCCACACAAGGCAGCCCTCAATGCCTTTAAGCCTTGTTCTTGGCCAATAATTTCGGCAAAAGTGCTGGGGCGGGTTTGTTCTGCCAGAGGTTCGCTCAAAGAAATGTTTCTCAAAGCGCGCAATTTATCCAATTCCTTGCGAGATTCACGCTCAACCGCTACTTTATTCCCTTGTTGGGTGCGTAACAGATTCCAAAAATAAATACCAATAATAAGAGCAAAGCCGATTTGGATCAGCCCTAAAAAACCACCTAGGCCGGAAGATAAGGCCACGCTCCAACCTCCCTTCGCTATTACTTCTATTATCTCCGTGGTAATAATGATTTATCAAAAAAAGACCCGGCATCAGCCAGGTCTTACAATTTATCTTTAAGCAGAGGCTTCTTTTTTTCTACCTTTACGTTTCCGCAGCACGACCATAGGTGGGTCGCGTTTTTCAACAGCATCCTTGGTAACCTTAACCTTTAGTACATCGCTGCGGGACGGGATATCATACATAGCCTCGAGCATAACCTCTTCCATAATCCCTCTCAACCCGCGGGCGCCAGTCTTACGACGGATAGCCTCCTGGGCGACAGCTTCCAAGGCATCCGGCTCAAATTCCAACTTTACACCATCAAGCTCAAAGAACTTGAGGTATTGCCGCACAAGAGCATTTTTAGGTTTGGTAAGGATTTTCACCAGAGCATCAGCATCCAAAGCGTCGAGGGTCACGATGACCGGAACCCGGCCTACAAACTCAGGAATCATCCCATAGTTAAGCAGATCCTCCGGCATGATATGCTTAAGGATATCGCCCACTTTTTGCTCCGCTTTGCTTTTAATCTGGGCTCCAAATCCCATCGTTTTTTGCTGCATTCTCTTTTGAATAATCTTATCGATCCCTTCAAAAGCACCGCCAACGATAAACAGGATATTGGTGGTGTCAATTTGAATAAATTCCTGGTGCGGGTGCTTGCGTCCCCCCTGCGGAGGTACACTGGCCACCGTGCCTTCTAAAATCTTAAGCAAGGCCTGCTGGACGCCTTCGCCGGATACATCACGCGTAATGGATGGATTATCCGACTTGCGAGCAATCTTATCGATCTCATCGACATAAATGATTCCTCGCTCGGCTTTCTCAACATCGTAGTCAGCATTTTGAATGAGTTTAAGCAAAATGTTTTCAACATCTTCGCCCACATATCCAGCTTCGGTAAGCGAGGTAGCATCAGCAATACAAAACGGCACATTTAAAATCCGGGCCAATGTCTGAGCCAGCAACGTTTTTCCAGAGCCAGTAGGTCCGAGCATCACAATGTTGCTTTTGTGAAGCTCAACATCGTCAACCCGCGCCCCTACGTTAATGCGCTTGTAGTGGTTATACACGGCCACTGACATAACTTTTTTTGCTTGCTCCTGGCCTACAACATATTGATTGAGAATGGCGGCAATTTCCCTGGGTTTAGGAATATCTTTGAGTTCCAGTTCTACATCATCGTATAGTTCCTCTTCAATTATCTCATTGCAGAGCTCGATACATTCATCGCAAATATACACGCCAGGGCCGGCTACCAGTTTGCGGACCTGTTCCTGCGTTTTGCCACAAAAAGAGCATTTGAGCTGGCCCTTTTCATCGTTAAACTTGAACATGACTTTCCCCCCTTTATCCCTTGCCGCCCTTTCGTTTCATTACATCATCGACTACACCATATTCTTTAGCCTCAGCAGCTGACATAAAGAAATCACGGTCCGTATCCCGCTCGATACGTTCATAAGGTTGGCCGGTATGGTGGACGAGGATTTCATTGAGGCGTTCACGGGTTCTGACAATTTCTTTGGCATGAATAGCAACATCGGCCGCTTGACCCCGTACTCCCCCCCAGGGCTGGTGGATCATTATTCGGGCGTTAGGCAACGCAAAACGCTTTCCTTTGGCTCCAGCGGCCAAAAGTACAGCACCCATGCTGGCCGCTAAGCCGACACAAATAGTGCTTACATCGGGCTTAATGTACTGAATCGTATCGTATATAGCCAGCCCGGCCGGCACCTCTCCGCCAGGAGTGTTTACATATAGAAAAATATCTTTGTCCGGATCTTCGGCTTCGAGAAAAA
This sequence comes from Bacillota bacterium, assembly GCA_012799605.1. Taxonomy (GTDB): domain Bacteria; phylum Bacillota; class DTU030; order DUMP01; family DUMP01; genus DUNI01. The sequence continues at coordinate 13,154 of JAAZKX010000046.1, read as the reverse complement.
GCAGTTGGGCAATAACTGTGTTGGCCACCGTTTCATTGATAGCACTACCCAAGAAAACAATCCGATCTTTGAGAAGTCGTGAGTAAATATCATAGGCTCGTTCACCACGATTCGTCTGTTCCACTACCATTGGTACCAAGTTCATGTATGAGCACCCCCTGAATTTGTGCCAAGTTGGCCAAAGTACGCGGGAAGTTTCCCCAATCGGTCTTATTGATTTTCTTCTTGCTCACTATCCGTTTTATCTTTGTTGTTGTCAGCGTCGGCGTCGTCATCAAGCTTCGGATCAACTTCCGTAATTTCAGCCTGCTGTAACAACCAGTTGATTGTCTCTCGGCGTAAAAGGTTGACCGCTAGGGCATCCCTGGTGCCATCATGGCGCCAACGCTCTTTAGCTTGCTCCGAATCTTGTTCGGCGGCGGCCAATCCTTCTAAAGCCTGCTCCAGCTTGTCAGGGTTCACCGTAATGTTTTCTTTCTTAGCTATGGCATCGAGAACAAGTTCTTGCTTAACCAGATCCCGGGCTGTAGGAAACAGCTCTTGTTTGACTTCTTCTTCTGTCTTTTCTCTGAGCTCACAGTACTTTTCCAACGAAGTTCCACGGTATTCTAATTCGCGGGCAAAGCTGTTTAACATAGACCTAGCCCGGCGTTTGGTCATTATATCCGGCACGTCAACTTCGGATCGCTCTACAACCTGTTTTATAGCTTGAGCCTCCATCTTTTCTTGTATGCGCTGTTTTTTCGTTTCATACAATTGTTGTTCACAATTTGCCTTCAGTTCGGCTAAAGTATCAAAATCACTTATATCGCGGGCAAACTCATCGTCCAATTTAGCCAGGCGTTTTTTTCGAACATCTTTTACGGTTAGATCGAATTTTGCTTTTCGCCCGGCTACAGCGCTTACATGAAAATCCTCAGGCAAAGGAATCTCTACCTCCAAAGTGTCACCGTGTTTGGCACCAACAAGCCGCTCGCTTAAACCGGGGAAAAAGCCCGGCGCACCGATTACCAGCGGCATGTTGTCCGCTTTACTTCCTTCAAACGGTTTCCCATCGACTGTACCCGAAAAATCCACCATGACTAAATCTCCGGTGGCTATAGGTTCCTCGTTTGAGACCTCATAAGTAGCCTGCCGCTCGCGCAAATTATGCAGCACTTGTTCGACTTCTTCGGCTTCAACCGAAAATTTTTCCTTATCTATGGCCAAACCTTTGTAGTCCCCCAGCGTGACCTCGGGTTTAACTGGCACTGTGGCCTTAAACACCAGCGGCGTGCCTTCTTCTATTGTAACTACTTCCACCTCGGGGCTATCAATAGGCTCAAGATCCTCTTCTTCCACTGCCCGGCTGTAGGCCTCGGGCACTAACGATTCCAGGGCCTCACTGAGAATTGCATCTTTACCCACTGTCAGCTCCAGTATATTCTTAGGAACACGGCCCCGCCTAAAGCCCGGCACTTTTACCCTGTGGGCCAAAGAACGCACCGCTGTTGTGATGGCCGCATTTACCTTATCTTTGTCCACCTCAACTTGCAAACATACCATGTTTTTTTCAACATGCTCCACCTTAACGCTCAAACCTGGAAACCTCCTCACCGATTTATATGTCCTGATCACAAATCCGCCCAAGATAGGATAAAGACCTTGAGCAACGAGTACAGTATCTTCTAGGTAGTATTACTTCTACACCAAAGAAAATTATCCTCTACTTACCCATTGTCCAAGCAAAAACAAAATCCCGGTATACCACCGAGACAAAAGTCACCCAATAGAGACGTTTCCTAAGACCTCCGTAATTTTACCACTATTATCTGCGCCTCGCAAGTACAACTTGCCCCCATTTAATCAAACGGGCACATCTAACCGCTCGCTGCAAAGGAGCTAGTGATAAAACCCAAATAAAAAAGGCCTAAAAGCCTTGTTACTGCTGAGTTTGTGTAGGTGGTGCGGACGGAGGGACTCGAACCCTCAAGGGCGTTACCCACTAGATCCTAAGTCTAGCGCGTCTGCCAGTTCCGCCACATCCGCACGTGTAGCCAAGTTATTTACTTTAAACACAGCTTCGGCGGCCAGTTTTCACTTTAAGATAAAAAACAAAATGGCTGGGGCGGCTGGATTCGAACCAACGCATACAGGATCCAAAGTCCCGTGCCTTACCGCTTGGCTACGCCCCAACGCGGAATTATTTGGCGAAATGGGGTAAATTATTGAGAGTAAAAATGGGGTGAATGACGGGATTCGAACCCGCGACCCCCAGAGCCACAATCTGGTGCTCTAACCAACTGAGCTACATTCACCACAACATACCTTCAAAGTTAGTATAGCAAAGTGCGTTATCCCCGTCAAGCTGGGAAGTAGCTGGCGTCCTGGGAGGGACTCGAACCCCCAACCCACAGCTTAGAAGGCTGTTGCTCTATCCAGTTGAGCTACCAGGACGCATATCTGGAGCGGGAAACGGGACTCGAACCCGCGACACCCAGCTTGGAAGGCTGGTGCTCTACCACTGAGCTATTCCCGCAGGATAAATATGCTTTGGTCGGGGCGATAGGATTCGAACCTACGACTCCATGGTCCCAAACCATGTGCGCTACCAAACTGCGCCACGCCCCGCCTCGCGCTCTATATTATAGCTTATTTACGTTTGTTCGTCAAAGCTAGTTTTATAAAACCTCTACCGGCTATTATTTGGAACCATTTTTAGCTCTGCCGCCTAACTAGATTCGATCTTTGTTCGATCTTCTGGGGTAATTTGAGGGCAAAAATAGCCTGCCTTTAACATTTGACGCAGTTTACCTACCGCCCGGCCACGATGACTGACGTGGTATTTTTCCTCCCGGGTTATTTCCGCCATGGTCCGCCCGAGTTCAGGCAGGTAAAATAAAGGATCATAGCCAAAGCCGCCAGCACCTCGCGGGGCTGTTAAAATTATCCCGGAGCAGGTTCCCTCAACGGTCACTTCCTGATTAGAGCCCCATACCAGAGCCAGCACACAGCGAAAGCGAGCCTGGCGCCGGTCGGGCGGCATTCCTGCCAGTTTTTCCAGCAGCAATGCATTATTAGCATCATCGCTATCTTGCCCAGCAAATCGATGAGAATAAACACCTGGGGCTCCATTTAAGGCTGCTACTTCCAAACCGGAATCATCAGCTAAACTGGGATAACCGGTAAAAGCAAACGCAGCCCGGGCTTTTTTAATCGCGTTTGCGCTAAAGGTGGTTCCATCTTCTTCGACTCTAAAACATCCCGTAAAATTAGACAGTAGCAAAATTTCGAAACCTAATCCAGCTAGCCCAGCTTTAAGTTCTGCGGCTTTGTTTGGGTTGTAAGTAGCTATAACCAGCACCGGTTTATTCATTGCTCTTTCGCGCCCACCAGTTTACAGTCAGCGCCCAGCGCACTTTTTTGCTTAGCTATCAGTTCCTTAATTCCGGCAAAAGCTACCTCCGTTAAATCGTTTAGCCTTGAGCGGGAAAACGGGGTTGCCTCTGCCGTACCTTGAATCTCAATAATGTTGCCGCCGGCGGTCATAACGAAATTCATATCTACATCCGCCTGTGAATCCTCGGCAAAAGCCAAGTCCAAAAGAATACGGCCATCTACAATCCCGACCGATGTTGCCGCTACAAAATCAAGCAGCGGTGAGCTGGTCAAGGCATTATTGTCCAAAAGCCATTTTACTGCATCTACTAAAGCGACAAAACTACCGGTTACCGCCGCAGTCCGGGTACCACCGTCAGCCTGAATTACATCGCAATCAAGCCAAATGGTACGTTCGCCCAGAGCAAATAAATCTAGCGCCGGGCGTAAAGCCCGACCGATCAGCCGTTGAATTTCCAATCCCCGGCCCCCTGTGCGCCCCCGCACTGAATCACGTATAGTACGCACTGGGGTCGCACGGGGCAACATGGCATATTCAGCCGTCAACCAGCCTTGTCCGCTCCCTCTTAAAAACGGCGGCACTTTGTCCTCGACCGTAGCGGTGCAAATTATCTTAGTATCGCCGGTGCTAATAAGTACCGAACCTTCAGCATGCTTGGTAAACTGCCGGGTTATCGTCACCGGCCTCAGCTCAGTTGGTAATCTTCCATCGGTTCGCATCTTTAACCCTCACTTTCCGCGGATACATTGCCTACAGTTCCCACAAGCAGGTGATTGTTGCTTAACGGATCAAAATACAGCTGTGGTCTGAGCGAAAACCCTCGAATGGCGCTAGTACGGTTTAAATGAATCCGTGGCCCTGTACAAGGTATAACACGGTCGCCAATTTTAATATGATCCTGATCATGATAAGCGACCGGTAAATCGGCCGAGATAATCTTTTTAACTTCGCGTTCGACCAAGGTCAAATCAAGCGCCAGTTTGGCTTTATACTCCAGTATAAAACCATGGGGCAAATCACTATGACCGTCCGGCACCGGTTGACCTAAATCCAAAAGTACAAGGGTGGTTAAATCTTCGGCCGTATGAACCATCTTGCGATAATATGAAGAAGCATATACTCGCGCTGCTATATCAGACGCATGTGGTCCAAACAAAGTGGGCCGGGAGACTATGACCTCTTCTCCTATGCCTATCAACAGCCCAGCATTTATAGCCAGCAAAGGAGCCAGCGTTTCAAAATGTTCCACTACAACCCTTCGCCCTGTTAATGCAGCCCTACTGACACAAGTAGCCAATTCGGCCAGGGATAAAAAAGCCATCTCAAAACGAACATCTACATGATAAGTATGGCTGCGAAAATAACCTTTTCGAATATCCCGTACCAACGGGAGGGGACGAATGTTTACGTTCTCGTCATCGTTAGTAAGTTCTAAACCTGGAAACATGCCCCGGATCAACAAGGATTTACCCATTCCCGATTCCCCAATGAAGCCGATTAATCGATCATCAGGGTCAAGGTACCGTTGGGCCAAGAAGTTGCCAAGGCGAATCAGGCGTTCTTTGCCTCTGGGGGCGAAATAAATAGATTCACGCATATTTAGGTGTTGCACAGCGTTTCACTTCCCTAGCCTATGCTATCCTCGGGCCGGGCATGCATCGGTCAAAATTTTCCCACCAGTTTTCCTTTGCTATAAGCATAAACATCATCTATGACCATAGAGATACCCAGCTCTCGTCCCTCGAGTTGAGCTCTTTCTTTTAGCAACTGGATATGCTTTTGTTTACACACCGCCGGTAAAGGCAGGGCACCAGCATCTAAAAACCGCAGGGCACCTGTATTGTCACGGGCAGATAATACTTGTCCCCGACAAACCCCGAAAGAAGCCAGGGGAAGGTCTAGACTGCCTTCCGCTATAGCCGGTTCTAATCCCATTGCTACCTTTCCGTCGCCTAATTCCAACACTCGGTTAACAATAGCCTCAGCTTCCATTCTTATCTGTTGTGCTTCCAGTTCAGCTGCCGCAGCAACTGCCTGAGCCTGATCGGCACTCAAGCGGATCAAGCCTCGGGCTAAATCCAGTAGCACACCCAGCTGATCTGTAGTCAAAGACCGGTCTGTTTCTACAGCTGTGACCTCGCAACAGCGGGCCGACCCCAAAACTGATGTAGCCGTGGTCCATGCAGCGACGGTGTTTAGATTCTGCTGGCCCAGCAAAGATCCGCCGGTCCAAGGAAGGCAGACAACATCCACCGCCGGGCCTTCGATTAAAGTCGCCAACACTCTTAAAGCAGCTACGTCCTGTAAAAGGTGTCCGTTGGGGCTGTAGGCAACTGAGATCTGGCTAACGCCCTGAGCCTGAATGAGCCGGGCTTCCAAAGCAATAAGGGCCACCAATAGGCTGGCCGGCACCATTGTAGCAGTATGCAGCCCGCAAACTTCACGCCTTACCGGGATATCGGCCTGACCATACTCGTAAGCTAGCCTATCCACCCTAGCATATCGATCCAGATAATCCGGCAAACTGCCGGTACGTCCGGTCGCAAAATAGTCAGCCAATGGCCCTCCCTGCCAGGTTAGTATTCCAGCTGATAAGGATAATTCAGCCATTTCGCTTGGAAAATCGCCATTTAGTTGAATCCCCCAACGGCCAAAAACATCGAGGTACTGCGGTGCCAACGCTCGTAATTCCGGCCCAAATTCCGCCTGAAGCCAGGTTAAGGTTTGTTGATCCGGAAATCTAGGCAAGGTAAACATGATAAAAGCATCGTTCGATCCCAAGTATGACAAATAATTTTCCAACAATGGCAATGTTTCTGCCCTCAGATTGAGGCCTAGACGCAACCGCCCTTGCCGATCTGTTGGAGTAGTTAAGTTTAGGCCTTGTAACCATGAAATAATCTCAGGGTTCTGTGGGGGTTGGCTTGAATTTTTTTGCTGGGGCTGGGGATGATGGGCCATAGAGCTTAAACCTCCGCACTGGATGAAACTTCATTTTTGACCCCCAGAAGCGCTGCCTTCAATGAAGTTATAGAACCGGTATCGGGGCGAAAGACAAATTCAATTATTTCAGTGCCTGGATCTACAGCTTGCTCTACATCTTTTTTTCGATTAGGAGAGGCAACCACCAGGCTAGCCCCGGCTAAAGCCTGTGATAGCTCGGTTTGATCGCGGGTAGTAATCAGGGGCATATTCTCAAAGGTAATATCTAATTGCTGGAGTACATTTACGATCGATTCAGCAAAAGTTTTAGACAGGCAAACTACAGGAATCCTGCTGTCCGGTGTTGCCCGGGCAATTTTAACGATGCTGTTTACTGATGGTTCTAATGCTATACCCAAAAGCTGCGGTGCTTCTGAGCCTAACGCAGCCTTGATTTCGTCCAGATGATAAAACGTAGTTACGACCATATCCATCCGCCGCAGTTTACGCAAGTTTTCAGCAGTTTTTTGCTGAAGATCTTGTAACAGCAGCGGATGAATAGTCACACCGGAACCCAGCTCTAGCTCCTTGGTGAAATAATCCAGCTGCTCCCGATTACATTCTATAAAAGCCACCTGCAACCGGTTCAGCATTTCCTTTTTTTGCCGAACCCGCAGGGCAACAATCGCAGTAAAATCTTCGATCGAAAAACCCAGCTCGAGTGCTTCCCCGATAGCCAAGTCTACGAGTTTAAGTACCTGATCCTTATCTCCGGCATCTATAACAGAGATGTTGGGCGAAAAGCAAACAAATGTACCTGCACCTTGACGGCGACTAACAATTCCTTGGGCTTCCAGTTGCCTGTAAGCAGCACTTACTGTATTGCGGCTTATTCCCAGCTGGTCTGCAAGATCTCGCTCGGTGGGTAACTGATCGCCTTGTTTCCAAGTGCCACGCACCACTAAGTCCTTTATTTGCCTTTGAAGTTGAACATAAATAGGAATCCCATTCTTATGAGAAATTTTAAGTGCCACCCTTTACCCCCCTATGCTCATTTACCCTGACGGCCCAGAAAACCACCATAGGTAGCACGAGCATCCATAATAGTATAAAACGACTTTGGGTCATGTTGGGCGATCATTTGAGCCAACTGCGGTAGCATTCTCCGTTTAAGAAGCACGTGTAGTACTTGACGCGGACCCTCCTTGCCGAAAGCAGAAAAGGTAGTCACCCCAAACCCTTTCTGTCGGAGCAATTCTGCCAGGCCGGAATCAAGTCCGGTCGGGATAATTTCCACGGTGACAAAACCCAACGCCATTCGTTCCTCAATCAGGCTACCGACATAGTTACCAGCGGCAAACCCGGATGCATAAAATAGTAGGTTTAAAGGATTATTAAGCTGGCCTACAACCTGGTTTAAGGCCAAGATATACACGGATACCTCAAAGAAACCAATGAGGGCTGCTATATTCCGTTGACCCCGCACGATCATCAAAGTACGTATAGTTGCACAGGATACATCGATAACCCGTGCAAAAAATATAAACAGATACCCCAGCAATCCTGAAAGAATCATTGCCCCCTCTCCTTCCACTTCTTTTACATAATAACATATTAGGTTATTATATATTTATTATTCAGCTAGTGATCCCGGAAATAGGCCATAATTCCTTCGGTTATTGCTTGAGCTGCTCGCTCGCGAAACGCTGGATCTGCCAACAACTTTTCTTCCACCGGGTTAGACATATAGGCTACCTCAACTAAAGCTGCCGGCATTCTAGTATAGCGAATTACATTGTAATTAGCAGTTCTTAAGCCTCGATCCGGCAATCCAAGCGTCCCGATCAAAGCTTTATGCAAAGCCGAAGCTAGCGCTTGGCCCCCATGTCCATCCCTAAAATAATATACTTCAGTACCCCGTTTGCTGGGGTCAGTAAACGAATTGCAGTGAATACTAACCAAAATATCTACATTTTCCCGATTAGCTATTTCAGGCCGGTCCCTAAAATCTATATTTACATCGCCTTCTCTGACCATAAAAACTTTTGCCCCGGCAGCCCTCAGATTAGATGCCACCCTTTGGGCTATATCCAGATTTATATCCTTTTCCCTAAGTCCGGAGGGACTGACTGATCCCGGTTCACTGCCACCGTGGCCGGCATCTATTCCGATATAGCGACCTAAAATGGGGCTAGTTAGCAGCTCCAACACCAGCTCTCCCTGTTGTTGGCCCCGGCTAAACTTATGGGTTAAATAAGATTTTAGCTCCACTACCAGCCGGGTCACATCAGGATCTAAAGCGAACTGACTGGCCCGGATTTGTGTCGTTACCTCATCATCAACATCGATTGTGGGGCTGTCACAGGCTAAAATTGTATTTTGAAAATCCACTACCAGCCGGTCCGGATTTTTTAGCTGGGTTACATGATAGCGTAGATCGCCAGAAGAGCTAATTTTCACCCTAGCTCCGCCGGGAATAGTCTCATAGTTAAAGCCAAAAATTTGGGGCGTAAACTTAATCTTCAGGCCAGTAGCGGTCGCATCAACATGAAACTTCGTCACCCGGTTTTGATCTACCACGATATCGATCCCTGCCGGATTGTCTTGAACCCGAACTTCTTTATTTAGCAAGCTGCTTATATTCAGCCTGTCCACCTGCGGGCCGACTGCAATCCCGGGCAAATGAATAACCAGCCGATCCGGTGCAGCCAGCTGCTGCACCGTATACGGCACCTGTCCAGTAGTGGAAATGGTAAGGGTCTCCCAGCCGGATTTATGCTCATAGTCTAGCTGTTCCAGCCGGTAAGGAAATACTATGCTCAGTTCGCCCCTGTCGGCACGAATGGTAAACGGAGTCGGCTCAATTAAGGTAATGGTGGCTTGAACACCCTTAGCTTGTCCAGGAACCAGCGGTTGTACCGATACGCTTTGGGCTAAAGATCCCTTAAGCGGGTACACCCCCTCGGGCATAATCAGTTCCGCTTCCGGTAGCGTGATCGACACCTGGTTCGCGGATCGGGTAACCGTGCCCTCTATACGACCGCTCCCTTTAATAGAGACTACTTCCCGTCCCAATTCCGCTTGCAGGGTTATTTGGCGAACTTCGGCCTTAGCCCCGGTGACGTATACTGTGCGAGTAGAAGCATCCCAGCGAACTTGGGCCCCTAAGGCTTCACCGATAAAACGAAGAGGCACCATAGTCCGGTCACCCACAATCATCGGGGCTGCATCCAGCCTGTATTCCTGTTCATGGATATAAGCCGTGCTGTTACCAATGCTAAGGCGGATATGCCCAGCGGGCAAGCCCACCCGTACCGAACGAGTGGCTCCATCCCAATGCACCTGGGCCCCTAGCTGCTCCGAGATAATACGCAGCGGAACCATAGTGCGGTCGTTATGGATTATTGGATCCACATCAGAATCTATAATTTGTTCGTCAATAATAAGCCGTACCGTCCCTGCTGCCTGGGCCGGGATGGTATAAATAAATAGAAAGGTTAAAAATAAGCACCAGCAGACTATCCCTGGATAACGCCGCATGTCTGTTGCCTCCTAAACTTTAGCGCAAACGCAGGTTTTGTTTGGTTGTTTTTAATTAAAAGAAGTGTAACCTTTTTTACAATTCTAACGAAAAAGGCCCTAGCCTTGTTCCGGCTGGGCTTTGGCGATATTTTCCAGATCCAAATAGTTCCGAGGCACTTTTAACGACTTATAAATAAGGGGTTTGCCTTCAATTAGGATTTGAAAGCGCTCAATACCGGAAAACTGCCGTAGTGTCAATGCTAACGACCCGATAGAAGGGCTTTGTTCTTCTTTGCTGATATTACCTTTTCGATCCAATAGCACTGCCTCTTTAGAAAAATTTAAATTAATTAGCCCTTCGTTTAGTTCATATTCTAATAAGCGGGTCCCCTCCGGAAACACCGAAGATAAATATTGGATACCACGCGGCCCGGCTACCAACCGATCCAGTGTTTCTTTAAGTACATCAGTAGTTTCCGGAACAAGTTTTATAGTTACCGGTACTAAGCAAGTATCGTCATAACTGAAAAATACCGTTACCGGAAAACCATCATCATGCTGGTCATAAATTGGATTAATATGGATCGGATGTGTGAGCAACATGCCATTATCGGATGCCCCGTCAATCAGCATTTCAATTGAGTCAACATGCATATCGGGCAATTCGGCTAATGTGAACATCAGGCAGCTGAGGGCTCGTTGCAGCAGCTCGGGATCCATTGTTTTAATCGTTTCCCCGGCTAGATCCACACCGACCCAACCGTCTTTCGCATAGATATATTTTAACAGTACGTCAGGCGGAAAGGGCGATGATAAGGCCCCTTTAAGTTCAGGATCTTGCGGGCCGGATAAAACCTTCTTTACGACGGAACAGTGAAGGTTATCATTTTTGGGAACACTGGCGTTGATCGGGACTAAATAATTGCCTCGGCGTGTGATATAATACACTGTAACCTGCTGCTGTTCGGAAGCCGAATCAGCCAATTCTTCACTCGGGAATGAACGCAGTTCAGTACATCCGACCGAGAAAACGGCTATGATAAGCAAAACCATAGCCGCCAACAATGGCGAAACGCTGCTCTTACGATACATAAATAGGGCACCCCCTTCCGGTTATATGCCCTTTGAGCCTCCCTTCATAATGAGTATTCGACGCCATTGGCGTTTTCCCTGTTTCTTATGCATTTTTTGTAAAGTTTTTTGGCAGGGAATTTATGACAAGTAAGGCCAGCTAGAGGGCGGGCCTGGGGTTAAATTTTAGATGGAGGGATCAGGATTAGATGGAAATAACCGAAAATGTCCCCTTAAAAAATTATACATCATATGGAATTGGCGGCCCAGCCCGGTTTTTTTGCCAGCCATCCTCGCCAGATCAGGTTGTAAAAGCATTAAATTTTGCTCACAAACTGCGGCTGCCAGTATATGTCCTTGGCAACGGTAGCAATATATTAGTTAGCGATGCCGGTGTCGACGGCCTTGTTATTCGTTTGGCCCAAAATTTCAATCATCTTTCTATCGAGGCAGGAAGTGCCCGGGTGGGCGTTGGACTATCGCTAGATCGGCTAGTTACCCAGCTAGCGGAAAAAGGGTGGGGTAATTTTGAGCGTTTAGCTGGTATTCCCGGCACGGTGGGCGGTGCAATTTACATGAACGCTGGGGCTCACGGGGTAAGCTTGGGTGAGTTTGTCCAAGAAAGTATGGTGATGGATCCAGACGGTACAATCAGCCGCTTATCTTCCGCAGAGCACGATTTTGCCTATCGAAGCAGCATTTTTCAGCATAAAAAACTAATAGTATTGGAAACTGTTCTTGCCATTTCGCCTCAATCGAATAGAAAGCTGATGCACAACATTGCAGCTAGCAGGGAAAAAAGGCGTCATTTACCGCCGTTGCCCAGTTGCGGCTCGACCTTCCGCAATCCCCCCGGAGTATATGCTGGGAAACTCATCGAAGAGATGGGTCTTAAAGGCACCAAAATCGGGCAGGCACAAATCTCCCCTTCTCATGCAAATTTTATCGTTAATCTTGGCGGTGCCAGTGCCCAAGATGTGTATGCCCTCATCAACCTCGTTCAAACAGAGGCAGCAGCCCGCGGTATTTTTCTGCAGACTGAAGTGCGTCTATGGGGAAAATTTGAGTAGCTACACATCTTTGGATAAGGGATTATTATGGCCTTTTCAGGGGCGGGCAATGTTTAGCCAAAAAACACTTTCCGGCCTTACTTCACCTACGTAAACAAAATAAGGGCGTTCGAAGTTGTCTTCCTAACTTCAGACGCCCTTATTATATGTAGTTTTAGGCGCCAACGTTGGCCTGCCTGACCTCGCTGGCTCAAATTGCATTAAATTCATCATTTTCATTTGGTGGAGGCGGGGAGGAATTGCACCTCCCGTCCAAAAGTAAGTCCACAAAGGCATCTACGAGCGTAGCTTCCGCTTTAATGTTCACCCGTACCGGCTCCCGGAAGCCGGATCCGATTTGGGCTAGCTCTCTAAATTTCCCGGCTGAAGTGAGAGCAACAGCAGCCGGTAGCTTGCTAAAATGACATCCGGGGCTGGCCTCGCAAGCTTAGGCCAGGCGGATGGGCTGCGTTAACTACGCAGCCAGTGCGTAATCGTTGTTGGCAGTTATGCCTTTCCATGTTTTAGCGCGGCCATGGTCCGCGGCTCGCTTCCTTCGCCAACTTTACCTCTGTCGAACCTAAATCGCCCCCAAAAAATGGTCCTTGAACGCTCGTTCAATCTCCCGCCTAGCATCCCGGGCTGCTAAGTCAGCGCGTTTATCATAAAACTTTTTACCCCGAGCTAAAGCCAGCTCCGCTTTAGCCCAGCCGCGTTCATTGAAGTATATCTTGAGCGGAATCAAGGTCAGTCCTTTTTCCTTGATCGCAGCAGCCAGGTTTCTGATTTCTCGCTTATGGAGCAGCAGCTTGCGCGGCCGCCGGGGCTCGTGGTTAACGTATCCGCCTTGCTGGTAGGGGCTGATATGCAGATTATAGAGGATAAGTTCCCCATCTTTTGCCTGGGCATAGCTATCTACCAAACTGGCCCTTCCAGCCCGTAAAGATTTTACCTCGGTCCCCTGAAGCACCAGCCCGGCCTCATATTTTTCTAAAATGAAATAATCATGTCGAGCCCTGCGGTTAGTGCATACAACTTTCTGGCTAGTTTTCTTCTTCGCCATTTTCCCTCCCCCCAAACGGGATGCCCACCGGCTCAGCGTTCGTTATCATTGTAGCATATCAAGTACGATAGCACAAGTTGGGTGGTAATCTAGACTGAGTCAAGTACTATCGGGTATTAATCCCATTCCCTAAAATGTTAACATCCAT
>JAAZKX010000045.1 GCA_012799605.1 Bacillota bacterium | reverse complement strand
TACAGAAAAAGGATTCTGTACTTTGCTTCGCGAAATACTATATAATGTAAACGATGGTTAGAAAATAAAAACGAGGAGCTGATTGGATGCTTAAACGGGCGCTGGTAATCTTTTTCCTGCTTTTAGTTCTGATCTCAGGCTCGGTCGCTGCCGCCATAGCACCGGAGGTAGAAATAAAAACAGAAATAGAAGCTGAGGCAAAATCAACCCTGCTGCGGGGCCAGTTTGCGGCTCTTTTGGTCGATGCTGCCGAATTAGCGGGAGAAGGAGAAGCGACGGACATTTTAATCCAGCACGGTATTATGAAAGGTGTGCCCGGTAAAGGTGCCGATGCCGACCGGCCCATCCAACGGGCTGAAGCCGCTGTTTTATTGGCCCGGACTCTTGGCTTGATGGACAACATTGCGCCCCCGGCAGAGGCGGATATAGCCTTACCCACTGATCACTGGGCTTACAACAGTTACGCCTGGCTTGCCCGTTTGGGCCTGGTCAGTGGCGATCCTCTGGCCGTGCTCAGCCCCGAAGATGGCGCTGACCTGCTCGAGTACGCTTTCCAACCGGCAGCTGAGGATGTACTGGCTATCTTGGAGGAATATCAAGCCCGCTCCCAATCCGAACCAGCTTCGCGGGTACAAAGCGTTATGGACGTTAAAATGAAGTTTACCGCCCGGCCCGGCGCCGAAGAAGCCGGGGAGAGCTTGGGCACGCTGGCACCGGAGATCAATATAGTACAAACTCTAGTGCTGCCGGATAAAATCCACCAAATCAACACTATCAAGATGCCGGTGCCGGGAGAAGAAGGTACCGAGGAAATAAGATCCGAATCCTACATCGTCGACGGGCATATGTACCAGCAGCTGCCCGATCCCGAAACCGGAGAATTGACCTGGTTCAAATATCCCCAGAGCCTCATGCCCGATCTGGAACAACTGATCGAACAAGCCCAACAACAAACTCAGGTCATCCCCCCGGGGTTAGAAAAAACCTTGTTTTACAAGCTGCTGGGCACCAGCGAACGCAACGGCGAGGAAGTATATGAAATTTCTTTTTATAGCCGGATCGAAGATCTAGAAGAATTTCTGTCCCATGCTTTAGCTGTAATGGGCGAAAGTGAGTTCATCGGCCAAGCGCTCGGCTCCTTTGGCAGTTTAGTCGATAACTTATCCGTTTGGGGCCTAAATTATATCGGAGTCGATGATTTTCTCCCCCGCCAAACATACATGGCCCTGCTGCTAACCTTCCCGGAACTGATCGAAGATGAGCCCATACCGCTGGAGTCAATCGAAGCCCAGATAGCAGTAGATGAATACAACTTCGGCGAAGATATCGACATCAGCATTCCCTCCGAGGTACTCGCAGCCCCCGAGCTTGAATTGCCGGAACTAGATTTTGAAGCCGAGCTCAAGCTGCAGCCTGAACTCGATCCTAAACCGTAGGTTCCGCTTAACTGAACATTTGGCTCGCATATCAGAACCCCCCGGCCTGCCCGGAGGGGTTCGTCTGTTAGCAGCTAATTTAGGCCTGTGATAGAATGGAAGATAGGAAGAAGAAGGGAGCCCATATGATGATTTATAAAAAAAGTGCATCCGTAGAGCTTAAGCCGAAATTGAGCACCGCTATCAACAAGGACATTATCGCTTTTGCTAACGGAAAAGGCGGTACAGTTATTATCGGTATCCAAGCCAAGGGACCGGTAACAGGTGTTCGAGATCCGGCCAAAGTTATCGACCAGATCCAAAAACTGGTTTACAGCATCAAGCCCGCTGTCAGCGATCTGATCAGCTACGATATCGAAACCGTAACCGGAAAAAAGATAGTTAAAATAGACGTCAGTAAAGGAACCAACAGCCCCTACTTTTTGGCGGAGAAGGGGTTGTGTCCCGCCGGTGTTTTTATTCGCAAGGGGTCGGCTTCAGCCGCTGCTCCCAACAACGTCATCCGCCGGCTGATCAAACAAACCGACGGCAATGTTTATGAACAGATGCGCTCACTTAACCAAAACTTAACCTTTGAAATCACAACAGCCAGATTCGCTAGCCATCAAATTTCTTGGAACAAAAGTTTGATGAAAACCCTCAAGCTCCTAACTGAGGACGATATTTATACCAATTTGGGCCTATTGTTGTCCGATCAGTGCGAACATACGATTAAAGTCGCCGCTTTTGCCGGCAAAACTAAATCCATCTTCAAGCACCGGCGGGAATTCGGCGGTCCGTTGGTACAGCAGTTTGAGACTGCTCTTGCCTATCTTGGTACACTCGATCAAACCAGCGACAAGTTTGCCGGCGTCACGCCAGTAGCCAGCCGCGATTATCCCCGGGAAGCACTACGCGAAGCTCTCTTGAACGCTGTTGTGCACCGGGATTATTCCTACAATTCTAGCACTTTGATCAGCATTTTCGATGACCGGGCTGAGTTCGTCTCCATGGGCGGCCTACCTCGGGGAATCAATGCCAAAGATATCATGCTCGGCATCTCCCATTCCCGCAACGAACGTTTGCAGCATATCTTCTCCCGCCTGGGTTTGGCCGAAGCCCACGGTACTGGCATGCAAAAGATCATGGCCAGCTATCAGGACTCTCCGATCCAGCCAGAGGTTAAAATATCCGGCAACGCCTTTTTATTAATTTTACCCAATATCAACGCCGAAGCTATCAGCCAAACTTTCAGCGCCGACGAGCAGGCTGTTCTTGAGCTACTGGACCAACAAGAAGCAGTCACGCTTCAAGACGTAAGCGCCCGCTTGGATCAAACTGCGCCGGCAGCCGGGAAAATAATGAGGCAGTTGATCCGAAAAGACGTGTTAAAAGTAAAAGGACACGGGGTCGATACCAAATATGTACTAAAAAAATAGCGGTAAGCCTGTCGAGAACCTCTAGGGCACCAGTTGGCCTACCGGCGCCACCGGCTTATCCACCGCCGCCGCTAGCTGGGGCAAGCAGTTTTCCGGCAGCGACACCAGCACACAGGTAGATGGCCCAGCGGACTTGTTTACATCCAACGGGCAACCCTGATCCAACAGCAGATTCAAACCGGCCGCCATCGCCATTTGCCTGGCTTCATAGGCTATTCCCTTAGAGCCTACCGGCAAGATATCACCGATAAAAGAGAGGCCGAGCAGGCTGCGCACTGTCGAAAGATCAGCGATATCCCGATCGGAAGAAGTAACATCGTCAGCCGGGGCACTTTTAGGTACACCTACAGCAGCAACCAGCTCAAATGCCCGGCCCGTTCCCGGCTTCAGCAGGGCCTCTTGCCCTACCCCGATTACAGTGACCCCAACCCCGGTAGCCACAGTAGGTACATTCTCCTCGGTGCTGCCGCTTACAGCGGCCGGATCTGTCAGCCCGGCCGCTGCTGCCTCAGCCCGCACCCCGGCGATAATACTTTTACCCGTAGGTTCCAGCTCAACCGAAAGAGCATTTAGCACCAACAGCGGGGCCGCCCCGGAGGCCATAACCTCCATCAAAGGCACCCGAGCCGCCAGCCGGCCCAACCAATAGCCGGTAGTGTAGACCGTATCGTGCACTTTGGGGCCGATCCCACCATCCGAATCGCAGGCTATCACCAAATAATTCGGGCCGGCTACCCGCACCAGGGTCAAATCGCGCACCTTTTTCAGGCGCTGGGAAATAGTATCACATCGGGCAGCTTGGGCCCTACTACCGAAAAGCTCCATCAATTCCAAATAAGTTTTCTCTGCCTCGCCAGCTATCATTACCATACCCCCCAGCCGGTCAAAACAAATGTAGCTTAAATCATCCGGCTACTGACACCTTTATACGCAGCTGCAGCGACAATAATATTTACGGCCGAGCCGATCAAAAGAGGTGGAATCATACTGAGGGCAAACCCTAACCCGCCCACCGGGAGCACGGTAAAAGCGCACAGGACTCCGTTTAAACCAGTCGCCACAATTACCGCCGCTACCAGCCCCAGCTTTTTATTGGCCCACCAAAATGCAGCCGCAAAAAGCCCCATCTCAACCGCAATAATAACATGAAGAAAGACACCGAGCGTAAAACCGCCGGTAGCCGCCGTAAATAAATGTCCCATCGCCGCCACTATAGCCCCTTCGAGCCCGCCGAAGGTAAGCCCGCTAAAATAGCCGGGGCAGGAATCGAGCGCCACCGTACCAGTCGGGCTTGGAATCTTAATCATAGCACCGGCAGCACTTAGAGCTACAAACACAGCCATCCTGGCCATCCGCCTCGGATTTAAAAATCGCGTCTGCGCTTGCGGCTGCAATTTAAAATACATAAAACCACTTCCCCGCCAAACCAAAAATTCTGCCCCAATTATACCATAAGCTACCACCTTAATTTAACCCCATCTTGCCTGCTGCCGGCAACCGATAATCATACCGGGAAAAATACCAATGCAAATACTCGTCGATGCCGCTGCTTGCCCTGTTACCCCGATCGTGGAACAAGTCGTCCGGGAATTGAAACCCCGGCCCGGCGGCTACAAACCGACAAAAATCGCAAGCCCAATTTTAGGGTCTTGGTTCAAAAATGAAACATAACCCCCGGCCGGCTAAGGCCGCGAATGGGCTGCCAAAAGCAAGGTAATCCCTACTGGCAAAATACAGGTCGCGGCAGCGACCACCCCGGAGTCATTAAACAGCAGCGCAGCGGCCGTACCCACCATTCCGGCTAGGGCAGCGTAGGAAATATAAGGGTAATGCTCATAGATTTGTTCTGCTATCTCCAGCGGCCATTTAAATACCGCCAGCAACGCCACTGCCATGGCGACTAAAATTCGGGTCCAAGCGCTGTATTTGATCAGCCGGTAATTTAAAAGCAGTTTTCTTTTTATCACTTGCAGCAGCGGGACCAGGCCCTGCTGGCGCACCAGCGAACCGAACTGGCCGATATGAGACTGCTGTTCCAAGGGACGGCCGCTGTCGAAATGGAACAATAGGATTAAAAACAGCAACAAAGTAAGACCGGTCCCGGCCAGATCTTTCGTTGTTATTTCGCCCTTAAATAACAGCAGCAAAAAGGTACCGAACCCAAAAAAAGCAGCCATCGCCCCGCCTACGTTAGTACCCAAACCGGGCAGGGCTAGACAAACAACAACCACGGTTGAAACTGCCCCGGCGGCCAAACCTGCTGCCCGCGGGCTCAAACGGTAACTTTGCAGCAAGGAGGCGCTGCCCATCAACGTAGCTCCCAACAAAAAACCCATATATTCATTTCCGATCCCATAAAATCTGGCCCCGATAATCGGATCATAGCCCAGTATCGAAACTTTCATCAGTGGGTTGCCAAAGGCTGTATCGGCAACAATCAAAGCCGCTGACAGCAACAAGAAAACACCGACAGCCTGAACCTGATCACGGCTAAAAGCCAGCGTCAGCCCAACCCCGGCCGCTAACAGCAGCGCCAGAGCAATAAACAAAACCAAATCCCACGGCTTAAACAACGGCAACAGTAAAAACACAGTGGGCAAAAGTAGGCCTGCCACCAGAGCCGGCTTTAAATAGATCAAATAGCAAGTGTTACCACAGGTAGACACACCATAAGCCAACAGAAGCAGAACCATCAGCC
Organism: Bacillota bacterium; assembly: GCA_012799605.1. Classification (GTDB taxonomy): domain Bacteria; phylum Bacillota; class DTU030; order DUMP01; family DUMP01; genus DUNI01. Next base: position 622 of record JAAZKX010000045.1, on the reverse strand, counting down.
CGACAAAGCCGCTCACCAGCGGAGCCCGGTAACGATAATTAAAAACCGCTACTTGCTCAATATATTGCACCGCCGCTGCCGGATTAGTATGTTCCAGATACTGCAGCTGGCGACCGGCCAAAGCGGGATCGCGCCTCAAGCCAAAAAAATGAACCGCTTCGCCGGTCAAATCGGTATTGGTGATGATCCCGCTTCTTTTCGTAGTGGCGGAAGATAACAGCCCCCTCGGAACAGCTTGACCATAGGCTATAATCGGGGTCAGCTTCTGGCCGGCAGCGATATTTTCCTCGGCCGGAAAAGGTACCGTGATAAGAAGCAGCGAATCCTGCTCCAGACTATCGATCAGCTGGCCGATAAATGGATCCATATTATCAAACACAACTGCCTTGGCTTGTTCCCGCTCGGAGGCTGACAGCTGCCGGTTTTCATTTAGGCGAAAAGAATCGCCGGTTTGGATAACGATAAAATCAGCCCGCTCCCGCGCTTTTTCATAAGCAGCCCACAAGGCCTGATAATCGGTGCCGCTGCCGCCAGGTAGCCCGTAGGTCGGCCTAAGGAGCGCTTCCCCGATCCGGCCAAAATCAGTACATCCTTGATCGTCCATAGTGATCAACGCTGCCCG
>JAAZKX010000044.1 GCA_012799605.1 Bacillota bacterium | reverse complement strand
CTCCTTTTAACCTTTTAGCTAGCTACATCAGTTAAATCTACTGACACCAAACTGCTGGTGCCATTTGGTGCCATAGCCAGACCGTATAAGGTTTGGGCCCGCGCCATGGCTTGCCGTTTATGGGTGACGGTAATGAACTGGGTATTTTCAGCCAATTTTTCCAGATAGGAAAGGAATCTATCGGCGTTGGCTTCATCTAAAGGGGCATCGATCTCATCTAAAATACAAACAGAACTTTGACTACACTTGAGAAGGGCAAACAGAAAACCGATAGCGGTCAGCGCACGTTCACCGCCGGACAAAGCCAGCAAAGGCTGCATCTTTTTACCGGGAAGCTGGGCAAATATCTCCAGTCCGGTTTCATTGGAATCGTCGTGAATTAACTTGAGATCACCTTTGCCCCCTTGGAACAGATGCTGAAAGATTGTTTGGAAATTATTTCTAAGTTGGTCAAAAGTTTGATGCAAGCGGGTGGCCACTGTTTGGTCGATACCAGCGATAACCTCCAGTAAAGACGTTCGAGCTAACTCCACATCTTTAACCTGTTCGCTAATAAATTGATAACGCTCATTCAATTGGGCTAGGGTCTGCGGAGCCGTTAGGTTTACCTCGCCAAAAGCAGCAACTTCTTGTTTTAAGCGTTCAATCTCGTTCCGGGCTTCAGATGGTTTTAAACCCAAATCAGGTAGGGGATAATCTTTGGGTACCGCTTGTGTTTCGAATAGGTGCCGTTGGGCCCCATCATAATCTGCTTCTAGCCGGCCCAATTTAAGCTCAAGATAATGCACCTTGTTTCGCTGTTTTTCCTCCGTTTTTACCAGCTGAAGTAGCTCACGATCATGATCCCGCAAAGTAGTGCGAAGCTGGGCTAGCATTTTTTCCACCTGTTGGATTTGCTCCTTAATTTGGGTCAGCTGGAGGCTTAAAGCCGTCGTTTTTTCTTCCAGTTTCTGTTGGGCTCCTTGTTCTTGAAAAGCGAGCTGTTTCAAATCGTTTAGCTTGTCCTTAACTTGAGTTCGCTGTAACTCAAGCTGCTCCAGCGATTGGCAATATTCTTCGTTCCGAAACTGAAGCTGTTTTTCTTGTTCTTGACAGGTCGCCACCTCCAACCGAAGAGCTAGCATCTCCTGCCGCACCTTCTCCAGCTGCTCTTGCAAAGCATGTAAACTTTTTTCTTGTTCTGCGGCTGCTTTCTCCCATTGGCCCAAGTTTTCTGCTGCCATGCTCCCGGATTTTAGCCGTTGTTCTTTTTCGGCCACTAACTCTTGGATTTTAGCCGCCAGTACTTGTTTTTCTTGCTCCCAGACAGCCAAGTTTTGTTTGGTCTCAGTCAGCTGGGCTGCATATTCTTTCTTTTTACTGGCCGCAGCCAGCAACTTCCGATCCAGGTCGCGCCCATCATCAGCTAGCTGGGCTAGCTTGTTTTCTAACCCCTGCCTGTGGCTGCTGACAGCTTCTTTTATTTTTGTTCGTTCGGCCAGTTCATGCTTTTGTTCTTTTACCGTTTGTTTCAGCTCCCGTAGCTGTCGCTCAAGAGATATTTGGGATGACTGCTTCTTGCAGCCGCTGCCACCAGCCAAGGAACCACCGGGATAAACAACATCGCCGGCTATGGTTACTATTTTGAGCCTAAAGCTGCTTGCTTTGGCCAAGGTTCTGGCCGCGTTCAAATTTTGAGCCACCAATACACGACCGAGCAAGTATTTTACCGCTGGGGCTACATGGGGCGGATAGCGCACAAGGTGATCAGCCCAACCTACTGCTCCTTCAAACTGGGACAATTTTTCTTCAGCCCTTGATCGTTCCCGAGGCTGGATAGTATTTAACGGTAAAAAAGTTGCCCGGCCGCCGCCGGTAGTGTGAAGCCAATCGATGGCCGCTGCGGCCTGTTCATCGTCAGCAGCAACTAAGTATTGCTGTGCTACTCCAAGGGCGGTTTCAATGGCCGTTTCATACTCCGGCGGTACAATTACCAGCTGGGCCACTGCCCCAATAATGCCTGGCCGGCCAACTTTTAGTATTGATCTTGGGCCCTGATAGTAACTGCCATAATTTTCCTGCAAGCTTTGTAATCCAGCCAGTTTAGCCTTTAAACTGTCGTAGGCACGACAAATCGAACTCCAGTTTTGAACGGCTGTGTTCTCTTGCCGGCGTATGTTGGCCAACTGCCGCTCCAGCTGCATTCGCTCTTGTTCCAAGTCCCTTTTCTGCTGGGAATAGGCATTTATTTCTTCCTCTGCTCTTTGTTGCAATTTTATCAGGGCGTCAGCTCGCTCCTGGGACCTTTTAGCTGTAGCTAAAACGCGTTCATGCCTTTCCATCAAAGCCTGTTGCTCTCTGGTTAAGGATCTTAAAGCATTATTATGGGCTGACTGTTCGCTTAGGCAATCTATGATCTGCTCCCTATGTCTTTGAGTCTGTTGTTGGATGTATTCATGTTTTTGCTCCAGATCAGTAAATTCTTTTTGTAGCCGTGAAATTGTTGCTTCTTTAGTTTGCCTGGCAACAGTTACCCGAGCTAATTCTTGCCGGTATTGGGCTTGTTCCGTTATTAACTTTAAACAGCGAGCGGCCAGTTCTTGGCCCTGCCCCCTTATCGCTTCTTGGCGGACTTCACGTTCCCGGGCTTGGTCCTGCAATGCTGTATGTTTTTTTTCCGTCAGGTCCAGTTGGCGCCGAATAGAGGCTTTTTGGTTTTTTAGTTCTTCTAAATGTAGTTCATAAGCAGTTATAGCAGCCTGCCTGCGCTCTAGTTCTGTCTCCAGCTCGGAGCGTTCTCGGGCCTGATCCAGCAGTCGTTGTCGTTCCGGAGCCAGTTTTGTTTCCAAGGCGGCAATCTTCGTCCCTATACGCTGTATCTCCGCCAAGCCTACAAAAATCTGAAGTTCTTTTAAGCGATTGCTTTTGGTTCGATAAATCTCGGCCTGCTCGGCTTCCTTTATTAAAGGCTCCCGCTGCCGTTCAAGTTCGATACATATATCTTTGAGGCGGCGAAGGTCTTGTTCCGTCTGGACCAGTTTGTTTTCCGCCTCTGACTTGCGCCGCTGCCAGCCCCATACACTGGCAGCTTGCTCAAGAAATATTCGACGCTGGGCGGGACTTAAATTAAGTACTTCATCAACTTTTCCCTGGCCGATAAAAGCATAACCATCTTTACCGATCCCAGTATCAGCAAAAAGATCTTGGATGTCACGCAGACGGCAGGGTACTCCATTGAGGTAAAATTCGCTGTTGCCAGATCTATAAGCTCGTCGGGTAACGGTTACTTCGCTGTAGGGAACTGGAAGCAGCCCGGCTTCATTATCAAATGTTAGGCTGACCTCAGCCAAACCATATGGACGCCGGAAACTAGAACCGTTAAAAATGATGTCCTCCAACCGTTCGCTTCGAAGTGAACGCATGCTTTGTTCGCCTACGGCCCAGCGGATGGCATCAACCACATTACTTTTGCCACTACCGTTAGGGCCAACAATAGCAGTAATTCCTGGTCCGAATATAAATTCTAGCCGTTCGGCGAAAGATTTGAATCCTTGCACCGTCAATTTGCTCAAGCGCATGGTCCACCCTCCTGACAGCATTGTAGCATAAAATAGCAGACACAAGAAGGCCCACCCCGGAGGGTAGGCCAAACATTATTGGTAATCGCTCAGTATGCTGTTAACGCGAACCCACAATAAACTTGATCGCTGTCCTCTCATCGCCATCGATTGTAATTTCTGCAAAAGCAGGTACACAAATTAAGTCTAGTCCGTTAGGAGCTACAAATCCACGTGCGATAGCTATGGCTTTGACACCTTGGTTAACCGCTCCCGCCCCCACCGCCTGTACTTCGGCTTCCCCGTATTCTCTGAGGACGGCTGCCAAAGCCCCGGCCACCGATTTAGGGTTAGATTGTGCTGATACTTTTAGTACTTCCACCTTTCTGCCTCCTTCAGTTCGATCGCTCATTCGCTCTTTGGGCTTATAATGTTTATTCGCTGTTTGGTGAAAAATTCCTGCTTTTTAAATAGAATAACAATCTAAAAGGGGACTTTTCTTTACTGTACACTATTTGGTCATTTTTCGCAATAACTTTTTGGCCGCCTTTTTCTCAGCTTCCTTCTTGCTACTACCGCTTCCCTGGGCTTGAAGCATGCCATCGACAAACAGCCCAACTGTAAACTGTTTGGCGTGGGCGGGACCCTGGCTTTTTAGCAATCGATATTCAATATTAATATAACCTTGGGCTTGAAGATGTTCTTGGAGGGTTGTTTTATAATCAGATTCAAGCGGCAGCTCCCCAGATAGATAAGGGGCTAGCAACTGGTTTACCAACAAGCGGGTGGCATCCAGGCCTGAACTAAGATACACCGCCCCCAATAGGGCCTCCACAGCATCGGCCAACAGTGCCGGTCGATATCTGCCCCCTTGGGCTTCCTCACCGCGCCCTAAGCGCAATATTTTCTCCAAATTTAAGCTTTGAGCAAAACGGGCCAAAGTAGGCTCACAAACAAGCACTGCCCGGTGTTTAGTCAATTCCCCTTCCGGTTCTTGGGGAAAGGTTTTATACAGGTATTCGCTGATTACCAACTCTAGTACAGCATCGCCGAGGAATTCTAGCCGTTCGTTAGCAGCAGTATTATATTCATGGGCATACGAAGAATGGGTCATGGCGGTAGCAGCCAGCCGGGGACATACATGCAAGCCCCAGCTGCTAAGCGTTTCCAAAAGGTGATCGAGTCCGGGCCAACTGTCAGTTGTTTCCATAGCGTTTTACCACCAAAGCTGTATTGTGCCCCCCGAACCCAAACGAATTGCTCAAAACAGTATCAACCCGAGCTGTACGGGGGCTGTTGGCAACATAATCGAGGTCGCAGTCCGGATCCGGGTTTTGGTAATTGATAGTTGGCGGCAGCAAGTTTTCTTTTATAGCCCACAGACAGGCGATAAATTCTACCACCCCAGCTGCACCCAGTAAATGCCCTATCATCGATTTGGTGGAACTGACCCGAAGCCGGTAAGCGTGTTGGCCAAAAACCTGTTTAATAGCTTTTGTTTCATAAAGGTCATTATACTCGGTCGAGGTCCCATGAGCATTAATATAATCTATCTGCTCAGGCTCTAAAGCAGCATCCTTGAGTGCTGCTGCCATGGCCCGGGCTGCCCCTTCCCCCTCCGGCGCCGGCGCAACAATATGGTAGGCATCCAGGGTCGAGCCGTAGCCTATAAGTTCAGCATATATTGGAGCCTGCCGCGCTTGGGCATGCTCTAATTCTTCTAAAATAACCAAGCCGGCCCCCTCCCCTACCACAAAGCCGTCCCGTTCCCGGTCAAAAGGCCGCGAAGCATGCTCGGGGTCATGATTGCGTGTAGATAAGGCCCTCATAGAACCAAACCCCGCTAGTGCGCTCGGCGTAATAGATGCTTCGGCGCCACCGGCCAGGACTACCTCAGCATCCTCGCGTTGGATCATACGCAGGGCTTGGCCCAGAGCATCAGCGGAAGAAGCGCATGCGCTGACTGTAGTGAGGCTGGGGCCTTTTAACCCATGCCTAATGGAGATCTGGCCGGCTGCCATGTTTGCAATAATCATGGGGATAAAAAAGGGACTGGCGCGGCCCGGCCCCCGTTCATGAACTGTTAATATCTGATCTTCCAGGGTTTCTAGCCCGCCGATACCCGTGCCCATGACCACTCCTATACGCTCGGGATTTTCCTGGCCCAGATCGAGCCGGCTGTCAGCCAAAGCTTGCTCGGCAACCGCCGCCGCGAACTGGCAAAATCGGTCCATTCTCCGGGCATCCTTACGGTCCATATAATCAACCGGGTCGAAATCTTTCACTTCCCCGGCCATTTGGCTGCCAAATTGCTCCGGATCAAAGCGGGCAATGCGGCCGATGCCATTTCTGGCAGTCTTGAGCCCAGCAAAATAGGCTTCCTTACCGCAGCCAATAGGAGTAATTGCCCCGATTCCGGTTACAACAACTCTTTTGCCCACTGAATTAAACACCCCTAATAGCATAATCTGTGTGAAAAGTCCCGTAGCAATTTTACTACGGGAACCTTCCTTGTCCTAAAGCCTCTAAGAATTGGCCTTAATATATTCTACCGCATCGCCGACGGTGACTATTTTCTCTGCGTCTTCATCGGGGATTTCGAGGTCAAATTCCTCTTCGAGAGCCATTACCAGTTCCACAATGTCCAGCGAATCGGCCCCCAAGTCATCGATAAACTTGGCTTCCTCGGTTACAGTATCCTCATCTACGCCGATCTGATCTACGATAATTTCCTTGATGCGCTCGAACAGATCCACAGTAGCCCACCTCCTTTCAAAAACTATATTAATTTATATTACATGCTCAGACCGCCGTCCACAGACAGCACCTGTCCGGTAATATACCCGGCAGAAGCGCTGCAGAAAAAGGTGACTGCAGCCGCTACATCTTCCGGCTTGCCGTAACGCCCGCTGGGGATTTTATTTAGATACTGGTCTTGAATATTAGCGGGCAAAGATGCTGTCATGTCAGTAGCAATAAACCCTGGGGCCACAGCATTTACCGTGATACCCCGTTTGGCCACCTCCTGGGCCAACGATTTGGTAAATCCGATAATACCTGCTTTGGCAGCAGCATAATTAGTCTGACCAGCATTTCCGTGGATACCCACTACTGAAGCTATGTTTACAATCCGGCCCGATCTTCTTTTAACCATCCCCCTTAATACCGCTTGGGTACAGTAAAATGTTCCGTCCAGATTAGTTGCCAGTACATCAGCCCATGCCTGTTTTTGTAATCGAAGCAGTAAGGAATCCCGGGTGATTCCAGCATTGTTGATCAGTATACCGATAGGGCCAACGGCCTGGGAAGCAGCGGCTATAAATTCATCTACTTGTTCCGCTTTAGAAACGTCAACCTGGATAGCTGCTGCCTTCCCGCCGGCAGCGACAATAGCCGCTGCCACCTGTTCAGCTTTATCGACATTACGGGTATAACCTATGGCCACCGGGGTTCCCAGCTGGCCCAGCCTAAGAGCAATGGCTCTGCCAATACCGCGCGACCCGCCAGTAACCACAGCCGAACCCGGAATTAATTCCATTTTAACTAACCCCTTTCAGCTCCGCAAGGCTTTTTTTCAGGGAAAAAAGGTCATAAACATTAAAACAGCGCGCTGTTCGGGCTATGCGTTTTAAAAATCCGCTCAAGACTTTACCGGGGCCGACCTCGATAAAAGTTTCATAGCCATCCGCTAACATTCTTCGGATAGACTCTTCCCATCTGACTGCTGAACTGACTTGTTCGATTAAAGATTTTTTTACCGCTTCGGCAGTGGTTACATAGTTAGCACTGACGTTAGCCACCACTGGGATTTTGGGGGCTTTAATATCCACCCGGGCCAAAATGGCAGCCAATTTTTCGCCAGCCGGGGATAGCAAACTGGTATGAAAAGGACTGCTGACATCAAGAGGTATAAATCTGGCCCCATGGGATTCGGCTAGTTTACCCGCAGCCGCCACTGCCGCCGTGTGCCCTGCGATAACAACTTGGCCGGGACAATTATAGTTAGCCACTTCAACCTTTTCGCCCCCGGTTACCGAGCAACATATCCGGTCGACAATATCTGCTGTTAGGCCAAGGACAGCACCCATGGCTCCTTCGCCGGGTGGGATGGTATCTTGCATTAACCGCCCGCGTTCATGTACTAGCCACACTGCAGTTCGTACATCAAGGCTACCTGCGGCTACCAAAGCACCATATTCACCCAGGCTCAGCCCAGCCGCTGCATCAGGCACAATCCCATATTCCAATAGCACTGACCAGCACGCCATGCTCACAGCCGTAATAGCCGGTTGGGTGATCTTAGTTAAGGTAAGCTGTGTTTTCGGGCCATTGAAGCACAAATCGCTGATTGAAAAACCCAGCACTTCATCAGCCGCGGCAAATACTTTTCTGGCAGCCGGATAGCTGTCGGCCAGATCTTTCCCCATTCCAACATATTGCGCACCTTGCCCGGGAAACAACAGCGCAATGCCATTTCTTGCCATAAATCTAACCCTCCACCAACTTAACAGCTTGTTCAGATGCTGCCAGCTGGCAGCTCAACCGCTGTAGTATATCGCTGGCCTCGATCATCATCGCCGATATAATCTCATGCACCGGTAATACTGCATCGATCAAACCAGCTATCTGGCCGCACATTACCGATCCCTCTTGCATATCGCCAGCCTGGACCGCCATGCGCAAACGTCCGGCTCCAAACTGTTCCAGCCGGCTGCGGCTGGCTCCTCGTTCTTCCAAGGTAGCAAATTCCCGGGCCAACTTGTTTTTTAATACCCGGACTGGATGACCGATGCTGGCCCCGGTAATAACAGTGGAACGATCTTTAGCCTTTAGAATCGCTTGTTTATAATTATCATGAACCTCACATTCTATACTAGCTACAAACCGGGTCCCCATCTGTACCCCTTGCGCCCCCAGGGCCAAGGCGGCTGCCAAACCGCGGCCGTCGGCAATGCCTCCCGCAGCGATTACAGGCACATTTACCGCCGCTGTAATTTGGGGTAACAAAGCCATGGTAGTTGTGACCCCGGTATGACCGCCGCATTCCATTCCTTCGGCAATAATTGCATCGGCGCCGGCCCGGACTAAACGCTTGGCTAAGGCAACCGCAGAAACAACCGGTACGACTTTGATGCCCTCCGCCTTAAACCGCGACATGTCTTTTCCGGGATTGCCAGCTCCGGTAGTCACTACCGGCACCTTCTCCTCAATCACTACTTCCACAATTTCCCGCACGGAGGGGGAAAGGTAGTATATATTAACACCGAACGGATTCGATGTCAGGCTTCTACAAATTTTAATCTCTTGCCGCAGCAAATCAGCGGGCATATTCCCGGCACCGATAATTCCCAAACCGCCCGCATTTGACACCGCCGCCGCAAGTTTTGCTGTAGCCACCCAAGCCATTCCACCCTGTAAAACGGGGTATTTTATTCCCAATAAATCACATACTGCTGTCCGCAAAATTTCGCCTCCTTACTACCAACAGGCCGTAGACTCAGTTAACACTTGACCTGCTTTAGATCCACTTAACAACATTAGCCCCCCAAGTAAGACCAGCCCCAAAACCTACCAGCACCAATACGTCGCCCGGCTGAAATTGCCCCGCCTCAGCCGCCTCAGCCAAAGCTACCGGGATAGAAGCAGAGGACATGTTGCCATAGCGGTCCAAGTTTACCAGCACCCGCTCAGGCGAAAGTTTGAGCCTTTTGCGGGCAGCGTCGATAATACGCTGGTTGGCCTGATGGGGTATTAAATAACTGACCTCCTCCAGACCGAGTCCAGCCCGGTTTAATGCCTCTAAAGTTGCGTCAGCCATAATCCGTACAGCAAACTTAAATACTTCTGGCCCTTTCATGCGGGTATATTGTAAGCCATGCTTCAAGGCTTCATTATCCAGCGGTAACCTGGAACCACCGGCTGCCACATATAAAAATTCACCGCCACTGCCATCCGAACCTAAATAGGTCGATAAAATACCTTCTTCGGCCTGGCTCGGCCCTAAAACTACTGCAGCCGCTCCATCGCCGAACAAGACACAGGTATTGCGATCCTGCCAATCGGTAATTCGCGATAATATATCTACCCCCACAATCAATACGTGGTTATAGGTACCGCTACGAACAAATTCCCGGCCAACAGAAAGCCCGTATAAAAATCCGGTGCATCCAGCCTCAAGATCAAACGCCCCGGCTAAACTTGCCCCCAACCGGTTTTGGATCAAGCAAGCCGTGGCCGGAAAAATCATGTCCGGCGTTACCGTCGCTACAATAATTAGATCCAGCTGCTGGGCACATATAGCAGCTTTTTTTAATGCTGTTCGCGCGGCCTGGAGGGCTAAATCGGAAGCTGCCTCTGTCGGAGCAGCGATCCTCCGTTCCAAGATGCCGGTGCGCGTTCTAATCCACTCGTCGGATGTATCCACCCTTTGTTCCAGATCATGATTTGTCAGCACTTTAGCGGGCAGTGCGCTGCCCCAACCGATTATCGCTGCTCCCCGTTTTAAAACCATTATCTTTCCCTGCTTTCTGCCGATTCGTGAGTCACAACAAGTTCGGAAATTTTTCCAGCTACATTTTGTATCAGCGCTTCTTGAGCCACGCGGATACCGTTATAAATAGCCCGGGCCCGGGATGAGCCGTGGCAGATTACCGCCGGATATTTTAGGCCCAAAAGTAAAGCACCGCCATATTCCTCAGGATCGAGCCGTTGTTTTAAAGATTTTAAAGCGGGCCGGGTCAAATATGCGCCTAGACGCATCGCCAGTTGCCCTTGTTGAATCTCGGTTTTAAGCATCTGCATCAAAGCGGCAGCCAGGCCCTCGGCAAATTTTAACAACAAGTTGCCGCTAAAACCATCGGTAACGACCACATCCGCAACCCCAAATAAAATGTCGCTGCTTTCAATATTACCAATGAAATTGATTTCTGACTCCAGCATCAAACTGTAAGCCTGCTGCAGGGTCAAAGTGCCCTTGTTCGCTTCTTGGCCCACGTTTAGTAAAGCAACTTTAGGATTTTTCCGGCCCAAAACACTCTGGGCATACAGACTGCCCATCTGGGCAAATTGGAGTAGGTACCGGGGCTTAACTTCCAGATTAGCCCCGCCATCGATGATCAAGCAATATCCGGAGACTGTCGGCATCGGGATTGCGATCCCGGGGCGATTTATCCCGGGCAAGCGGCCAAAGTTACGGAGCGAAAATGCCATTGTAGCCCCAGTATTACCGGCCGAAACTAATGCATCGGCCGCTCCATTTCTTACCAGCGAGGCTGCAACCCCGAGCGAGCTTTCTTTTTTATGTCGGAGCGCATAGGCTGGTTGATCGCTCATGTCCACCTTTTGTCGGGCCGGGATCACCTGAATTCGGGGTCCGGATAGATCCAGCCCGGCTTCCAGTGCCGTGATTTCATTCGGGTTACCCACGAGGAGTATATCAGTATCCAAAGTTGCAGCCGCCTTTACGGCTCCTTTTACTACCTCGTACGGTGCCCAATCTCCGCCCATAGCGTCAACAGCTATCCTCATGATTGAGCCGCTCCCTTCCCATCATCTAAAGAAACTATGATAAATTTGGCCCGGAATACTTCCCGGTTGCTCTCGAAGGTGCGTACGGCTACAAAATATTTGTTCTGCCGCCGACGGGTCACCTCAGCGTGGGCGAACAGCTTTTGGCCTGCACTGACCGGATGCTTGTATTTAATGTTGGCTACACCGGTCAAGGCTGCCTCGGCGTCTATAACGGCCAGGGCCAATGATTCCGCCTGTGCGAACATAAAATGGCCACGAACGACGTTAGCTTTTTCAAACACCATATCAGGCGTAGTTTCCAATACCGATAGGGCTCGTAGCCCGCGTTCTAATTCATATAAGTTACCAACGATTTCCCGTCCTCTAAGAGACCTCAGCTTCCGGTAGGCTCCTTCGGCCACCCGCCTGGTACGGGTCCGTACCTCGGGGATACCCAGCTGCAGACGGTCCAGCCGTACGGTTTGGGTACTAACCCCGAATCGCGAAGCTAGTATTTCATCAGTAACAAACGGGTTTTCAGCAATCGCTTGCCGCAGTGCTTCTAATCGTTCAGGTTTAGTCAGTTGGTTTTGTTCCTCCCCCATTTTTATCACCAACCTTAATTATCAAGTCTTATATGTAGGTAATATTAGCTTATAGTATAACGTCTACGGCCAAACTATGCAAGCCATTATTACCCTTAAAATCAAAAAGGTGGTTTCGTAAGAAACCACCTTTTTAGGTCTTTATGTCTTTAATCTTCTTTTTTTATAACCTGTTTTCCGCCATAGTACCCGCAAAAAGTGCAAACCCGATGCGGCATTGTCTGCTCGTGGCACTGGGGGCACTTGATCAAGCCCGGCGAGCTTAGTTTCCATTTAGCCCGGCGCCGTCGCGTACGGCTTCGAGACAATCTTTGTTTAGGTACGGCCATTCGTGCACCCCCCGTTCGTTATTGTTGTTGGTCAAGGAATTCGCGTAGGATTGCTAATCGTGGATCGATTTGTTCATGTTTGCAATCACAGGGCTGGATATTGAGGTTTTGTCCGCATTGGGCACACAGCCCCCGGCAATCCGGACTGCACATAAACTTCATCGGCAAAGATAAGATCACTGTTTCCTCAACGTCCGGGCCGATGTCGATAAAGTTCCCGTCAAACGTTCGTATCTCCAGATCCTGATCTAAAGGATCAAAATCCTGTTCCCGGTTCTCGCAGTATCCCAGGCGAAATGGCATCGTCAGCTCGAGGTTGAACGGCTCCAAACAGCGGCTGCAAGCCACTGTCAAAACGGTGTTGATCAGACCTTGAGCCAAAATAAGCTTGCCAGTATTAGTAAATTCCAATTCAGCGGTTACCGGCTGGTGATAGCGGATTTCCTCGCCAGCACTATGAAAAGGGGGAAAGTTAGCGGAAACAACAGTTTGAAAACCGGCACCCTCCGTATCACGAATAGAGCTGATATCCACCTGCACGTGCCTCACCCGCTTAACGTTTGTATTATACTTTGCTTTATGGCGCCTGTCAATTCATACTTCAGGTTATCAGCTCCGTTGTATCCTGGGCGATCATAAGTTCTTCGTTGGTGGGAATAACAAGGATGCGCACCGAAGCATTACTTGCACTCACATCGGCTTCTTTTCCTCTGATCTTGTTTTTCTCGGGATCTATTTTTACGCCAAGGAACTCCAGT
>JAAZKX010000043.1 GCA_012799605.1 Bacillota bacterium | reverse complement strand
GCTAACTACAAGGGTAAGGTGGTTTGGGGAGCGCTGCAATGGCCTACTGCAATAACAGGGAAAATTACTCTGCAATTCCAGGGGAACCGAAGCTGCAAATCCCGGTAGATCTATTATGCAACAAAGACTCAAGAAGGTAACTATGATAACCTAGCTTTGTCATTTCCCATTTTTGTTATGTCCGATGCGATCAAATTCCCTGATTTTACCCATGCTATCAAGCAAAATCCGGTAACTGATGTTCCGCAAGCCAGTGCTGCTCATGATAATATTTGGGATTATATAGTCAGCAACCCGGAAACGGCGCATTTTATCATGTGGCTTATGTCCGGGCGCGGCCGCCCTCGGAGCTGGAGGATGATGGAAGGGTACCCTATCAATGCTTTTCGTTTCGTCAACGATCAAGGAAAATCCACTTTTGTCCGCTTTGTTTGGAAACCTCGCTTAGGTGTACATTCGCTGTTGCTAGATGAGGCGAACATTATCGGAGGTGTAGATCCCGATTATCACCGGCGCGACATTATCGAGGCTATTGAGCGCAAGGTATATCCTGAATACGACTTTGGGGTGCAGCTGATTCCCGAACAAGACGAATTTAAGTATGATTTTGATGTTCTCGATGCTACCAAAATGTGGCCAGAAGAGGTTATACCGGTCAAAATCATTGGTAAAATGACTCTTAATCGCTTGGTCGACAATTTCTTTGCTGAAGACGAACAATCGTCTTTTGATCCTTCCAATCTCGTGCCGGGAATTGCCTTTTCTAACGATCCGGTGCTGCAAGGTCGGACTTTTGCCTATCGAGATACGGACTATCACCGGCTGGGTACCAGCAATATTGAACTTATTCCCATCAATCAACCCCTGGTCGATACTTACTATAATCAGCGGGATGGTTTTGTCCGCCACCGAATTGATATTGACCCGGTGCATTATCGCGAAAATTCTCTAGCCGACAACACCCCCGAAGAAGTTCCAGCGGAAGAAGGCGGATACGTACATTATCCTGAACAGGTGCAGGGGAAAATAACTAGAGAGCGTCCTAGCGCTTCTTTTGCTGATTTTTTTTCCCAAGCGAGGATGTTTTGGAACAGCCTGTCCGACCCCGAGCGGCATAATCTGGTACAGACATTTAATTTCCACGTAGGACAAGTGAAAAGCCAATCTACCCGGCAGCAGGTCGTAGATATGTTTGCTAATGTAGATCAGAGTCTGGCAACGCAGATAGCAGAGCATGTAGGGGTCAAAGCACCCCGCGGTTCGCATGTAGATATAACTACAAGTTCGCCTGTTGTCAGTGAAGCTAATACCATATATAGTGCGGCTACGCAAAAGGTAGCCGTTTTGATCGGAAACGGTTACAATGGAGCCGAGATCAAAGCAGTTTTGACAGCTTTGGATCAAAACCTGGTCTTTTATGATGTTATTAGCGACCAACTCGGGCCTGTCACCGGAGCCGATAACGCGGTAGTCATAGCCAATAAGTCATTTCTTACTACTTTTCCTGTTTTGTACGATGCCCTCTATGTGGTAGGCGGTACTGCCAAGGATCAATCGATGTTTGATCTAGAGGTAGAAAATTATATCAATATGGCCTACCGGCACTATAAGCCAATTGGTATTGCTTCCAGCGGGGATAAATATATGAAAAAACCCGGCAATAAAGCCGGGGTAGTGTTTGCTAATGATAGCAGCAGCTTTGAGGATGACTTTATAGCTGCTATTTCCAAACAGCGTTTTTGGGATCGAACGTAGCGATTCAGATTACAAGCAGTACTCATGGTACAAAAAAGAAGCCCGGCTGTACTGGCCAGGCTTCTTTATATTTTAATCTTATAACATGGAGGACAATACGTGCACCTTAGATAAAATACCTTTTAGGCTGCCACTTTCATCGACCACGGCTATCGGGAACCTGGTTTTTGTGGCCATACTCATAATATCTGTCAGCACCGCATCCGGGTCAGTGGTATTGATATCCTTGATCAGGATATCTTTAATCCCCAAGCCTTCTTTGTTGGCTCGAATGGTGTCGTCAATGGTGATCACACCTTGCAGCTTCATTTTATCCCCTACTACATAAGCGCTGGAAACTCCGTTTTTCCTCATGGTATTGATGGCGTAGCTCAAATTGTCCCTTAAGCGCACAATGCTATTGGGGGTAATCATGACGCTTCTGACAGTGATTACCTGGGTTTTGTCAGCGCTGTCGATAAATTGTTTAACATAATCATTTGCAGGCTGTTCGCTCATCTTCTCCGGGGTAGCAACTTGAATCACTTCACCGTCTTTCATAATAGCTACCCGGTCGCCTAGCTTAAATGCTTCATCAATATCGTGGGTGATAAAAACGATAGTTTTATTAAGTTTCCTGTGTATGGTCAGTAGCTCAAATTGCATATCCCGTCGAACCAGCGGATCTAGAGCCGAAAAAGGTTCATCCATAAGGAGTATTTCAGGATCATTAGCCAGGGCCCGGGCAATGCCCACTCTTTGTTTCATGCCACCGGAGAGGCTGGATATAGGTTCATGCTCATGTCCGTCAAGACCGACCATATTTAACATTTCTACAGCCTTGGCCCGGCGCTCTTCTTTGGGCACTCCCTTGATTTCCAAGCCATATTCCACATTTCCCAGTACATCCCGATGGGACATCAGACCAAATTGCTGAAAGATCATCGAAACCTGATTACGGCGATAATTATTTAATTCCTGCCTGCTAAATTGTCCGATATCCTGACCCCGGTAAAACACATGTCCGGATGTAGGTTTATTGAGCATGTTAAAGCATCTAACTAATGTCGACTTGCCCGAGCCGGACAGCCCGATAATAACAAACACTTCTCCTTGTTTTATATCCAGGGTCACATCCCACAGGGCGGTTATAACGCCGGTTTTTCGGTAAATAGTATCTTTGTCAGCCCCAGACTTTTTAAGCTTTATCGCCCGCGATTTTTCGGCGCCATACAGTTTTGATACTCGCCTCGTGCTTAACAATACATTATCCGCATTATTCACATTATCCACATTATCCATCTGAATTCACCTCGGTGTGGCGTACCAAACCTTGGGTCAGCCGGTCCAAAACCACAGCAATAATTACAATAGCTGTGCCGGATAAGAGTCCCCGGCCGATTTGGATGCGCTGTACTCCGATCAATACCTCCATGCCCAAGCCGGTAGCTCCGATCATAGAGGTCGTGACCACCATAGAAATAGCCATCATCAGAGTCTGGTTTACACCGGCCATTATGGTCGGGAGTGCCTGAGGTATTTTAACTTTAATCAAGGCTTGCATATTAGTAGAGCCAAAGGCTATAGCTGCCTCTATGATCTCTTTATCGATTTGCCTGATTCCGTGATTGGTCAGCCGTATAATCGGTACGATAGCGTAAATAGTAGTGGCGATCACCGCCGGGGGTTTACCCAAACCAAAAAACAATAGGGCCGGAATAAGATAAACAAATACGGGCATAGTCTGCATCGTATCCAACAAGGGCCTAATTGTAGCATCAGCCCGATCACTGGTAGACACCAAAATACCTAGCGGGAACCCTAGCAGCAAAGAGATAATCACCGAGGCGATGATGATCGACAAAGTTTCGTTCATCAAGTGCCAAAACCCTACCGAGCCGATAAATAGCAAGAGGCCGCTATACAAAATGCCATTATTTAGTTTCCCGGTCAATTTCCAGCCAGCGATAAACACCAATAGTATAACCACAAACCAAGGGATTTTATTGAGTGCGAAAAAGATGAGATTGACCAAAAACGATAGAGCATCTCGGATGGCATCGAAAAACAAAGCATATTTAATACTAAAAGCCCGTACAGCATCGTCTATGGCTCCAAGATTTATCGGTAATCTAAACGGAAAGCTATATACCCAATCCATGTTCTACCCCGCCTACTTTCCCAACAAGCTTCTTAAAGTCTCGGCATCTTCCGGATTCAGCCAAGCATCTAATAACTCATCGTGTTTGGCTAGGAACCATCGGGCTACTTCGACATAATCATCGGTCCCGGTTTCTTGCATATAGGCCAAAGCTTCAGATGTCAAAGCACTGGATGTTCGATAACGACTTAAAAACTCTATAAAGTCTTTATTTTCTTCCTGATCTGCAAAATTGTTGCTGGCACATACGGTTACCCTCATAGGTGGGGGCATACATTTACCATCAAAAAAAATATCCTTATCATAGGGCTCATCTTCTAAAAGTATCATGTCATACATGCCTAGAAGCCAGGTAGGCTCCCAGTAGTAAGCCACGATGGGGTCACCCTTTTCATAAGCTGCAGTTATAGCGGCGGATAATGCCGGATCGGAGCCGGGCCTAAAGTAGACAAAGTTTTCATCTAAGCCGTAATGAAGATATTTTCTATGCATGATTTCATCAATTTCCCAACCAGGGATGGCACCATATACTCGCCCCTTATCTGGGTTCTCATCATCCGGGAATACATGGGGATAATCCTTTAGATCCCAAACATATTTTAAATCGGGGGCAGAGGCCTCAATGCCGCGCTCAGGATCACCCTCAATTACATACCGAGGGACATAAAATCCCTGGTAATTGTCATCAAAGTTCACGCCAAGCTCTTGAAACTTACCGGCAGCCAAATCACCCTCGTATACCGGAATATTGTCTGTCCAGATTTCCATATAGGCATCAATTTCGCCTTTGAGCAAACCTTCATGCAGCACAGCGGTCGTGCCGGGAATTTCAGACCAGGTATAACCAAAAATCTCTTCAGCAATCAAACCTGCAACTGCATTGTGAAACTTAATGCTATCCCAGCCGCAATCGGCCAAAACAAGTTCTTTACCCCCGGCAGAACCACCACAACCTGCGGTAATCAAGGCCAATAAGGATACTACTAACACAACCTTTATCATCATCTTATTCAATTAGAACACCTTCCTCATAGTCTCGGTTGCTCTGGTTTAAGAGCCTAAAATTACCGTACCAAAGCAATTAACCTAATAAACATAAGCATCAATAAAAGACTATGGTGCCCCATAGTCTAAAACAGGAACGCATAATTACATAACAAAACTCCCTTCAAACGCTTACGGGGTTAGCTGACGGGTTAGAGCAAAGGGCGGCTCCTCATAAATATGATTCACCCCAAAAATTGGTTCCCCCGTTTCTTAACTAAGAATTCAGCGGTGCTAAGCTTATTCGACCTTTAGTCACTATAGCACAGGCGCCCAGTTTTTGCAAGGATGCCGGCATATCCCCCTTTAGCAATAAGTTGGCACAAGCCGACGATAAATTCTTCACCAGGCTGGTGAGTGGAACAGCCGGCAAGCTTGAACGGCAAAGTGGGCTATTATACAATGAATGTAGTCATTTTATTGGAAATGGCGGCTTAATTTGGATAGCGTAAAGCCAAATAGCGCGAAAGGAGACGGAATATGCCATATGACAAGTCTAGACGGTTTCTTAACGCGTTTTGTCAAATCGAAGAGGCGCTCCGTAATCTGGCTCGGGCATCTAAAGGGGAACGGTTTTATAGCTTAGTTCATAAATGTACGCATAAAGACAAATTTATAAGTAGATACGCTGATGATCTAAGAGAATTTGCCGATTTAAGAAATGCCATCGTCCACGAGCGCTGCGACGGGGAGCCTATAGCCGAGCCTCATCAAAAAACCGTACTACAAATAGAGAAGATAAGGGATCATCTTATTGCGCCGCCCACGGTGGAGCCGGCATTTTTCCGCAAAGTTGCCTTCTGCCAGCCAAGCGACCCTATTAGCGAAGCTTCAAAAATTATGCTCGAAAATTCATTTTCTCAAATCCCAATTTACGCACAAGGACAGTGCCGCGGTTTGCTAACTACGGAGACGATAGCCCGGTGGCTGGCTGATCGGTTTCAGTCCCCATCTGGGCCATTGGGGGAAGAGAGTGTGGAAGCTGTGGCCCAGTTTCGCGAACATGAAGACAACTATGTCCTCGTACCACGAAGAGCTACCTTAGTTGAGGTTCTGGATCATTTTGACAGCTTCGCCAAACGGGGAAGAAATCTCGATGCTATCATAATAACAACTTCCGGACATCAAGCCGAACAACCGCTGGGGATAATTACGGTATTTGACTTACCGGAGATTTACCGAACGATCGGCGTGTAAAGCTTTTCTTTTCCAGCGACCGGTCTTGTAAAAAGCAGAAGTTATAGCCGCCCCGAACACCCAAGCCAGCAGCAAAGAAACAAATACAGATTCCGGTCTCCCGTGGGGGTAGGCAGCACTTCTGGTAAAATAGGCTGTTCCATAGGCGATGGGCACCCGTAAAAAGATAGTAGTGATCAATGAAATCCACATCGGTGTTATAGTATCCCCAGCCCCGCGCATAACCCCTGATAAAACCTGAGTTATAGCCATAGCGATATAGCCGGCAGCCAAAATACGCATCATCCGCATGCTCAGCTCAACCAAAGCCACCGTATCAGTAAAAATACTCATCAAATGGCGGCCAAACAGCAAAATAATCATAGTAATCACCGTCGATATCCCGACGGCAATAACCAAACCTTGCCGGGCACCCCATTCCACCCGGTCAAATTTTTTTGCACCCACATTTTGCCCCGAATAAGTGGTCATTGCCATCCCAAAACTGAAGTTTGGCATCATGGCAAATCCATCCACCCGCATCACGATCACATTGCAGGCGATAATCATCTCGCCAAAAGTATTGGTGAGCGATTGCACTGTTATCATGGCCAAGGAAAATATTACTTGCGTTAAGCCAGATGGCAGCCCTAATTTGAGCAGCTGGTGGGCGTATTCTTTGGCCGGTTTAAGCAGGCGCAGGTTTAAATCAAACACATCATTCATTTTGCTCAGTTTAATCAAACATAAAACCGCTGAGACCAATTGAGCGATCACAGTCGCTAGCGCTACCCCCGGGACACCTAGATTCAAGCCGGCTACAAACCAGATATCTAAGATAATATTTAAAGCAGTGGAGATTAAGAGAAAGACCAAAGCCGACAACGAATCACCGAGACCCCGTAAAATACCCGAGAAAATATTAAAATAGGAAAAACCCCAGTTGCCGATAAGCAAGATCAAAAGGTAATTAGCACACCAATCCAAAATCGACTCCGGCGTATTTATCAGCACAAGCAGGGGCCGGACAATAATTGGGCCGACGATCATCAAAATAGTAGACGCGACAGCGGTTAAAGTTATGCACACACCGATAGACTGGGATAGCCGCGCTCGGTCCCGAGCTCCAAAGTACTGGGCCACCATAATCCCGGCTCCAGTAGCTACAGCTACAAACAGAACCAACAAAAAGTGTAGCACCGGCAGAGCGCTGCCCACAGCTGCCAAGGCATTATCACCGACAAACCGACCGATAACAATAGAGTCCACGGTATTATAAAGCTGCTGAGCCACATTGCCGATCAACATCGGAATCGAAAACTCCACAATCCGTTTCCATGGCGCTCCTACCGTCATATCCTTGGGCGCAAACAGTTTGGTTAATGTAGTGGTCATATTTTAGCTTGTTCCTTTCCCAAACAATTTAAAGCTGCAAGGCTTTCACCTGATAATAAAAAAGGTCAAGGCAATTGAAATAGAACCAGGTACAATTATACCATGACCGTACAAAAGTTGCTCTTCCGACTCCGGCT
>JAAZKX010000042.1 GCA_012799605.1 Bacillota bacterium | reverse complement strand
GTTGTCAGCAAAGAACAAATCCGGCAAGAGGTACAGAAGCTGGCCCCGGAGGGAAAACTAGCCTGTGCCCAGGCTTTTGCTCTAGCTAAAAAGCTAGGCCTGAAACCGAAAGCTATCGGACAAGTTGCCGATGAGCTGAAGATAAGAATTGTATCCTGTCAGCTGGGGCTATTTTAAGGAGCGGTATCGATTTGGATATATTTTTTCAAGTACTTACAGTTTCCGAGGCTTGGGCCCGGCTGGAGACCAACTGGCAGCCCAAACTTACAGCCGTAGAAACACTTGAGCTCACTTGTGCCCATCAGCGTATCCTAGCTGAGCCGGTGGTTGCAGCCGATGATGTGCCGCCTTTTAGCCGTTCTACTGTAGACGGGTTTGCGGTCCGGGCTGCCGACACTTTTGGGGCCAGCGAGGGCCTGCCGGCATTTTTGACGGTGATGGCTGATATCCAGATGGGGCAGGCGGCTGAAATGCAGCTTAGTTTAAGCCATACTGCACGTATAGCCACTGGCGGCATGCTTCCACCTGGAGCCGATGCGGTGGTAATGGTGGAATATACGGAGGAAGTTGATAGCAGTACTGTGGCTGTGGTAGCACCGGTAGCCCCGGGTGAGAATGTGGTTTACCGCGGGGAAGACATAAAACAAGGGGCCTTGTTGTTGCCAGCGGGGCATCGTTTGCGGCCGGCCGATATTGGGGCTTTGGCTGCTATTGGCCAAACCAAGGTAGCGGTCAGGCAAGCACCCAAAGTAGGGATTATATCCACTGGGGATGAAATTATCCCGCCGGAAGAGGTGCCTCAGGCGGGACAGGTGCGCGATATAAACAGTTATTCTTTAGGCGCCGCTGTAAGTTCTGCCGGCGGTGAACCGGTATATCTCGGTTTAAGCGCGGACAAATTTAAAAGCGTACAGAAGAAAGTTAGGGCAGGGTTACAAAACTGCGATATTGTGGTTTTATCTGGCGGGAGCTCGATTGGCACCCGGGATGTGGCCGCAAAAGTACTGGCTAAAGTTGGGCAGCCTGGGATTTTGGTACATGGGGTGGCTCTACGCCCGGGCAAACCTTTACTGATAGCCCTTTGTGAGGGTAAGCCTGTGTTTGGGCTTCCCGGGCATCCAGTTTCAGCGCTGCTGACTTTCGACTTGTTTATAAAACCGGCCTTAGGACGACTGATGGGCTTGATTTCATCGCCCCGACCTTTTTTGCGAGCGCGGTTAACCCGCAATCTGGCGTCGGCACCCGGGCGAGAAGAGCATGTTCGGGTGAAGCTGCTAGAGACGGAAACCGGTTTGTTGGCTGAGCCGGTGCTAGGAAAATCAGGTCTTATTACTACATTGACCGAGGCCGACGGTACTATAGTTATCCCAGTTGAGAAGGAAGGCCTGGTGGCGGGGACGGAAGTGGAGGTTTATTTATTGTGAAACGCAATGTCTACCTAAAAGAAGTAGCGCTAGAAGAAGCCCAGGGAAAATTTCTTCGCTTTTTTGCCGGATATAAGAGTCCAGAGGAAATAATACCGGTAAATGTGGCCGCCGACCGGGTAACGGCTAAACCGATATTTGCCCGCTTGTCGGCACCGCATTATCATGCTGCGGCTATGGACGGGGTGGCCGTGCTAGCTACAAGTACATTTGGTGCTGCGGAAACAAACCCGGTCCGGCTTATTCTCGGCGAGGAGGCCTTTTGGGTCGATACCGGTGATCCGCTACCGCCGGGGACTAATGCTGTGATTATGGTGGAGGATTTGCATGAACTTCCCACTGGAGAAGTGGAAATTATTGCGCCTGTAAGCCCGTGGGAGCACGTTCGCCTATTAGGTGAAGATATAGTGCAAACGGAATTGATACTGCCGGCCAATCATCGTCTCAGGCCGGTGGATTTAGGGGCTATTTTAGCAGGCGGTGTAACTGAAGTAGCTGTACATAAAAAACCGCGGGTGGCTATTATTCCTACCGGCACTGAACTGGTGCCCCCTACGGCTGTGCCGGCTGCCGGTGAGATTATCGAGTTTAATTCGACTATGATGGCAGCCCAGATATGTGCCTGGGGTGGCACGGCTGATATCTATCCAATTACTCCTGATGACCGGGATCAAATCGGCGCCCAAGCTACTCGGGCAGCTCAAGAAGCAGATATTATCTTGCTTGGGGCTGGATCTTCAGCAGGTTCTGAGGATTATAGCTCCCAAGTTATTGCTAAGTTAGGGGCAGTTTTTATCCATGGCGTCGCTACCCGGCCGGGTAAACCGGTGGTGTTGGGACAGATAAAAGGAAAGCCAGCGCTGGGCGTGCCGGGCTATCCCGGATCGGCTCTACTGGCGTTGGAACTATATTTGAAACCTTTACTAGAAAATATGCTTGGACTGGGGCCGGAAGATCCACCTCAGCTGACAGCCCGATTGGCTCGGACTGTGGTTTCAGTGTTGGGGCTGGACGAGTTTGTCCGAGTAAAGTTAGGACCGGTGGGCAGCCAGTTAGTGGCCACACCGCTGCCTCGCGGGGCAGCTCTTACGACCACAATGGTACGGGCGGATGGGCTAGTTAAAATCCCGCGCCATAGTGAGGGCTTAAAAGGTGGAACCGAGGTTCAAGTACAGTTGCTGAAACCGGAAAGCGTCATTAAAAACACAGTAGTGGCCATTGGAAGCCATGATCTTACTTTGGATCTGATCGCCAATTTATTGCGGAAAAAGTATCCCCAATATACTTTATCCTCGGCCCATACTGGCAGCCTAGGTGGTCTGCTGGCCCTGCGGCGGGGCGAATGTCATCTCAGCGGCACCCATTTGCTTGATCCGGCTAGCGGCCAATACAATATCCCTTATCTTCAACGCTACCTCACCGGACAAAAAGCATGCTTGATTAACCTGGCCTATCGTGAACAAGGCCTGATAGTGCAGCCGGGAAACCCCAAAGGAATTGGTGGTTTAGCTGATTTGACCCGGCCGGAAGTGACGTTTATCAACCGCCAGCGTGGTGCCGGCACCAGGGTGCTACTTGATTGGGCACTGAAAGAAGAGGGGATTGATCCTTCTGCTATCGAGGGTTACAGCCGCGAAGAATATACCCATACCGCGGTAGCAGCGGCGGTTAAAAGCGGCGCTGCTGATGTGGGACTTGGGGTCTTATCTGCTGCTCGGGCCCTGGGGCTCGATTTTATTCCTTGGCGGGCCGAACGATATGATTTGGCTGTGCTCAAGGATCATTTAGACCACCCGGGGGTTAAGGCTATTTTGACGGTAATAAAAAGCCCAGAATTTAAGCAGCAAGTGACAGAACTGGGCGGCTATGATTTACGCGCATGCGGGGAGATAATGTGGGATTCGAAGGCAGCCCGATAATTTTGGACCGGCGGCTAAGCCAGGGTTTCAACCACGCCTAAATGAAGGAGTGAGACTGTGCAAGATAAGTTCGGCCGTGAAATAAATTATCTGAGGATATCGGTTACTGACCGCTGTAATTTGCGTTGCCTCTACTGTATGCCTGAAGATGGGGTGCCCTATAAGTGCCATAGCGAAATCCTCTCTTACGAAGAAATAATGAGGCTGGTTGAAGCGGGGGTCGGGCTGGGGATCCAGCGAATCCGGGTCACTGGTGGCGAACCGCTGGTACGGGCAGGATTGACCGATTTTATTCATCAACTGAAATTGAAGCCCGGTATAAAAGAAGTGTCTCTTACTACTAATGCTACGCTATTGGCTCCGAAGGCTTGGAAACTGAAAGCAGCCGGACTGGACCGGGTCAATATCAGTCTGGATACGCTTTTGCCCCACAAATTTAAACAAATCACCAGATCTGATGCTTGGCAGGCGGCGGTCGCAGGTGTCAAAGCTGCTTTGGCAGCGGGGCTTGATCCGGTGAAAATAAATACAGTGGCTCTCAAAGGGATTAACGATGATGAGTTGGCTACTATAGCAGCACTTACGTTAAAGTATCCCCTCCATGTTCGTTTTATTGAGATGATGCCACTGGGTGCTGATCTAGGCTGGGCTAAACAGCATGCTCTGCCAATGGCTAAAATTAAGGCTAAAGTTGAGGAAGTTGGCCGGATAGTCCCAGCCGCCGTCAAAGGAGCCGGGCCGGCCCGGGTATTTCGTTATGACAAAGGTTTGGGGACAATCGGGTTTATCGGCGCCTTATCGCATAATTTTTGTCATCGGTGTAACCGGATGCGTCTTACCGCCGATGGGAAGCTAAAACCTTGTTTAGCCTCTGATTTAGAAGTCGATGTGAAAGGGGCGCTGCGTGAAGGTGCTAGCCGGGAGCAGTTACAAGCGCTATTTTGGCAGGCACTGGTCCTGAAGCCATCCCGGCATC
>JAAZKX010000005.1 GCA_012799605.1 Bacillota bacterium | reverse complement strand
CATAATAAGCAGTGCGGCCGCAATCAAAATAGCCTGGGTATGGGTAATAAATACACTGCCGATGGAAAAGCCTTCATAACCTACCCCAGTCGTGTAGGCCCGGTATTCGCCCGCAGTAACAACCATCACTGAATTATACATGATCATCGAAGCTGCCAGGGCAGTAATCAGAAGCGACAGTCGCGGCGCCCCGCGCAGCGGCTTGTATGCAATTCTCTCTACCACCACCCCAAGTGCACCGATAATACACATGGTAATGGGTAGGGAAACCATGATCCCCAGCCAACCGTTACCAATAAAGGTTCCTTTGAATAAGTTTAACAACGCTAAACTGCAAAATCCCCCAACCATATATATATCCGCATGAGCAAAATTTAACAGCTTGATGATGCCGTAAACCATCGAATAGCCCAGGGCAACTAGCCCATAAAAAGACCCCAGAAGTAAGCCATTAAAAAACTGTTGGACAATAATCTCTTGTAGGGACACAAGCTCACCCCTTTGTTATATCTAGCCTGTGGTGATGCAGTAACTAAGTTGGCATCTGCCTTGTTAAAGGCCCTGCCAGAAAAAATTTAATGTGCAGCCAGGTAAAGCTTTGGGCCTGCCCAAACAACCGGCTGGGCGGCCGCTCTCTGCCCAGCGGAAAGAGTTAGCCGCCCAGGTTCAAAAGAAAAAACTGGCTAGAGCAAACGAAGTCAGCCCTATATTGAGCCCCGCTGCCCTAGCCAGGTGGAAATTTTATCCCGAAGGCAGCATGCCTATTTCGGGCCTAGCAGGGCCAAGATTTGAGTCCAGGCCAATTGGATTTAGTCGGCTAAAACCCACTGGCCCCCTTCGCCCTTTATGGTAACAAAGTTACTCTTTTCCAGCACCTTGTCGGGGGTAAATTTAATCGTGCTACACAAGGTCTCTAAACCGTCAGTTTCTTCGATCGCCTGGCGTAAAGCCACTCCATCAGTACCGCCTGCCCGTTCAATAGCGTCAGCCAACAGGTAAACGCCATCATAGGCTAGCCCAGCATAAGGCCCGGGCTCTTGATTATACTTTTCCTGGTAAGAGGAAATAAACTGTTGGGCTACTGGCATGAAATCAACCACCGGTGGCGAGGTACAGTACACGCCTTCTCCCGCTTCACCAGCGATCGTCAATAGCTCAACCGAGGCAGAGCCATCGGCCACGCATATTTCACCGGTGTAGCCTCCCTGACGAAGCTGTTTGATTAACAGGGCTCCGTCAGCATGATAGGCTGTCCAATAGACACCTTCAGCCCCGACAGATCTGATCTTGGTCACTACAGCTGAAAAGTCTTGTTCTCCCTTGCTGACTACCTCATAAGCCACGACTTCATGCCCTCTACTTTCCCATTCATCCCGGGTAAGTTCGGCCAGGTTTTCCGAAAAAGCATCAGCCTGGTGCACAAGGGCCAACTTGGAAACATTTAATTTTTCAAAACAGTTGGCTGCCGAGTCAGCCTGATGGTAACCGGGGCTGTTGATCAAAAATGCCCAGCCCGGGTTTTCATAGATTAGTTCGGTCGAATTAGCCGCGGTAATAATAAATGGGATCTCGGCATCGCCATAAATCTTCAATGCTGGCACAGTGGCTCCGGAACAATATCCTCCCAATACTGCAACTACTTCTGCCGAGACAAGTTTGCTAGCCGCTGCAGTACACATCTGGGGATCACAGCCGTCATCCCCCACTAAAAACTTAAGCTCTTTGCCTAACACGCCCCCAGCTGCATTGATCTCATCAGCAGCAACTCGCATTGAGTTTTCCATATCCTGCCCATAGGTAGCTTCCGGACCTGTAACCGGCACCATTATCCCGACCAGGATCTCACCGTCAAACTCCGGCCCTGCACCTTCCTCATCACCTGCCGGCTCAGCTGTTGGAGCACAACCGACAATACCGGCCAGAACCAGGGTCACAACAACTAGCAATGCCCACAACTTTTTCGTCACCAATTAAACCCCCTTGTTTTTTTATTTTAGTCCGCCAACGTTTAAGTGGTTTTAAGTTGGCGGATTAAAACCACCTTAAACCCGCCTTTTTGCGCTAGTGGCAGAAAAGTTCCTTCACCCTTTTCTTACTCTTTCCCATTTTGTATCTGTTACTTCTTTTCCGCCACTTTTGTTGTGCTCTGTATTCTACAGCAGTGCACAAAATTCCTCCTTTTTAAGATTGGTGGCACCCTTCTTTTTTTACACCCTTGTCCCACCATTTAGTTTAATCTCGGTCCACAGACAAAAACTCCGGTGCGCTGGCACACAATCGCCAGCACACCGGAGTTGGATTGAAAATATGTTCACCGGAGGTTACATTTCGGGCTTTACTTTCCACCTAGTTCCGCCGATCGCTGGGCGGCCGTAGCCACCGCTTCCAGTACCAGCCCCCGGAAGCCGCCCTTTTCCAGTGCAGCCACACCGGCAATAGTAGTTCCGGCCGGGGACGTAACCCTGTCTTTCAGGCTGCCAGGGTGTTCACCCGTTTCAAGAACCATTTTAGCCGCGCCAAAGACCGTCTGGGCTGCCAAAACCTGGGCTACCGGACGCTGCAGGCCCGCTTTGACCCCACCATCTGCTAAAGCCTCAATAAACATGTACACGAATGCCGGTGCTGAACCGCTAAGGCCAGTAACTGCATCTAAAGAATCCTCATCCAAAACAACAACTTCCGCCACAGCTGAGAGCAATTCCTGGACTTTAGCTACATCAGCCGTCCCGGCGTTTGGGCCTCCGGCAATCCCCGCTGCTCCAGCTTGCACCAGGCAGGGTGTATTGGGCATGACCCGCACAATCCGCGCCGGACCCGTATATTGTTTTAGAAAAGAAAAAGGCACTCCAGCCATAATGGAAACAATTAAGTGGTCTTTCGTCCACCGATCTTTAAGGCCTTCCAAAACAATGGTCGCCACTTGGGGCTTGACCGCAAGAAATACTATTTGACAGTTTTCCAGCACATCATTATTATCAGCAGTTGTTTGCACCTTCAAGGCTTCGCCAAGATAGGAAGTACGGGTAGCATCAATATCTGAAACCCACACCTGGTTGGCCTGGGCAAGACCCTGGGCCAACATACCGCGCAGAAGCGCTTCAGCCATCGCGCCGCCGCCAATAAAACCAACCATCAGATCGCCTCCATATTTGTGTTAGAAGCCTGTGCTGTTTCGCCAGCCAGCTAAGAAGCACAATCACCCCCTTGGGGCCAGGCCTAACCGCCTTATTCGGGGATACCAAACCACTTTCGACCCTGTGGAACACCCCATTAACTATTCGGCAACCACCGATACGCTTCCTGCTTAACACTGACGAATATTTTACCAAGTCACTCTTTTTCGCTAGTCTGCCTTTAGGCTATTAATCCCAGATGTCGCCTAGGCCATAATCTTGTGGCAAATCCCAGCTGCGAATTTCTTCAGCCTCCGGTGGGGCGAAAGTGATAGTTTTACTTGTGTACCAGTTCATTTTTTGTTTTAGCCCCACTAGAAATTCAGCATGTTTAAACGCTGCCAGCATTACATCGATTACAGGCAGATTAAATTCTGCCTGTAATCGTTCAAAAAAACCAAACTCCATCGTACAGCCAAGCAGTATAGCTTCAGCTCGATCGTGTTCTATAGCGTAGCGTATCTCTTCCCGCATCCGCTTAGCCGTCCGATCCGGGTCCATCTGGAAATCAAGAACCCCCAGCCCCAGACTGCGACATGAAGCCAGCTTAGCCGCAAAACCATACTTGCACACGTTGCTGTATATCTGTGGTATCCACTTTTCGCGGCCTACCATAATAGAGAAGCGGCCACCTAAAACTGCTGCAATATGCATAGCAGCCTCGCCCGGACCGGTTACAACCATTGTCTGGCAAATCTCCCGCGCCGTATAAAGACCCGGGTCATAAAAGCAACCGATAATCGCTGCGTCATATCCCTCTTGTTCAGCCTTTTTGACCGCTTTTAATATCTCCAGCTGGGCAATGCTTTGGTAGTATAAGTATTCCAAATGTTTCGGCCCGCGCGGCATGCTGACAACATCCACTGTAGTAGCTCGGTCTTTATATTTTTCCAGATACCTTTTAATCTGTGAGTTCATCGTATCGTAAGCCGAAGGCTTGATATACAAAATTTTTTTATTCATATCTACTCCCCCGCCGTGGCACAGCCTCATATTTGTCCTTCAAGCCCACAAGCTGCATATTAGCTTATTACAACCCTAATAACCCGGTACGCCAAGTTTTTTGCAGTGCTCCCTGGCTGTTGGGTCCTGGTAAATACCATTTTCTTCAAAAACCTGGCCATCGAAGATTATAGTTGGGTTAAGAACAATGCCATCGGCGTGAGCCGCTGCATTCCAAAAAGCCCCGCCCAAAGATGCACCCTGGGAGCCGATACCATACTCACAGCTACCGAATATCCGCTCATCCTCGACGATTCTTCCAGTAGGTTTGGTTACACCAGGGTTAAATCCCAACGACCAATGTGCGAGCCTGTACATATTCGGGTCAGCCCAAGAAGCGAGCCACTGTTTGAAAATTTGAGCTTGAGCGCCCCCTTCTACACTTTTGATAACGCCTTCCTCTACCTTCATAATTACTTTATCCTGTAGTATCCCAATTTCTTCCGGCGGAAACAGCGCCCCGTCAAAAACCAGCGTCCCTTCTATAGTTTCTTCAATAGGACAAACTGTTACCTGACCGCAAAGCATCACCGGCCAACCTTTCTTGGTTGCTTTTTGGCCTGAATGTTTGACAAAACGGTCCCCTTTACGCGCCCTCAAATCAGTACCGGCCGCTGATTTAAGAACTATCTCATCTGCTTGTTCCAGCACAGTGACCAGGTACTCGCCAAATTCAATCACTGCGTCAACATCGACGTTGGCCAATGTGTTCACCAGCATCTCTACGTCCATACCACATAGGCAAGTGTAACGAGTACCAAAATCCATCGCCTGGCGAAAACACTCGCTATGCATTAGGCTGTTGTAGGCAAATTCAATCCACACATCGGCAGTAGCCACAGCAGCAGCTACCGGAGCCGTAGGCTGGGTAAATGCTACTTTTTGCAGTGGGTGTTTAATCAGCACTGGCGCTGCACCCAAACTATAGGCAGCATTGATAACAGCCTCTGCCACCCGCATATCTGTAGCTGTATCGATGTTTACAACAACATTCTCACCTGGTTTGACTAGCATAATATCACGTACGAGTTTCATAGCTCCCATGGCTACTTCCATGCTTTTATACTCGTTGCGCATTTCTATTCCGATATTAAATTCCATACCTGATCTCCTTTCTTTCTAGCCAAATTTATCGACTTTTAGGGGCTATTTTCCGGATCCAGGACTCTCTTTTTGTTCGAATAAATGACACCAAACGTAGTGCCCGGGGAATATTTCCCGCCTAGTCGGCTGTTCACGCAGGCAAATGGGTTTTTTATGGCGGCAGCGCAGGTGAAAAGCGCAACCGGGAGGAACGTTTACCGGACTCGGGATTTCACCGGTGGACAAAACTTTGACCGGTTTCATCTTTTCTTCTTCAGTCGTAGCCACTGGCACCGATGATAGCAGCATTTGAGTGTACGGGTGGAGCGGTTTTTGGAAAAAATCTGCCGTCGATGCTAATTCACACAGTCGGCCCAAATACAGTATCGCAACTCTGTCGGCAACGTTGCGCATTAAACTTAAATCATGGGTAATGAACAAATAAGACAGCCTAAACTCCTTCTGTAAGTCAATCAACTTGTTTATGACTTTAGCTTGCACCGATACATC
This sequence comes from Bacillota bacterium, assembly GCA_012799605.1. Taxonomy (GTDB): domain Bacteria; phylum Bacillota; class DTU030; order DUMP01; family DUMP01; genus DUNI01. The sequence continues at coordinate 14,735 of JAAZKX010000005.1, read as the reverse complement.
TAGTGCCGAAGTAGGTTCATCCAATATCATAAATGATGGGTTTGTGGCCAACGCCCGGGCTACCGATACCAGTTGCCGCTCCCCGCCACCTAAAGTGCGTGGGTATCCCTCGGCAACCTCAGACGGCAGCCCCACTTCTTCCAGCAGCTTCCTGACCTGCTTTTTGGCCTCCTGCTTGGATAGGCTGGTGTGTATCTCAAGCGGCACCATTATGCTCTGCTCAATGGTGCGGCGAGGATTGAGGGACGAACCAGGATCTTGAAAAACAATCTGGATATCCCCCCGCTGCTTCAAAGTACGATGTAGCCCTGTCTTGGCAATATTATCACCCTTGAAGATGATATCCCCGTCAGTGGCCTCATACATTCCTACCAGCACGTAGGCAATGGTGCTTTTTCCTGATCCGGACTCCCCCACTAACCCCAAAGTTTCACCAGCATATAGCTCCAGGTCAACTCCATCAACCGCTTTTACTACCTGCCCGTTGGGTAGGGGGAAATATTTTTTTAATCCTTTGATTTCTAGTATTTTTTCTGCCATCATGACACCTCATTTGCCAAGTAGCAGCTCACCCAATGCCCGGGATCAATCTCCACCGGCTGCGGTTTTTTAGCCCTACATATTTCCTGGGCATAAGGACAGCGGGGGAAATATCTACAACCGGTAGGCGGAGCTGTATAATCCGGAACCCGACCGGGAATACCTTCAGCTATCCCTTCTCCTGTTAATTTAGGCACGCACGCCATCAAAGCTATCGTATAAGGGTGCCGTGGATTTTCAAATACATCCCGAGTTTTACCGCCCTCTACCAAGGTGCCTGCATACATTATGTTGACATAGCTGGTAAATTCACGGATAACACCAAGAGAATGAGCCACCATAATTACTGATAAATCATTTTCCTGCACTAGCCGGTCAATAAGCCGCATTATCTGATCCTGGATTGTAACATCCAAAGACGTTCCCGGTTCATCAGCCAATACCAGCTTGCGTCCAGCGGCTATGGTCATAGCGATGCAGACCCGCTGCCTCATACCACCTGAAAGTTGGTAAGGAAAACTGTTCATTATCCGCTCTGGATCAGGCATCATTACATCTTCTAAAGCCTTGACCGCTATCTCATATAATTCCTTGGGCGGCGTATTGGGGGGAAAGGCGTATTTAAGGGCGGCCATAAACTGCTGTTTAATGCTGAATACCGGGTTTAACGCACTGGAAGGATCCTGGAAGATCATTCCGGCCCCAGTGCGGCGCATTTCGGCCAGCTGCCGATCAACCATGGTAAAAACGTTATGCCCTTCGAACAAGATTTCTCCTTTGTTTAAGATGGCATTAGGTGGCAATACATTTAATATTGCTTTTAAAGTTGTAGTTTTTCCGCAGCCGCTCTCCCCAACCAGACCAACTCTTTGACCCCTATTGACCCGGAAACTAACCCCATCGAGAACATGACTTATGCTACCATACACATCGAAAGAGACGGAGAGGTCCTTAATCTCAAGTATTGTATCCGTTTGTGCGTTATCCATATTTAGATCTCCTCCGCTCCTAACATGCTACTGATACCGTCACCTAATAAATTAAATCCCAGTACAATGAGCATAATTGTTATAGATGGAAAAACTGTGAGCCACCATTGGGCCGGCATATATTTGACCCCTGAAGCAATCATGCTGCCCAAGGCCGGTCTCGGCGCCTGTTCGCCCAGCCCGGCATAGCTTATAGTAGCTGCTATTATGATCACATAACCCATGTCCAGGGTCATTTTAGTCAGTACTGCTGATAAACAATTAGGCAATATCTCTTTAAAAATTATATGGGGCAGCTTGGCACCGACCAGTTCCGCATAGATGATATAATTTTCCGAGCGCAACGATGAGGTCACCCCATAAGATAAGCGCGCATACCATGGCCACCACATAGCAGTAACAGCTAGCATGGAATTGGTCAAATTGGGCTCTAGGACAGAAGCAATTGCCAAGGCCAAAACTAGCGGTGGAACTGCTAAAAACATATCCGTAACTCGCATAAGGGCTGTATCGATAAAAGTGCCTTTGTTATAGCCGGCGGTTACTCCAACCATAAAGCCTACTGGAGCGGCTATAGATAACACCACTACGCCCATCATCAAGGTGTTTCGAAAAGAGCCGACAATACGGCTGAACACATCACGGCCCATCAAGTCAGTCCCAAAAAAGTGCTTGCTGCTGGGGGGAAGGCCAGCGTTAGCAAAATCGACATAGGAGCCTATGTGTTCAGGATAGGGGACCAAATATTTTCCTCCTAGAGCCAGTAGCAGGAACACACTTACTATAACTAGCCCGATAATCGACACTTTGCTTTCCGAAAACTTGAGCCAGCTTCTTTTCAGCAGCTCAGCCTGCCTGGTCGAAGTGGTTTCTATTGGTGTTGTTGTGGCATCCACTGTTTTAGCTTTCACTATTCCTACGCCCCCTTTTTATGCTGTCCTGGTCTGCCGCATTCTAGGATCAAGTATGATTACAACAACATCAACGAGTAGGTTGGTTAAAATAAATATAACACCAAACAACAGGACCACTCCGCACACAGCATTAATGTCTTTGCTTAAAATAGCATTCATCGCATAACGCGAAATGCCAGGCCAGTTGAAAATAGTTTCCACCAAAAAAGCATTGCCGAAAATGGACGCAATGTCCAGGCCCATAATAGATACAGTGGGAATAACCGATGGTTTTAGTAAAAAACGGCGATTAATGATCCTTCTGGGAACACCCTGCGAAGTTATCATGGTAATATAATCTTTACCGGCATTTTCCAGCATATGCGAGCGGGTTAGCCGTGCTTCCTGCATGGTATGCCCCAAAGCCAAGGCCAACGAAGGCATCAGCAAATGTAAAAAAGCATCCCAGGCTGCAGCCGGTTGAGCATCGATAAGGGCATCTAATACCATTAGACCCGTTACTGATGGCACCGAAAATTTCATGCTTATCCGGCCCCCGATTGACGGTAATATGGGTAACCAGTAGCCAAAGATCAGCATAAACAACACTGCCCAGACAAAAGCTGGTGTGGCCACTATGATGTAACTACTAAAGCGGATTAAATAATCAGGCCAGCGGTTATTATACATAGCCCCTAGTACGCCAAGCAGCAACGCAAAAAATATGGGCGGGATTCCAGCCCAAATAACTAGCTCCAGTGTTGCCGGCAAAAATTCAGCAAAATCTCTGGTAACGTTGCGGCGGGTCACAGTCGATACCCCGAGATCCCCTTTGAGCACCCCAGTAATCCAATAATAGTACTGGGTGGGCAATGGTTTGTTGTAATGCATTCTTTCCCGGTATTGTTCCACAATTTCTTCGGGAGCGGTGGGTCCCAGCGCTAAGCGGGCCGGATCACCCGGGATAATGCGCATGAGCGAAAATATGATCATCGAAAGACCGAGCAGTACTACTATAGCCCCCCCTAGCCGCTTAACAATAGTTGTAATTATCGTCACGTTGTTTCCCCCTCTGGCTAAAGCTACTTCTTTTGTGTCCTCGTTACAAAACGAAGCATTTTGCCGCCGCTGGGTTAAGAGCGTAAAAATACCCAAGTTAAGGTATTGAACCAAGATTCAACCGGTAACGGTGGCGGCGTAACGGTGCCCAGAGAACGAAACGCGCCAAGGCGTTTCGTTCTCTGGAAAATATCGATAGCCCGGCCAGTTTTATTTCCTGCGTTCTGGGTACACCTTGATATCTCTTAGGTAGAAAGAGAAGCCCTGCAACGGGATTTTGGGATCCAGATCCACATAGGAAGACTGGTAGACAAGCCGTTCCGGAGTCTCGGCGATAGGTATAAAGATGATGTTTTCACCGCAGTACCTTTGTATCTCCGCATAAGCCTCTGCTCGTTCATCGATATCAACCACGGTCAATGCATGGTCGATCAGCTTATCCAGCTCGGGATCATTTACCCAGTTCATATTCTCCCAGGTACCTACCTTTTTGGTCCGCAGCATCGACACGAATTGGGCCCCGGAGTCAGAAATATCGGGGGTAATCGATGTCAGCGTCAGCATCGGTGAAGTCTTGGGATCGGCAGAATTGGCTACAATTGTAGCCCAGGGGTGCTCTACAATTTCTATGTTGAGACCGATCTTGGCCGCATTAGCCTGGATCATAAGTGCTACTTTTTCCCGGTCTGGGGATTCGGAATTCCAGACAAATTCCAGCTTCATATCCTTTATGGTATCAGCATACTTGGATTTTTCCAGAGCTGCTTTTGCTTTATCAAGGTTAAATTCAAAATCAAATACAGATTCATAGCCTAACAGGTTAGAAGGGATAACACTCTTTTTCTGAACTGAGTCCGGTAAAATAGTTTCGCATACTGCCGCATAATCAACCAGGTAACCAAAACATTCGCGCACATACTTGTCATCCATAGGCGGTTTTTGATGGTTGAGCCAAAGGTTAATCCCACCACCGGTGTAATTATAAGCCAGCTTGAAAGTATCATCGGAAGCAAGCATAGAATCGATGTTTTCAGCCGTCTGCCACATATCAGTAGATTCCAGTTCCTGACGGGCCATCATCGTTTTGACGGTAACCCCATCATTGGAGGCATAAACGACAAACCGGTCCGGATTATTCTCGTCTACCCCAGCCCAGTAATCCTCGAACTTGACTCCACTGACAGAAATATTAGTATCCACATGATCTATGATGTAAGGTCCGGAACCAGCGTCATGTTCTAGCAGATAACCTTTACCATAATCACCTTTGTCACCGTAATCGCCGCTGTCGGCATAGTTAGCCTCAAGGAGTTCTTGGTCAACAATGTAAAACCGTACTAAGTTGTTAAGAAGCGGACCATACGAAGTTTTGCAATTGAAGCGCACATTGTAATCATCGAGCACCTCAACCGAATCGATGTATTCAAAGAACAGATAGGCATAACCTTCACCGATCTCAAGCAAGCGATTCATGGAATAGGCCACATCATGGGCAGTAAGATGGTTACCGCTGTGGAAATAAATATCTTCCCGGATTTTAAAATCCCAAGTTAAACCGTCCTCAGATATATCCCAGCTTTCGGCCACCCAGGGCTCAACCCCGCCATCTGCGGTAGGAAATACTAGACTGTCAAAAACATTACCCAGTACAACACAAGCAGCATAGTCCGATCCTACTGCCGGATCCCATTTGGGCATAATGGGGCCTGTAACGCGGAAAATGCTCTCACCAGCTTCTTCAGTATCTAGGTCGTCCGCAGGCGTCGGTGAGCAACCGGAGACCACAATTGTGAACATCAAGCAAACCACAAGCAATACCATCAGGAACCTTTTCATTACCCCTCATCTCCTTTTTTAAAAGTTAAATTTAGCCGGAGCATGGCTCTCCAACCAGAGTTCTTATTTTATCATCCCTGATAGCCATGTAGGATCCAGCCTCTTGGTTTTTGGCCCAGGTAGGCGGTTATATTTGCAGCAGCGAATATAATGCCTGGGTATATATTTCGGCGCAGAGCATCAAATCATCAATACTGATATACTCATCGCGCTCATGGGCAACCTGTTTTTGCCCGGGAAAAACAGGGCCATAGGCTACAAAATTGTTCAAGGTGCGACAGTAAGTACCACCACCGATGGTAATTGGCTCGTCCTGGCGTCCAGATACCTTATGGTACGCCTTGAGCAAGCATTGTATCATCGGCGAATCTTGGGGTACATAAAGACCGGGTTTATCTTGTTCCAAAGTCACAGTTAGTGAGCGGCTTGCACAGGCAGCAGCTATTTTCTGCCAAAGCTGCTCTCTCTGATCCAGGTTAGGATAACGAAGATCAAAGGATGCGCTACCGCCTTGGCTGTCAGCCTGCAATACGCCCAGCGATAATGTTAGTTCACCGAATATTTCATCGCTACAGGCTATCCCCAAATTCGTCCCCTGGTAACCGTCGGCAAAAAGGTCGGCCAGTGAATATATATATTGTTCGACTGCTGCGGGAGCCAGCGGCAAGCGCCGTAAGAAATTAAGGAGCAAATTGTTAGCATTTATCCCTTGCCAAGGCATGGAAGCATGGGCACTTTGGCCCCTAACTTTTATAACCAACTGATCGCCATCACGACTCAATGCCAGCCGGTCTTCGTGATCAAACTGCGCCAGTTCCTTTTGAGCTAATTCAAACAGTTTTTCATTGCCGCTCAGCACAGCAGTAGCTGATTCGGGCACCACATTAGCCCGGGTGCCGCCTTCGATCTTTATCAAACTGAACCGGCCTCTTACTTTAGTATCAGCCCAAGTCGAGTCACAGCGGAACCGATAAATACCCTTTTCACCAAAGATAACCGGAAACTCTCCATCGGGTGAAAAACCACCCCAGGGTTGCTCTTCTTTATCCAGATAATATTGGATGCAGCGCATACCGCTTTCTTCGTCACAGCCAATCAATAAGCGTACATGGTTTTTGATCGGCAACCCACTGTCTTTGATCGCTTTCATGGCATATAACGAAGCTACCAGCGGTCCTTTGTCATCGGATGCACCCCGCCCATACAGCTTGCCTTCCACAACCCGGCCTTCAAAAGGTGGATAAGACCAGCCCTCACCGGCAGGAACAACATCGATATGGGCTATGATACCTATTTTTTTACCATCAGTACCAAAATCAACCTCGCCCATGTAACCGTCTACATTTCGGGTCCTAAACCCAAGGTCAGCAGCTATTTCCAAAGAGCAATCTAAGGCAGCAGCAATTGCTGCTCCAAAAGGCTGGTCCTTCCGTTCGCTCTTTTCGTAGACACTTTCAAAGGCTATTAGCCGCTGAGTATCCCGGATAATAGCTTCTTTATAACTAGCTATGATTTCGGACAATCGCTCAACCATTTAACGCCCTCCTTAGCCTTTTGGGCCCAAAAAGGTCAATAGCCCTTCACCCCCAGCTCCCGGCACAGTTCTACCGCTTTGGCATCGACATAAATACCGTCTTTCTCTAGCGGCTCTCCATCTAACACAATCGTCGGGTAAAGTACAACGCCATCGGTATGGGAAGCAGCATCCCAATGAGCACCTCCAATAGCCACACCTTGTGAGCCGATTCCAAATTCCATGCAGCCGAACACGCGCTCATCTTCTACAATCCGACCGGTGATTTTGGTAACGCCGGGATTAAAACCTTGTGAGAAGTGGGCTAAACGGTACATATTGGGGTCACCGAAACTATCGATCCAGTCCTTAAAGATTTTCGCCTCGGGACCAGCGCCGCTTATATCCACAATGCGCCCGCTCTCGAATTCCAGTTTAACCGGGTTCCTTAATATGCCAATATTTTCCGGCGGGAAAATTGCTCCATCAAATACCAATGTGCCTTCAATGCTGTCCTCCAATGGACACCAACTGGTCTGGCCGGGTATCATCACCGGATAACCCTTCTTCTTGGCTTTTATCCCCGAATGGCGGACTTTGCGGCCGCCCATCCGTCCCCTTAGGTTAGTTCCCTTGTTGCAAGTCACTACAATTTCAGCGGCGCTTTCAATTTTTTCTTTAAAGTACTCTCCTAGTTCAATGACCTTGTCGATATCGATTTTGGTAATGCAGTTAACTAACATCTCGACATCGAGCCCGGTGGCACAGATGTAGCGGGCTCCTTTTACATCCACCGCCTGCCGATAAGCTTCGCTGTGCATTATCGGCGCATAGGCCAGTTCAATCCATACATCAGCACTTCCCACTGCCGCTGCCAACGGTGCCGGCGGAATGCTTTGCGCATAGAAGCCAGTACCGGTAGGTGTATAAATAACCGATGGCACAGCATCAATAGCATATACAGCTTCAGCCAGTGCTTTTACCACCCGCTCATCGACACAGGTGTCATAATTGATTACTACATTTTCTCCGGGCTGGACAAGCATAAAATCACGTACTAACTTTAATGCGCCTTTAGCAACCTCTAAACGCTTGTATTCATCTCTCATCTCAATCCCAATTGTTATCTCCATGTAGTTTACCTCCTTGCCCAGATTCCAAAAGATTCGAGCCCACCGTAAACTATTTGGCCCATCACCTCACTTGTGTTTTAGGTAGATTCTGACTCCAATGATATTAACCCCCCACCCGCTATCAAACCCCGGATGGATAATCCCGGTTACCCCAGTACATATCTTCGACCCGAAGGAAGGTTTTTCCTGTTGATACCGGAGTTCCTCTTTTATATAGCTCCCAAAAAATATGGTCGTTGGGTAATGTCGAATGCTGTTTGCTATTGCCAAAATAGTTGCTCCAGTTTTTATCACTAAATCATTGTACCACATACTGGCTCGCGCCGGTATTCTGTATACTTTGCATTTATGGTATTTTATTCCATATTCGACAACATAAGGCAAGATTCCTGCTTATAGCCCTGCAAGAAAAAGTTGAAAAATGGGCGTATCCGCATCCGTTTACGGAAAACGTTTTGCGGCACGCCCATCTGACAGCCTTGTATCCGGCAGCGCCAAACAGGCTTTGGCTTGCTAAAATGGGGATGCTGCCGTGGCTCGTTTCCCTATTATTGGTTCCGAAACCCCGCTTAGGCCGGTCAGCAAAAGCGCCAGGGCTAAAGTACGCTGGGGTCCGATATGGGCATCGGTTGGGTCATATTGTTCATTCACGGTGTGCCCATATTTGCCGAAACCGCCTCGACCCACGGTAACAGCAGGTATGCCGAGGCTAATGGGAATATTTGAATCTGTACTGGCAGCCGGTGTAAGCCGAGGTTCACCGCCAAACAGTTTTATTGCAGCAATAGCACCTTGTACAATCGGTGCGTCAAGTGGCTGCTGACCGCAGGGCCTTTCGCCCAAGCATTCGATATCAACCGTGACCTTTTCCGTCGGGTGTAGCCAGCGGTTATTTTCCTCGGTACAAGCGGCTGAAGCGGCCGCTACAACTTTATCACGCAATTTTTCCAGTTCCTCGACTGAGACCGAGCGCAGGTCGGCATACATGACTGATTCCGATGGAATACCGTTAATGGCAACGCCGCCTTTGATTATACCTACATTATAGACAGTGCGGGGCGTCTTCGGCACCGGGATCTCAGCGATTTTGGCCACTGCCCGAGCGAGAGCAAAGTTTGCGTTGGGAAAGCCAAAATCACGATAGGCATGACCACCCGTTCCGCGATACGTTACCCTGTATTTACAGCTACCGAGGGCGTTGAAGGTAAGGGCATCCGGATGAGCCCCATCGATGGATATAAAAGCATCAATATCGTCGATATTTGCAAAAATATTGCGTACACCCCGCAAGTTGCCCAGTGACTCTTCGCCAACAGTACCTGCAAACAGTATATCGCCCTGGGATAAGATGGTATGCTCTTTGATAACACGGGCTAAGGTCAATACCTCAGCCATGCCACGGGAGTCATCGGCAATGCCGGGGGCATATATTATCCCGTTTTTTATTTTCGGGGTACAGTCGACATCTAGATCGAAAACTGTATCCATATGGGCCGAGATTAAAACCGTAGGGCCGTTTCCTTTACCACGATAACGGGCGATAACGTTATTAACCTCATCGAGGTAGACGTTATCATAACCTATTTCTTTGAACATTTCATAAAAACGTTTTGCGCGTTCGGCTTCCTGATTAGAAGGAGCCGGAATAGAACAAAGTTCAATCTGTTCTTCCACCGTGCGCTCAGCGTCCTCTTTAATTTGAGTTAACGCTTTGAGCACCTTAGTGTCTTCCATTATTTTTTTAAGTCTTGCCTTCATAGATATTATCTCTCCTGTTTAATTGCTGTCCGCGCTACTACCCAATTCGTAAATTACCTGAGCGGAAGCTGCTATTCCCTGATAAAAGCTCTCCAGTGACATGTTTTCATTGGGAGCATGATTGGCCCCATCAGGGTTGCCATAAGATACGCCCACTGTTGGTGTGTTTAATATCTTTGTCCACACATAGCTGGGCAAACTACCTCCGGCAGAGGGCATCACAACCGGTTTTTTATTATAGGCCTTAAAAAGGGCACGCACGATTGTTTTACAAACCGGTAAGTCCGCCTGTGTTCTCGAAGGAAGCATGCTATTTTTATAAGCTAAGGATGCACGGGGGTTCTGCTTTTCGACATGGGCTTTTATTTTTTCAAATACCTTTTTCGCATCCTGGTCGACAACTAGCCTAGCGTCTAGCTTTGCTGTCGCTTGGTGGGGAATAACAGTTTTTGGGCCCGGCCCCGTATAACCACTGCATAAGCCATTGATGCTAAGGGTAGGTTCCAGTAAAAGTTTCCGGAAAAATTCGGTTTTATTAAGCTCTATTTTTTCTACCCCAAAAAACCGGGCCCGCTCGCTTGGATCATAGGGGAGGTCATCGATCAGGCCTAGTTGGTATTCATCCGGTGGCAGGACATCGTCATAAAACCCTTCGATAGTAATTCGACCATCCTGAAGCATGGTTGATAAAAGATGAACCAGCTCCCAGGCTGCATTCGGTATTACCCCGCCCATGTTGCCGGAATGGTTATCCTGGGTACCCGTTTTTACAGTTAGTTCCATGTTCAGCACACCTCGATGGCCGAATTTGACCACGGGTGTCCGTTCATCGTACATAGGACCATCGCAGGCATAAACAATATCTGCTGCCAATAGATCTTTATTTTGGGCCACAAAGCTGGCTAGATTCGGGCTGCCGATTTCCTCCTCGCCTTCAAAAATGAACTTGGCATTTACCGGCAGGCAGCCGGCTGTAGCAATAAAAGATTTGACCGCACAAAGATGGGCCAACAGCTGCCCTTTGTTATCTACCGTACCGCGGCCGTAAAGGCGGCCATCCCTAATAGTCGGTTCAAAAGGCGGGCTGATCCAAGCATCAAGGGGTTCCGGTGGTTGAACATCGTAGTGCCCGTAAAATAGGACTGTTACCGCTTCGGGCTTGTTGGAGGTAAGCTCCCCGTAAACAACCGGTTGCCCAGCCGTCTCCAACACCCGTCCCCTAACGTTGAGCTCCTTCATTATTTCAACCATAAGTTGCGCACAATCACGCACACCTTTATTATGAGCGCTAATACTCGGCTGTGAAACTAGCCGTTTGAATACTTCTAAATACTCATCCTTATGTGCACTGATGTGCTGTTGGACAGCTTCAATGTTCAATTTCATAGAAAACTCAATTCCTCTCCTGTCTTATTCTGTGTTTAGCGAATTGACAATAAGCCCCTTTCCCCCCAAGTCCGGATAGGGGGGGAAAGGGGCGAAGCTAAAGAATCTTGGCCCCAGATTCTTCGCTTCGCCAGGCAAACAAAATATGATTATTTTGATGCTTTGGCGTAAGGTCAATTAGTATATTGGGGCTTTAAAGTAGGGCTGATATCCCCGGTCCGAAAGGCAAGCCGAGGACGTAGAATGCAATCAGCAGGGCCGTCCAGGCAATCATAAAAGCCAAAGCATAAGGCAACTGATATGCTATTGTAGTTCCAATGCCTGCCTTGGCATCATATCTTTGCATATAGGCGATTATGAAAGGATAATACGTGCTAAGGGGGTTGATAGTGTTGGTTACGGAATCAGCTACACGATAGACGGCCTGGCTAAATCCGGGCGCATATCCGATTAGGCCCAACATCGGTACCAAGATTGGGGCCATCATCGCCCATTTAGCAGTTGAGCTGCCAACGAGAATGTTTATAGTAGATACAAATAATATGACTACAATCAGAAGTGGGATTCCGGTTAGGTTAATAGCTTCAAGCCCATTTGCACCCGAAACAGCTATAAAGGTGGCTAGATTTGTTTGGCTAAAATAATTTGTAAACTGGGCGCAAAAGAAAGCCAGCAGAACAAAACTAGACATGCTAGAGACACCTTTAGTCATAAATTTGCCGATATCATGGCTGGATTTTATTGTTCCAGCCCCAAAACCGTAAGCTATACCTACGGAAATAAATATAATCATTATTATCGGAATCAAGCCTGTCATCAATGGTGATTTAGGCAAAATACCGCCTGTTTCGGTATCGCGCAACAAAGCACCCTGCGGGACAGTTAAGACCAGCAGCACCAAAATGCAGATAGCCAAGGCAATGGCAGCATATCTTAGGCCCTTCTGCTGTTCTGGACTCAGTCTGATATCTTCATCAGTATAATGCGCCTTGTCCGGCATCTTGTCTTCCTTCTCAAGCATCGGGGCTATGATTTTTTCCGTTACATATGTGCCCACAAAAGTTAATAAAAAGGTGCTGGCTGCCAAAAAATACCAGTTAGCAGCCGGATGTATCGGGGCTGAGGCCGTATGGGGAATGATTTGGGCTGCCTTTTCGGTTAATCCGGCCAAAGTAGCATCCAATCCTACTATCAGCAGATTACAACTTAAAGCAGCCGATGCACCGGCATAGGCGGCTATTATACCCAGAAGCGGGTTGCGGCCAAGGCTAAGGTACAAAGTTGCGCTTACCGGAATGATGAGTGCATACCGGGCATCAGAGGCAATATTGCTGTTGATAGCTGCGAAAATTAGTACAGCCGTAATAATACTAGACGGTACACTTCTGATCAGCTTAACTATCGCAGCGTCAAACAGGCCCGCCTCTTCACAAATTCCAATCCCTATGGCCATGGGAATTACTAGCCCTATCGGGGGGAATTTGACAAAATTACTTACTGCATTTTCTACCATATAACGAAACCCGTCTGCGTTAAGTAGACTAACTACAGTTGTCACTTCATCGGTACCCGGGATCTTAAATGAAACCCCATCAAAAATATGTGCTACTGCAAGAACTATGACGGTGAGATAGACAAAAAGCAACCAGGGGTGAGGTAACTTATTGCCGGCGATCTCAACCTTGCGAATAAATCTTTCCAACCTTGATGTTTCTGTTTTCATGTGAATCCTCCCTATAAAGCTCGATCTTTACTGCATCATTTAGTGCGGTTAAACCAAGTTCACCTCCTTACCGGGTGCGATTGCCCCTAAAGATAGTTCTCCAGCAGACTTCTAAAAAAATAAATCAGGGAGCAGTTCTTCTTTCTCTTATCTAAAATGCCCCCGGATTTCCGTAAGGATTGGGTCAGGGATTCAGATTAATATGCATTTGTTAGCAGTCGATAGCACAAACAGAAGCACACCGATGTCCATACACCGGGAGCCAGCAGCTGAAAACATTAATGTGCCCGACAATTTAAGGTGTGGTTATCCATTAGCATATTAGTTTCGACATATTTACCCTGTTTCCTCCTCGGTTATTTCAGTAATGCACATACCATTTATTACCTAGCCCAGAAGTAGAAATTCCGGCAGGTTAAGAGATAGCAACCAATGATTGTTTACCATCAAAATCAAAAGGGCGCACCACGGTTGTTCGTGGTGCGCCCTGTGCTGTTGCCTTCTTTAACCACCTGCTAGGGGTTGTAATATATTTACTATAGCGCCATCTTGTATCGGTGTCTCTTTAAACTTGTCATTTTTGATGTGGACACCGTTTACAGTTACAACGAGTATAGGATCGTTATACTCCGGGTAATCGGCGAACCTAATGGCATCTTCCACTACCATTCCCGGCCGCCATTTCATCTCCCGCCCGTTTACCTGGACCATATTACTCCCCCTGATCCTGTTTTTATAAATACTGTTCCACAACCTCCACGACATCCGGATAAGCTATGCCCAGTTCCTCCAGTTTTTCTATTGTCGGTACGGCATTAGCTGTCCAGCCCCGCCTCTTATAGACTGCATCAAGCAAGGTCTGGTACTGCTCCTCTCGGTATTCCCGCAAGGCTTTTATTTTTTCTTCTACAGTCATGCCTTCGGGATCTACCCCTACTATTTCTTTTAATTGTTTATCGTACCGTTCACTCCGGGATTCGTACTCTTCTACGGTAACTGGCCCGATGGCCCGGTAAGGTATATAATCATGCTCTCTTAATCCTTTACCCATCTTTAGGTTAAAGACTTTCTGCAAGGTATAAACCCGGTTGGATTGATTTAACATTTCTTCTTTGGAGAAATCTCGGCCGGTTACAGCTTTATACAGCTCGACATAATTGTCAACGTGCTCCGGAACCTTGGCCGGTTCGTCGGTCAAGTGGTTATCAGCTGGCATAATGTCGTTCCAGGGAAGTTTGCAAAGGCCAACAATGCTGAACCAGGTTCTGAACAAGGGGAAATAGTGGAGCGCTTCCGCTTTGTCTTCGAAAGTTGGTAGCTGATTCCTGATCATATCCATGAATATGAGCCAATTTTCGTCGTGTTGCGGCCCCTTGTTGGCAGTTCCATAACCGCCCTGCTGGGCCAAAGATTCTTTGGTAATGTAAAGGGAGAATTCAAGACCCTTGGCCTCCATAGCGATATCATCGAGGAAGTCTGCGTCTGCACCGTACTTTTCCACAAACAGTTTCTTCAGCCGGTGTAGGCCCTGCCCGGCCACAACCCCAAAGCCTTCTCCTCTGGCCATCTGGTGCATTAGCTCCATTTGTGCTTCCCAGTTACCAAAACTCAAATCTAAGCCGCCGGTGGCTTCCTTGTCAATAAGACCGCGCTCATAGCACTCCATGATAAACCCACAAATGTTACCGAAGGAAATGGTGTCGATTCCATAGGTGTCGCAGTAGAAGTTACCCTCCGAAACCTGCCAGGGATCATAGATGCCGCAGTTGGAGCCAAGGGCGGCCAGGCTTTCGTATTCGGGGCCATCGGTAAATACGGTTTGGCCTTTGTACGGCCCGGTTTTGACCTCCAAATAGAGACAGTGGGCACAAGCTAGCGTGCAACCGTACCAACAACCATCCGGTT
>JAAZKX010000041.1 GCA_012799605.1 Bacillota bacterium | reverse complement strand
TTTTCTGTATGAAATAAGCTAAGAAGCGGTTTTGATTAACAGGTTTTTGAGGGCCTTTAAAGCGTAAAGCACATCATGCTCGCTATTAAAATAGCCGAAACTAAAACGCAAAGTCCCTTTCGGAAAAGTACCCAAAGTTTTATGAGCCAGGGGGGCACAATGCAGGCCCGAGCGGACCATGATCCCGTATTCGACATCAAGTCGGTAAGCTAATGTACCAGCATCCTGGCCGGGGATTGTAATGGAGACGGTTGAGATCCGGTTACCGTCGGCCGCAGGCCCGTGCAGTTTGATCTGGGGCAGTTCAGCCAAGCCGGCAATGAAAAGCCGGGTCAGATATTTTTCGTGGGCCGCGATTTGCTCAAGCCCGATATCAGTTATAAATTTGATTCCGGCCTGGAGCCCGGCCAGGCCGACTGTGTTGGTAGTGCCGGCTTCAAATTTATCCGGTAAAAATTCGGGCTGGTATTCGTGATCTGATTTACTGCCGGTGCCACCGAAAATTAGCGGTTTCATTTTGGCAGCTACCTGTTGGCGGACTATCAGACCGCCGGTTCCCGGAGGCCCGTACAGGCTTTTATGCCCGGTGAAGGCTAGAACATCTAATTTATGGCGCTGAAAATCAAGCGGTAGTACGCCGGCTGTCTGAGCGCTATCTACTACTGTTAAGATGCCGGCTTCTTGGGCTATAGCAGCCAGGTCGGCGAGCGGCAGGACGGTCCCGCTTACATTGGAGGCATGGGTAAATACCAGTAGTTTGGTATTGGGACGCAGGGCTTTTTTAACTGCGGCAGGATCCAAACAGCCCTGGCGGTTGCAGGGGACGATGGTAATTTCAAGATCTCGGCTTTGCTCCAGCGCTCGCAGCGGCCTGATAACCGAGTTGTGCTCCATGCTGGTGGTTATTACGTGATCGCCGGTTTCAAGCAGTCCTTGCAAGGCGATATTGAGGGCGTAGGTGACATTGGGGGTAAAGATAACCTGCTCGGCCGCCGGGGCATTGAATAAGGAACGGACAATTTCCCGTGTTTCCAGCACTATGCGCCCAGCTTCCAGACTAAGATTATAGCCACCTCGGCCGGGGCTGGTTCCGATCTGGGACAAGTAATGCATTATAGCCTTGGCGACAGCTGCTGGTTTAGGTTTGGAGGTGGCGGCGTTATCTAAAAAGACTTGTTTGGTTCTCATCTGTGCGACCCTCCCTATTTTGAGGCCCCAATAAAATTAAACAAAGCTTCGGCTGCCGGCGGCAACACCTTACGCTGTTGTTTGATCAAGTAAAATTTGCGCCTGAGATCGAGATCGGAAACAGTAAAAACCAGCAATTCTTTTGCGGCGGCCTCCTGTTTCACCGCCAGTTGGGAGACGACTGCCACCCCTAAGCGGTTGCGGACAGCTGTCTTGACCGCTTCGATGCTCTCTAGGCGCGTTTTTATATTTAGTTTATCTAAAGGGATGCCTTTTTTGATGAAGGCATCATCCAATGTTTTTTGGCTGCCTGATCCCAGCTCCCGCAAAACCAGGGGCTGGGCGATCAAAGTAGATGCAGGTATGAGGGCGGGCCAGTTGTTGTATGGCTCTACCGGAGGGGCGATAACCACCAGCTCGTCAGTGCGAAAAGGGATGGAATCGACCGAATGATGGTTTTTTAAGGCTCCAACGATGCCAAAATCAACCTCATAAGCTAGCACCCGATCCCAGACAGCACCGGAATCAGCCCGGCGCAGTTCTATATAGACATCGGGATGGCAGCGGATAAATTTGGCGATCAGGCCGGGGAGGATGTAGTCGGCCGGGATGGTACTGGAGTATAAAGTTATGCTACCGGCAATGGTATTTTTATATTGGGATATTTCCTGTACAGCTCGGTCGTGGAGGCTGGCTATGTCAGTGGCGTAACGTTGTAGTATTTCGCCAGCCGGGGTCAGGGTGATGTTTTTTCCTTGACGTTCAAACAACTTTACCCCCAGCTCTTGTTCCAGGGCCGATATTTGAACGCTCAAGGTAGGCTGGGATAAAAACAAATGTTGGGCTGCTTTGGAAAAGGTGCCGTGCCGCACTATACTCAAAAACATCGTAAGTTGCCTCAGCTCCATGCCCGTCCCTCCAGCAGCCTCTTTTCCTCAGTATCCCATTTGCCGACAGGGCTGTCAAGAATGTATTATGATAGCTTATATGTGCCTTTATTTCTATTAATAAATGATATTGGCCTTCCGCCGGAGCGGGAACGTATAATCTAGGCGGATCTGTTGCTGTCAAGGAGCAGGGGAGGTAGGGTTTATGGATCAAAAAAAGATGATTTTGGCGGCGGGAGCAACCGTAGGGGTTCTTAGTATAGGGCTGATGAAAGCCGGCAATCCGGCCAATATGGGGATTTGTGTGGCTTGCTTTATTCGCGATATCTGTGGTGCCTTGGGAATGCACCGGGCAGCGCCAGTGCAGTACATACGCCCGGAAGTGCCGGGTTTTATTCTCGGCGCTTTTATGGTTGCGGTAGGGAGCGGTGAGTTTAGGGCCCGCGGCGGCTCATCGACACTGCTGAGGTTTGTGCTCGGCTTTTTTGTCATGCTGGGGGCTCTAGTCTTTTTGGGCTGCCCGTTGCGGATGGTTTTACGCTTGGCCGGGGGCGACCTCAACGCTTTGGTGGCTGTGGCCGGTTTTGCTACCGGTATCTGGCTGGGAATACGGTTTTTGGGTAGCGGCTTTTCCTTGGGACGAAGCAGAAGCATAGGAACAGTAAACGGCTATATCCTACCGGCCCTGGCAGTTATATTGCTGTTACTGCTAGTTTGGGCCCCATCCTTTATCTTTTTCAGTGAAGAAGGGCCCGGATCGATGAGGGCGCCCTGGCTGCTGGCTTTGGCAGCTGGTGTTATTGTGGGCGCTTTGGCCCAGCGGTCGCGCCTTTGTTTGGCCGGGGGTATTCGGGATTTATTTCTGATCGGGGATCCGCACCTGTTCCGCGGTTTCGCCATGATTTTTGCGCTGGCTTTGGTTTTAAATTTAGGCTTGAAATCGTTTAAGTTGGGATTTGTCGACCAGCCGGTAGCTCACACCGATACCAGCTGGAATTTTCTGAGTATGATGCTGGTCGGGCTGGGCTCTGTGCTGCTAGGCGGCTGCCCGCTGCGGCAATGTATATTGGCCGGGGAAGGTGATACTGATGCTGCGGCTGCCTTTTTGGGGATGCTTACCGGGGCCGCTGTGGCTCATAACTTTTCTATCGCTGCTTCAGCAGCCGGAGTAACACCGATCGGCAAGGCGGCAGTGCTGTTTGGCTTGGTGGCAACCGTAATTATCGGCTTTTTAAGCCGGCCTGAGCGGGTTGTAGTTGGTATAAAGGAG
>JAAZKX010000040.1 GCA_012799605.1 Bacillota bacterium | reverse complement strand
GTCTTTCCCGCACGCGCGGGGGTGATCCAGAAGGGGGCTGCTCTACCAAGGGAAACGGAGTGTCTTTCCCGCACGCGCGGGGGTGATCCCTGACTTGCCATTTCCTCCGTTATTTCCTGCTGGTCTTTCCCGCACGCGCGGGGGTGATCCTTTGATACCTTATGTGTCACACTTTCTGCCTTAGTCTTTCCCGCACGCGCGGGGGTGATCCCTCATACGCCTGCATCGCCAGGGCCTCCGTAGTGTCCTTCCCGCACGCGCGGGGGTGATCCTAGCTACCTCTTGACCCAATATAGGGATTGTGATAACATACAACTACAAGCTGATGCGGGATGGTGTAGTGGTAGCACACGTGACTCTGGATCATGTAGCCTAGGTTCGACCCCTAGTCCCGCAGCCAACCCACTCTAGTGATAATCAACTATTTTCTGGTAAGAGTGAGAAAAACTAATCCCTTCGAGCAATTTCATATTCACCTTAATACCCTTAATATAATCTTACTTATGGTCGGTCTCCCTGCTTTTTTCAGCAGGGATTTTTTGTTCCGGTACTGCTGATATCTACGATAGATGGGGGCGGGCAAATGGGGCAGGCAAATTACCTTTTCCGAGATAGCGAATTCCATCTTTTATTCCAGCCGAGCTATTGTCCCAAGCGGGTGTGGCTGTTGGCCAATCGCTCACAATGGGCTGATGATGATAGCGCTTTTCAAGACCTGCTCTTTCGGCGGGTTAAAGCGGTTGAAAAGCGGCATCTAAACCAGCTGGGACCCTACCGGGAGCCTGATTATCCGGCGGGAGATTTTGAAGCCGGTGCCAAAGCCACTTTGGAACTGATAAACTGCCGGATCCGTTTGATTTACCAGCCAGTCTTTGTTTCACCCGATGGGCTTCTTGGTATACCTAATTTTCTTATTTTTAACCCGGATACCCAGCGTTACATAATAAGGGAGGTCAAGTTGGCTGCAAATGTTAAGGATCATCCTGAAATACTGCTTCAAATGGGGCTGTACCAAATGGCGGCTGCACCTGCTCTCGGTTACGCTCCCCAAACTGAACTAGTTACTGGGGACGGGGAGATGCTGCCGCTTGAGGCTGCTGATGAACAGGGTGCGGGAAATCAACAGGATCATTAGGATAAGAAACTCAACAACAGCTCCATTGGAACCTGTGGGGTGGTCAAAGTGCGGATTTTGTGTGTTTCGAAATGCTTGTTGGGATGCGGCTGTCCGGGATAAAGATATTGCTACTGTGCCTTATGTCGATCAGGGAGCCTGGCATCAGCTATTCGGCTCAGGGGTGAAAAATTATCACCAACTTTATGAGCTAAGTGAGGAGCTTCTGGCTGAAATTAAACGCCCTTGGGGCAAGCATAGGCGGCGTATAGGTCCGGCCCGGGCCCGGAAAATAAAAAAGCAGATCCAGGCACTGAAAACAAACCGGATAATAATGGCTTCGCCGCCGCCGCTTCCCCCGGGCTACCGGCCAGGGACGCGTCCGCTGATGATGTTTGATCTTGAAAATGACGTTTTTGATCCTGATTTAGGTGTAAAAGTATATCTTTGGGGCTGTTTATTGGTCAAGGAGTCTGGTACCCCGGCGGCGAAACTAATTGTAGCTGGCCCTGGGGTTGAAGGGGACAGACAAGGGTGGTTGGATTTTTTGGCATGGCGATCCCCATGGCATCGCGGCCAGGCTAGCTGATAACCTTTGGGACATGTATGATGCTATTAGCAAGCATCTGTTCTTGCCCACGCCTTCTTACGGCCTCAAGTGGGTGGAAAAACTGGCTGGCTTTCAACGCTCGCAGGAAGAGTTTGGCGGACTGTGGTCCATAATTACCTACGATCGCTATATTAACGCTCCTACAAAAGAACAGGCGGACAAGATTCTAGATGAGATCCTTACCTATAATCAAGATGACCTAATAGCCAGCCTGGCTGTATATGAATGGTTAGAAAAAATTGTGGCCGATCCCACCAGTCATGTTCTTTGAATTTAAAGTAAAAACTGCCCTGCCACGGTATGGTGACCGTATGCTTCCTTTAGTTAAAGCGCCCTTTTTGGGGGTTTAATCGCAACGCCAAATAAGATAAAATAACAGCAGGGAATGTAATTGTTTGGGCGTAAAATGCGGTTACATCCGGGAAAGGGGCGGAATCGATGAAAAGGTTGTATAAATCAAGGACTGATAGAAAAATAGCGGGGGTTTGTGGCGGAATCGGTGAGTACTTGAATATAGATCCCACGATCATCAGGATTATATGGGTAATATCTGCTATGCTTGGCGGCATAGGGCTTCTTACTTACATAATAGTAGCTTTAATAATGCCGGAGGAAAGGTTTTAGTCTCGATAAAAAAATCAACAAAGGCGTAAACTTAAACAATTTGCTGGTTGTTGAAGTGTGAAGGAGTCAAAAATATGTTGTCTCATTTGGGGGAGCTGGCGGCGTTAGCTACGGCCATTTGTTTTACTATTACTGCTACTGCGTTCGAGTTGGCTGGCAAGAAAGTAGGTTCTTTGCCAGTAAATTTTATCAGATTGTTTATTGCTTTCGGGCTTCATGGGCTTTGCTCCCATCTTACTGGGGGTTTTGTCCTACCTATTGACGCCGATTCGCACACATGGATTTGGTTGTTAATATCAGGATTAATTGGATTTGTGTTGGGTGATTTGTTTTTGGTCAAGGCTTATGTTGAAATAGGTTCACGAATATCGCTGCTTATAATGTCGGCGGCACCGCCGCTGACTGCGCTGATCGGGTTTTTGGCCATCGGAGAGCGGATATCCTTACTGGGGCTTGCCGGCATGCTAATAACCATGGCTGGAATAGGTATGGTGATATTGAGCCGTAACCCGGCTGAAAATAAGGTGCAGTTTAACCGTCCTACCCAGGGCATTATATTTGCCTGCATCGGGGCATTAGGGCAAGCGCTAGGACTAATTTGCAGCAAAATCGGTATTGGTACATATAGTCCCTTTGCAGCTACGCAGATAAGGCTGATAGCAGCCTTGGTGGGATTTGCGGCAATTATCACCATCCAGGGTAAATGGACAGAGATCAGGACTGCATTAGCGAATAAGCGCGCCATGCTAGAGATATCATTAGGGGCGGTATTCGGCCCATTCATTGGCGTAGCCTGTTCGCTGATAGCGGTAAAACACACTGCTACGGGTATCGTATCGTCGATCTCCTCGATCTCTCCGGTGATCATTATTCCAGCCTCAATAATGATCTTTAAGGAAAAGGTGCTCTTTAAAGAGATACTGGGAGCATTTGTTTCTGTTATAGGTGTAGTCATACTGTTTTTGTAAATCCTATTGACTGTTGGCCGACTAGTAAATGATTATTCAAAGGGGGATAAAAATGCGAAGGATAGTTGAAGGTGTAGTTTTAGAGTGTGTGCAAGGTAATATAGTACAGCAGCCTGATATGGAGGCCATAGTCAACGCTGCCAATAGGCGGCTTTGCACCGGGGGCGGTGTCGCCGGGGCTATTCACCGGGCTGCCGGTCCCAGATTAGAACAAGAAGCTGTACCTCTGGGGCCGATCGAGCCGGGCCAAGCGGTAATTACCGGGGGGTACGATCTGCCTAATAAATATGTGATCCATTGTCTGGGACCGGTCTATGGCAAGGATAAGCCGGAAGCGGTTTTGCTAGGCAACTGCTACCGCAACGCACTGCAACTGGCAGAGGAGAAGGGCTTAAAATCGGTAGCCTTTCCCGCTATTTCCACTGGGATTTTTGGCTATCCTATTGAAGATGCAACAAAAGTGGCTATAGCAGAAACTTTGGCTTTGGTGCCAAAGCTTAAATCGGTAAGGCATATCCGATTTGTCCTCTTTGGGGATAAAGATTACCAGGTTTATAAAAATGAGTTAGGCAGAAAATGAAAATTATGAAAAGGAGATTGCAGTAGGGGCGCTGCTATGCGCTCCTTATTAGTGCTATTTTGCGAAGGGGAAGATGTTGATGCAAGCAACGGGCCTTTGCCTAGGGGCAACAAATATCAGCCTGGTCACGGTAGAAAAAAAGGCCGGTAAGATCGATATTATTGAAGCGGTCACCAAACCTCACGACGGCGAGCTGCGCAGAACTTTATTGGAACTATTGGCGGGGAAAAAACAGCTTCGCCTTTGTGCGACTGGGCGCAAGTTTCGTCAGCTGTTACGGGCACCTACCATTTCAGAACCGGAAGCGGTCGAATTAGCCTACCACCACTGCTGCCTACAGCAGCCGGTAGATGCCATAGTCAGTGCAGGTGGCGAAACTTTCATCTTGTATAAAATGGATGAACAAGGTCAAATTGCCAACGTATATACGGGGAATAAATGCGCTTCCGGGACCGGGGAGTTTTTTTTACAGCAGGTTAAACGAATGGGATTTACCCCGGCTGAAGCGATTGCAGCTGCTACTGGCTGCGATTCTTACCCAGTGGCCAGCCGTTGCAGCGTATTTTGTAAAAGCGATTGTACCCATGCCCTCAATAAAGGAGAACAAAAGGGCCGGGTGGTAGCCGGCCTCTGCCAGATGATGGCTAGCAAAGTGCTAGAGTTAACCCAGCAAGCTGGGGCGAAGCGAATTTTGCTGGTTGGAGGCACAGCTCAAAACAAACTGATGGTTGACTCTATCCGGTCTCAAATAGAGGTGCTGGTGCCAAAACAGGCCCCGTATTTCGAAGCCTTAGGGGCTGCACTTTGGGGCTTAAAACGGAAAGTTGAGATAATCAAACCCGAACCAGAAGCTCTATTTGCCCCTTACAAAGGCTCATTTTCTTTTCGGCCTGCTCTTACCGAGGCTGAGCATTTAGTCCAATTCAAATCCATGGCCCTTAAGACTGCCCAGCCCGGCGATCGGCTGTTACTGGGTCTTGATACCGGTTCTACCACTACCAAAGCGGTCTTGATCCGTGAGGCGGATAGCGCCTTGGTGGCATCAGTATATCTGCGCACTAGCGGCGACCCCGTTCAGGCAGCCCGGCGCTGCTATAAACGTTTGTCCGAGCAGGTTCCGGCAGGGGTGAAAATAATCGGTCTTGGTGTTACCGGTTCCGGGCGTTATATTGCTGGGCTTCATGCTTTGACAGCCGGGGTGATTAATGAGATTATCGCCCATGCTACTGCTGCGCTATATTTCGACCCCGGCGTTGATACGATCTTGGAGATCGGAGGGCAAGATGCCAAGTATACTTATTTAGTAAACGGAGTTCCAGCCGACTACGCTATGAATGAAGCTTGCTCGGCCGGCACCGGTTCCTTTTTAGAAGAAGCAGCTTGGGAAACCCTTGAGGTAAAGATGACTGAAATCGGGCCCTTGGCTCTTACGGCAACACAGGCGCCCAATTTTAATGATCAATGTGCGGCTTTTATCAGCAGTGATATTAAGACAGCGGTCCAGGAAGGTAATGCTGCTTCCGATATTTTGGCAGGCCTGGTTTATTCGATCGCTTTAAATTATTTGACCCGGGTTAAAGGCAACCGGCCGGTGGGGCAAAAAGTTTTTATGCAGGGCGGCGTTTGTTATAACCAAGCGGTACCTGTCGCTATGGCGGCACTATTGAATAAAGAGATCATAGTTCCTCCCGAGCCCGGACTGACCGGGGCCTTTGGCGTCGCTTTGGAAGTGGGCGCTAGGCTGCAGCGGGGTCTTTTAACCGAAGGCAGCTATGATTTGCTCGAACTTGCCGAGCGCAAAATTGAATACGACCAGCCCTTTATCTGTCCCGGCGATAAGGGCTGCGACCGTGGCTGCGTCATTAATGTTCTCAAAATCAAGGGCAAGCGCTATCCTTTCGGCGGTGCCTGCAGCCGCTATGCTGGAGTCGAGCGGCAGGAAAGGCACGATGCGGGAGCTTTAAACCTTGTTTTCGGGCGCGAGCGGCTGCTTTACGACCGGGCTAGTCCGGCCCCCCCAAAAAATAACCGAAGACGGGTGGGAATCAGCCGGTCGCTAATGGTAAATGAGCTTTATCCTCTTTATCATCACTTCTTTACCGCCTTGGGCTTCGAGCTGGTCTTGCCCACGGGGCTTAAACCTGAAGGACTACTTCGTCAGGGCGCCGCATTTTGTTACCCCATCGAGCAGGCTCACGGGTATATGGCCGATCTGCTGACAAAAAAGACCGACTATATTTTTTTGCCCCAGATAAAAGGGTTGCCTACTGGATACGAATACGAAACGTCGGTTAGCTGCCCGCTAGTCCAAGGCGAGCCTTATTATCTACGGGCTGCCTTCCCTGAACTGAGGGATGATCGCCGAGTTTTGTCCCCAGTTTTGGATTTCGCTTCCGGATACGAGGCACAAAGGACGGCCTTTGTAGGCTTGGGCCGGTCTTTGGGGGTAACCCAGGCCGAAGCTGCGACAGCCTTCGCTGCAGCGGTAGAAGCCCAAAAGAAGTTTCGCCAAGAATTAAAGTCCCGGGGCCAAAAACTGTTGGCAGAACTTAAGTCCGATCCGAGCCAAAAGGCTGTAGTCATTTTTGGCCGCTCTTATAATGCTTTTTCCGGGGCGGCTAATATGGGGATCCCCCATAAATTTGCTGCTCGCGGCTGGAAAGTGATTCCTTGTGATTTCCTGCCTGCGGAAGAAGAAGAGCTTTTCCCCAATATGTATTGGGCCACAGGGCAGGTGATTTTGGCTGGGGCCCAACTGGTGCGGAAACATCCCCAAATGTTTGGGGTTTATGTAACTAATTTTAGCTGCGGCCCCGACTCTTTTCTGGTCGGCTATTTCCGTGAACTAATGGGGGATAAGCCTTCTTTGACTTTGGAGCTGGACGGTCATACCGCCGATGCTGGCCTTGACACTAGAGTTGAAGCATTTTTGGATATTGTTCAGGGCTATTTAGAGCTCGGCCGGGTAAAAAAACCCTCCCCAACGGCCGCAACCGGCCGGCCACGCACTGTTTTGGCCGATAGCAAAGTTTATGTGCAAACGCCGGCGGGCCAACGGCTGGCTCTCGCCGATCCCCGGGTCAAGCTATTAGTACCGGCCATGGGCGAAAGAGGGCACGAATTTTTAGCAGCCGTTATGAGACGTGCCGGGATCCAGTGTATAGCTTTGCCAGCCCCGGGTCAACGGGAACACAAGCTGGGCCAGGCCCACAGCAATTGCAAAGAATGCCTTCCGCTTCAACTGACGGTTGGTAGTTTGCTGCGCTACTTGAAGGAGCAGAAGCCGGCACCCGAAGAACAGTTGGTTTATTTTATGCCCGAAACTTCAGGCCCTTGTCGGTTTGGCCAGTATCAGGTTTTTATCAACCAGCTTATCCGCCGCCTTAACATAACCAATGTTTCCACTTTATCTTTAAATTCGGCCAACAGTTATGGGGGCTTGGGGACTGGTTTCACTTTAGGGATCTGGTTGGCTATCATTATTGCTGATGTTATGTCCGATATCCATAACACCTTGCTAGCTTTAGCCGCGGATCAAGGGCAGGCCCAGCGTGTATACGATAGCGTGCGCCAGCGGATAATAGCGTCTTTAGCCCAGGATGGCTGGACTAAAATTGGACCTACCTTAACTGAGGCTGCGGCTGATCTTAGCCGGCTAGAACTTACCGGGACTTTGGCTGAGACCCCGAAGGTAGCTATTTTGGGTGAAATTTATGTGCGGGCGGATGCCTTCTCCCGCCAGGGGCTAATAAACTATTTAGCAGCCCGGGGTATCGTCAGCCGGGTAGCTCCGGTCAATGAATGGCTTTATTACTGCGACTATCTGCTCCAAGAAGAAATTTTGGCTCCACAAGATTGGAAAAAACGGGCTCTGAATCGGTTGCAGGGGCGGGTGAAAACGTGGACGGAAAACAAGATAAAAAAAATCTTGAGTGCATCTGGTCTGTATGAGCATCATTTAACCGATGTGGAAGCGGTTATTGCCGGGGTCCAGCATCTGATTTCACCCACTTTAACCGGTGAGGCTATTCTCACCATCGGTGGCGCTTTGACCGAAGTAATTGACGATGTAGATGGAATAATTGCGATCGGTCCTTTTGGCTGCATGCCCAATCGAATTGCTGAAGCAATAGCCGGAAAGACCATTGCCCGAGAAAAACTGCGGACAACAAGAAATGTCGAGCTAACCCGGAAAGTATTGGCCCGCCAATCCCATTTACCCTTTATGGCGATCGAAAGCGATGGTAATGTGTTTCCGCAAGTGGTGGAAGCGCGGCTGGAGAGTTTTGTCTTGCAGGTTAAGCGTCTTCATCAGACTATTAGGGCCGCAAAGGGCTGTTCGAGCGGAAAAGAGCCGTCTTGTATGCCAAAGATGTAAATATTAATCCCGTCACGAGGATGTAGCTTGCGGCAGGCCACCACCGGGCTTGCCGCGGGCTTTTTTCTGCTGTTTTATCTTGCCATGCGCCATCATTTACAACAACCAGAAACGGTACAGCATAACTGTCCAACTAGTACGATTTGCACTGGTGTGTATTACGAACACTGATAATTTTGAATGGGGGGGGAAATTTCCCATTTATACAGAAGTATGTCATTAGGAACATAAAATATCATTTTATGACATGTTATTGGGGTAATTTAGTAGAACGGAAATGGAGGTGTGAGTGTGTTAAAGGATCGAGGGATTATGGAGGAAGTGAAGCTGCGGGTTATAACACCTCTTTTTTTGCGAGGGGCGAAAGCCAAAGTAGAGTTTAGACCACCTTCTTTAAAGGGTGTGCTTCGTTTTTGGTTTCGGGCCCGATATCCGGGCAGGTTGAACGAAGAACCAGGTATATTCGGTAGCACAGAAACAGGCCAAGCCAGCTTTTTAATACGGGTACCCGATCCGCCGGTTCCACCTGAGCGAAAGACTGAACTGCTCGGGTCTTTATCCTACTTGGGTTATGGTCTGGATGACAAGGGAAGGGGTCCGTATTGTTATATTCAGCCTGGCGAAGAAATAGTTGTTCGATTTATATTCCGCCCCCACAGCAAAATAGACGGTCGAAAAGAGGTAATGGAGAGTCTACGCTGCTTATGTCTTTTAGGCGGGTTAGGAGCGAGGAGCCGGCGGGGTTTTGGGTCGGTAGTAAATTTGGCTGATTTGCCAGCCGATATAGACGAATTATGTAACCAGATAGCCGGAATCTGCCAGCGGGATAATCTTCCCGCAGAAGTAGGGCATACAGCTTTTAGCCAGAGAATGAGGGTGGTTATACCCTTTGTAGCAAAGAAGTGGTCCGACGCGTTGCAAAAAATCGGCCATGAGCTGCAGCGTTTCCGTTCGAATTGCACCGAAATCCCAAAAACGCCCCGTTTTTCCCGAGATCGTGACTTAATTTACAATACAATACGAGGGATAAGACCTACCACAGTGCCACAACGTGTGATGTTTGGATTGCCACATAATTATTTTTTCCGCAACCTAGGGTCAAAAACCGCTTCTGTCACTGGCGTCAAACGCGACCGCAGAGCCAGCCCCTTATTGATTCATATCCATCTTTTAGCCGATGGGCGTCATGCTGTGGTAGTCTCATTCTTACCGGCACCCTTAGTGCCTGCTGACGAAAAGCTACGTATAACCGTGGGGAAAAAACCTAATGAAAAAGTTTATGATGGCCTACCCGTCCCTAGCGACTTGTCTGCGGTAGAGTCGTTTATGGACCACCTAACTAGGCTATCTGGCTCCCGGGAGGTGAACCTATAAAATGGGCCAATCTAATAAGGTGCTGGAATTCACCTTCGCTCCTATTCAGGGCTTTGTCAATCAAGCCCGCCGGACCCGAGATTTTTGGGCTGGCTCATATCTAATCTCCTACTTATCGGCTCAGGCTATGGTAGGAGTGGAACGAGCCCATGAGGGTAACAAAATTGTATTTCCCGCTGTTTCCACTGATTTTATTTTAAGGGCTGTAAAAGAAGGCCGGCCACCCGCGGATGACACCGCTGGACTAACTGGCAGTGTAGGCTCTTTGCCCAATCGCTTTACGGCCGAATGTGAAGGCGACCCGACTGCGGCAGCTGAGGCAGGTGCCGCGGCTTTAGAGACTGCTTGGACCATGATTGCTGAAGGGGTGAGAAAAAACCTTCTGTGGGCGCTGCCACAACTGGGGGATAAAAGTGTACAGGCTGATTGGGAGGTACAAATAAAAACCCTATGGGAAATTTATTGGGCTGTGGGAACAGATCATACAGTACTAGATGAACGCAAAAACTGGCGCCATTTTATGATGCGCGAGGAACAAGGGGAAACGTGTACGGTCTGTGGCGAACGGGTTGTTGTTGCTGGCAGCGGATTGCCGCGATGCCAAGTCCGTAAACTATGGAAAAGTACAACTTCCAAACTAAACCAAAAATGGAATTATGCTCTCGATGAAAGAGGCACAGAGCGGCTATGCGCCGTTTGCCTAGTAAAACGAATATTTCCCCATATCGCCGAAGAATTAATTGGCTGGCCGGTGATTGTAAACTTTCCATCCACTTTGCATTTTGCCCCGGGAGTAGAATCACCCGGTAGCGGAAAACCGGCTTATTATGCTGTTTTGGCCATGGATGGTGACCGGCTGGGGTGGCATTTGAGCCAGTTTTCCGATAAAAAAAGAGAAATCCCAAGCGCTGGCTCGGTTTAGTCGCCGTGTGGTGCCCATTGTAGAGAAAAAATTTAGCGGGCGGGTAGTCTATGCCGGAGGTGATGATGTGCTGGCTTTTCTCCCGCTAGGAACTGCCCTGCCATGTGCTTCCTGCTTGAAAACAGCATATAAAGAGGAAGCAGAACATACTGGTCTTAATCTAACTGTTTCCGCGGCTATCTTATATGCTCACGGTAAGAGCCCCCTACAAGCTGTACTTACATCTGTCCATAACCCTTTGGATGATGTCGTCAAAGAAGCTGCCGGTCGTGACGCGGTGGCACTGCGAGTTGAAAAACGAAGCGGCCCTCCTTTGCAGATGGCAAAGCCCTGGACCAGCCGCGGGCATGATTGGGCCGAAAAAATTAGCCATTTGGCAACCCGAATTTTTCCTCAAGAGGAATCTTCATATTCATCTCGGTTTCTTTATAAGGTGGCCAAGCTACTAACTCCACTTGGAGAAGAGATGAGGTGGGATAGCTTTGATCCGAGGGGTGAAAATATAGTACCTCTTTTGACCGCAGAATATCTTCGCAACCGCGAGCTTAGTTGGCCTTCACATTATAGCAAGGAAGAGATCGAAGCCGATGTCCAAGAAAAGATGCTAGGGCTTTATAATCTCCTTGTTTGGGAGCGGAGGGAAAATGGGGAGATAAAAACTGGCGGGTTGCAACCCGAAATATTGCCGCTCCTTCGTTTTTTAGCCAGTAAGGGGGTAGAAAGGTGAGGAACAAAGAAAAACTGCTTGTGTTTGGCTGTGAGCAAAGCTACTTTTTCCGCGCTGGCCAGCCATTTAATGCTGGCGAGTATGGCTATTTACCTTCGCTGTTCCCCCCTACTGTTCAAGTTATGCAAGGAGTTATTCGTACGGCTCTCCTCAAGGGCCATGGGGTAGATTTTAACGACTATAAAAACAATTACTGCGGGGTGTGTCGAGGGGATAGCAGGGTTTGCAAAGTGTTACAGGCTGTAGGTCGATTTGGATCGAATGAAAAAATTGGTATGGATCTAAAGGGCCCTTGTGTAGTCCGTTGGAATGAAAACGAGCAGGAACGCCTTTATCCGATTCCGCGTGATTTGGTCAAAACAGAATCAAAATCGGTCGCAGAAGAATATATTTGTCTTCAACCCGACTCGCAGCCGCAAATAACAGACCGGGGAAACATTCATTTGCCCGCGGCTAAAAGGCGTTATAAAATCTTGGAACAGGCGTGGATTTCCGAAACTGGGCTTGAATCTTACCTTACAGGTAAAAAAATTAGGTCAAAAGATATTTATTGGGCCGGCGGCAACTCGAAGGCCCCTGGCAATATGTTCTTAAGTAAAGAGCAACGGTTCGGTATTGCCTTCGATCACATTAAGCGAAGCGCAAAAGAACAGATGCTTTATTCAACCGAACATATTCGCCTAAGGCCAGGTTATGGTTTGGCGGTCAGGGTAGGTCGGTTACCAGAGCTATCATTGCCCGATATGGTTAAGTTGGGAGGAGAAGGAAGAATCAGTAGCTTGCAGGCTTATGTAACCGAACCCATTTCCAAGACAGGGATCGTAGCTGCTCTCGATCAGGGACCTGGGCTTTGGGGGGGGATGGGTTTTAAACTTGTATTCTTGACGCCGGCCCGGTTTAATGGCGGCTGGTTACCGGATGGTTTTGGGCTGACAGAAATAGATGGCGCATCAGCCTGGCAGGGGGAGCTTAAAGGGATAGATTGTACGTTGGTAGCGGCGTGTATGGACAGGCCCATTTATATCGGGGGCTGGAACATAGCCCGGGGCGAACCGAAGCCGCGGCGTGCTTATGTACCAGCAGGCAGCGTTTATTATTTTACGACCAGAGCAGATACAAAGGAGGTAATAGCAGCGATGCATGATAAAAAAATCGGCTTAGAGCAGGGAGCAGGCTGCGGGCATGTGGTAGTAGGGAGGTGGTAAGGGTGAGGCAAAATAGAGGTGCCCTTTTTTTGTACGCCCAGAGTTTTTTACATCCTGGGGCTGGGGTCAGTACCGAAGTTATTGATTTACCAATACAAAGGGAGGCCCACAACGGTTACCCGGTTATTCCAGCTTCCAGTCTCAAGGGAAGTTTGCGTGATCTAGCAGTGCAAAAAGGAATTGACGAAAAAATTATTGCCGCTTTGTTTGGTCAAGCCAGCGATACAGTTTCATTTGCCGGCGCTCTTATCATCGGTGACGGCAGAATTTTAGCTTTTCCGGTGCGATCCTTGACTAGAACATTTTTTTGGGTTTCTTCACCCCTTATAGCCGCGAGGGTAAAAAGGGATTTAATGGTGGCCGGGCTCAAGCCTAACTGGGGTTCTATACCCGAGGTAAAACCGACTGAAGTACTGGTGCCGGAAGGTTGTGATCTTGAAGATGACCTTTATTTAGAGGAGATGAACTTCAAAGCCAAAGAAAATGATGCGGTTTCTGCCCTGGCTAAGTTCGTTTCTTTGCAGCTTGATCCAAAGATCGTGGGCGAAACCTATGTTCAAAAACTTGAACATGATTTTGCTTTGGTAAGCGATAGCACCTTTTCTTATCTGGTTCGTTTTGCCACCCACGTTAACGCTAGAATCAAGCTAACATCAGCTAAAACAACGGGTACCTATAAAGCAACTGAGAAGGCTGGAAAAGAGACCGGTAACCTTTGGTACGAGGAGGTGCTACCTTCGGAGACCATATTTTATGCTTTGGTCAGTGCTGATCGACCAAGAGGCGATAATCTCGGCAGCAGCCAACAGGTCCTACAAGAATTAACGGAGAGTATACTGTCGGATCGCTTTATCCAGCTAGGGGCCAATGAAACATTGGGCCAGGGTTGGTGCGCAGCTCATTTTGCTAAGGGGGGAAAAGCGTGAAAATCGTAAAAACCTTAACCCAAGAGCGAGCGGAATATGCCTATGACAAAATAAATCAAATTCGTCTGAAGCCACAATATAGCCCAGCCAAAGTGGCCATGCATTTACGGCGGCTGCCGGCGATGGTATTGGCCAATGGTCTTGGCCAGACGCTAGCCTTCTTGTTAGCAGATGCTGGTTGTGATAAAAATAAACCTTCATACTTGGTGTATGATATGTTGGCTCAATGGCTGGTAGCCAAACGAAAATTATATGAAGGCCAACCGCACGACCTGATCTACCATTTGGTGTCCGGCAATAGAGTTGCCTACCAGCGGGCACAGCAGGAAGTATGGGCTCTTCTCGATTGGCTGAGAAAATTTGCCGATGCCTATTTACCCTCTACCGAAACCAAAGGGGAGGGTAAACTGTGATTCCACTATACAAACAGGCTAGACGAGTTGCTAGCCAATTAAATTTTAAATCCGGACCATTTAGTGCAGCCAACAGAGGATTGGTTTACGATAAATTTTCCGATACCTTAAGGGTAAAAAGCCAAGATAAAAAGACCTCAGCCCTAGTAGTACAAGGAAATACAGTTGATTTTTTAACTAAATTCTGTCAAGACCCCTGCAAAGAAACTGAGAAACTGCTACGGACATATATTTGTCGCCGCCACCGGCTAGCTTGGAAATTGGGAGCCAAGATAATTCAAGCCGGAACGAAGTGGCGCTTTATCTCCGGCCTAGGAGCAGCTCATGTACTTGAGACGGGATTCGTTTGGCATCCTACTTTGGGTGTGCCATATATTCCCGCCTCGTCCATCAAAGGGGCTATGCGGGCTTACCTTACCTACTGGCTTGGGGAGGATGAAGAGGCAAAGTTTGAAGCTAAAAGGCTGTTTGGAGATAGCGACCGAGATGGCGTCGGTTGCCTGCTAGTTTTCGATGCCCTGCCGTGCCGGGTACCTCAGCTTGATATAGACATTATGAGCCCGCATTATGGAGATTATTATACAGATCCTTCACGCAACCTGCCGGGCGACTATTATTCCCCGGTTCCTATAAATTTTTTAGCTGTAGCAGCAAAGCAACAGTTTGAATTTTGCCTCGCCCCTTATCCTGGCAAAGGAAGTGAAAGTGATCTGAAACAAGGACAAAGGATACTAGAGGAAACACTTGGCCTTATCGGTTGCGGAGCAAAAACTGCTGTCGGTTACGGAGTCTTTTGTGACTTTAAGGATATTTCCGCTAGCATATATCAAAAACTAACTGAGAAAGAACAAAAAGAGCGTCTAGCGGCGCTGTCCCCTCTCGAGAGGCGTTTATTGGAGCTAAAAATTGCCTCCAAAACGGAAACAAACCACGACCGGCTCAAAAACATGACTGTAGATTTATTTAATGATTTGGAGCAGCTCGAACCGAAGGAACAACAACGAGCAGCGCAAGTATTAAAAGAAATATGGATTGCCATGGATGATTGGAAGGGTAAAATAAGCAAAAAACAAGGGCTAAAGGTAGAAAGGGTAAAGCAAATACTAGGCGAGGAGAATTAACCCATCTATGGGGGGGTGCATCTTAGATGTCTAAGAGGATTTTGGTGAGCGGCTTAGGGTTCGGTGGCTTGGCTCGAGAGACCTCGTATTGCTTGGCCGATGATGAAACAAACCAATCATATGGAAAGGTTAAAATGGCCACTGTCGCTTTGATCCACCTACTTCATAAAGTACGCCAAATCCCTTATCCCAAGCTGGTCATTTTGCTGGGCACAAAGCAAAGCGAAGAGATTTATCGTTATCTAGAGGATGAGCTGGCCCCATTAGGGATCGAGTTAAAATTAATACCATATTCCCTCGGACTAACAAAGGAAGAACTCAGACATACAGTGGTCGAACTGTTAAACGAAATCCCACCTAAATGCTACCTTACAGTCGATCTAACCCACGGCTTGAGGCACTTACCATTTTTATTCTTTGTGGCAATACAATATCTTACCGTCCTGCGGCCGAAAGCAGAGATCGATGGCGTGTATTATGCTATGTTTAGACAGGGGGAAAGGGTAAATCCTATTGTTAATCTTAAACTGCTACTTGAATTTATGGAATGGATTTATGCTATCCGTGTTTTCAAAGACACCCGGGTAGCGGCTAATCTGTCCCACTGTTTGGCTCATATAACCGAAGACAAAGATACTAAACAGGTGAGGAAGTTACTGGATGATTTTAGTCGCGGCTTTAGTTTGGCCTTACCGCTACAGATGGGAACTAGTGCCGCAGGACTAAAAGATTGTCTAGATGATATTTCCGGGGCTATAGCAGATGAGGTGCTTCTTGGGAAAGAGTTATTCGGTGAAATCAGAACCCTAGCTTCAGAATTTGCGTTTGACCAAGATAATGTTCTTGATCAACCACTCAAAGAGCCGGAGCTGGATCGGCAGGCCCGGATTATAGATTCTTATTTAGCTACGGGCCAACTCAGCAGTGGCATCGGTTTAATACGCGAATGGATGGTTTCGGCTTACATGCTACATAATAACAGAGCACCGGCTTGGCGTGGTAAAGATCGAAGACAAATTATCCCATCGCAATTGGGGAATTTGGCCGCAGAAGATTATGAAGTAGGGCTCGCCTGGGGTAAAGTCAGAGACTGGAGAAACGAACTGGCACATCATGGCATGGAAAAAACAGCGCCTGCGGAAATAGATATTGATATCCGCGATATAAAAACACAATGGAATACGCTAAAAAAAGCCTCCCCAATCGTGAATTTTGGAGCCGAGACCAAAAATAAGAGAGGTAAATTAAGATGATTATCGTGAATTTTTCCCATCCTTTAAACGAGGAACAAACCCGAGCAATTTCTGCCCAAGCAGGGCAGCCGATAGAAATGATCCATAATATTAGCTGCTATCTAGACCACGAGCGCCCGTTCGCGGAGCAGATAGCAAAACTAATCGAATCCGTGCCGCTTAGCCCTTTTGATTGGCAAACCAAACCCATACTAGTTAATTTACCTAGTCTCAGCTGCGCTGCTGCCGTGCTCTTGGCCCATTTGCACGGGCTGTTGGGTTATTTTCCGCCGTGCATACGCCTGAAGCCCAACCAACAAGGCATTATTCGCAAATTTGATCTAGCTGAACTTATAGATTTACAAACACTACGAGAAGATGCCCGATCTTACCGCGGTTAGAGCCACAGAGCAAGGATTTGGTCTGAGCCTTCTCTCCTTCGAGACTGTCCCCGGCTTGCGCTCTGGGGCGGTAAACTTGGTAGAATATAACGGATAATCATGGTATAATGAATTTTGCAGGTAAAAAGGTACTGTCTGGACGGGGAGGGGAGTAGGAGAAATGATGTTTAATACTGCTATTTTATATGATATTGAAAATCTCATCGGCGGTTATGGTAATACGGATATGATATCGGTGTTATCGCTTAAAGATATACATAATGAGATTCTTAAAAAGGAAATCGGAAAGATAGCGATTCAAAGGGCTTATGCTAATTGGAGCGATTCGAGGCTTAGTATTTTACGCGGGGATATAGTGGAACTGGGGATTGAACCGATCCAGATGTTCGGTTTTGGACGCGGCCCCCAGAAAAATGCTTCTGATATACAGCTGGCTATTGATGCTATCGATATAGCCTTTACTAAGCAGGCGGTTGATATATTTGTTATCGTGTCGGGTGATGGAGGTTTTTCAGCTTTGGCTAAAAAACTACACGAGTATGGTAAAATGGTGATCGGCTGCGCGTTCAAGAGGACTACTAACCGGGTCTTTAAAGCTGTCTGTGATGATTTTATCTGGATTGAAGAGCCAAAAGAGGGGGAGGGGAATTTAGCCAAAGTAGCTGGGGAGTTTACTGATCCGATTATTATCGATTATGCCAAGAGGTTTAAACCGCTAGAAACCAAAGCGGAAGAAGTTTTTAAACAAACTTCCCAGATATTAAATTTCCTAATTGCAAATAAAAACGCTTCCTATTCGCTGACGAACAGCGGCCTTAATATTTCTGTCTTTAGCCAAATATTATCTTACCGGATCAAGGACTTTAATTACATCGCACTTGGGTTTACGAAGTTTGTAGATTTTATCCGCTATGTCCTAAGGGGTAGCCAGATAAAGCTGATTCACAATCCTCCCAGTGAGTACCGGCTACTGTTTCATGATTCGACGGTAGTAGGATTTGAGGATGTAGAACCATTAACTGATTTGATTGAAATTCATTCCCCGGAAAACTATCAGTTTCTGCTCAGCCGAGGCTTTCCTATGTTTCGGCTGCCTAGCAGTGAGATTGTCTTTAATTTGGCCCATCATTTGTCGGAAAACAAAGCCCAATATCAAAACTTACCGCTCGGGGATATTATCGATGATTTAGGTGCGGAATACGACTATGCCCAAAGTGATATAAAAGGTTGTGTCCTATCGTTAGTATCAGCCGGCTGCTTCATCAGGGAACCGGCGGAGGCTAAATTATCGGAACAAAAGCTTTCTTTTATCCATCAATCGTCTAGACAAACTATAAATATGCTTCAGGAAGCAATGTATAGAAAACTAAATGAACTACTAGGTAATGTAAACGATGAAGTTTTTGATCAGATTCTAAACTTATAGCTTTTTAAACAGCTTCAGGGCAAGAACTGCCTCGGTGCATAAAATGAACTGCTAGCCATCTGAAAATCAATGGGCGGGGAAAATCCCCCGCCCATTAGGTGTTGGTCAGCTAATTTTACTTTTTATACTTTGAACCGCGCTATTAAGGTAGACAGATGCTGCGCCATCTCAGACTGAGCCTGAGCAGTTTGGGCCACTCCTTCCAGGGCTTTACTGACATCAGCCGAGCTGGCCCCGATCTCCTGCGAAGAAGCAGTAGTTTGCTCGATAGCAGCTGCAATACCTTCGATAGCCGTATTTATCTGTTCCATCGAAGCTGCTATTTCAGCTGCCGCTACAGC
>JAAZKX010000039.1 GCA_012799605.1 Bacillota bacterium | reverse complement strand
GGAGGAGGTACCTTATGCCCCATAAAGTAGACGCGCGGGGACTATCTTGCCCCCAACCGGTGGTGGTGGCAAAAAAGACCTTGGAGAGCACGAGGGAACAAGTGGTCCAGATTTTGGTCGATAATGAAGCGGCGCGGGAAAATGTAAGTCGGTTTGCGCGTTCAGCCGGTCACCAGGTGGAAATATTGCCGGCGGCTGGCAATGAATACATCGTCAGCATAACTCGGGCGAAGGTGGGCTAGGTCAAGGTGAGCATTGAAAACCATGAGGGGAAACAGCTGCTGGTGACTTTTCCATCTACGCATCAGGCGCTAAAATTCGAGCGCTGCTTTAAGTCCGAGGGCTTCAATTTTCAGCTGATGCCAGTTCCGCGCCAGATCAGCTCCAGCTGCGGGTTAGCTGCTAAGGTAACCGATCTAGGGCTGGATCAACTTTTGCTCCAGATCGGTTCGGCTGCGATTGAGTATGATGCTATCTATTTATTTACCAACGAAGGCCGGCTGAAATGCTTGCTCAAGCAGGAAGAATAAAAACAAAATTAAACCTTAGGCCCCTGCTGCGGTGGGGGCTTTTTTTGCCTGGCTGAAGAGGCGGGCTGCGAATTTAGCTACTTTAGGTACCGCATTTGGGCAAACTATGGTATACATAGGTGAGGCGGGGATGCCGCTTTAAGATTGCGGGGCGGTCTTAAGAATATTGTTGAGATTTTTTTATGATAGTCTGATATACTATTTTAATTGGAGGGGTCTCCTGGTTTCGAGGCTTGTAATCCCCAAATTGATTGGGATGGCCAAGGGGAGGTTAAGGAATGGTTAGAACTGTAGGTACCGTAGCAATTGGAATTCGGGCTCCCATCGTGCAAGAGGGAGACGATGCGGTGGCAGTGATCGTAGATTCGGTGTTGCGGTTTGTGGAAGCGGAAAATTTTTGTCTCAGGGACCGGGCTGTTATTGGGGTTACGGAATCTTTGGTGGCTCGGGCCCAGGGAAACTATGTATCTACTCAGCATGTGGCTGTAGATATTAGGACTAAATTCAGCGGGGATATCGCCGTAGTATTTCCGATTCTAAGCCGCAATCGGTTCGCCCCGATTCTAAAAGGAATAGCAGAGAGCGGGCGCGATGTGTTTTTGCTGCTGAGTTATCCGGCCGATGAGATGGGCAATTCGTTGATGGACATAGATGTGATGGAGGCGGCAGGCTTAAACCCGTATACAGATGTACTGACTGAGGCCGAATACCGGCAGATCTTCGGTAATAAGGTGCAGCACCCCTTTACCGGATTAGATTATGTCCGCATGTACCGGGAGCTGGCCGTAGATAATAATATTGCTATTTATTTTGCTAACGACCCCCGCGTGGCCCTCGAATTTAGCCGGGAGGTGCTGGTAGCTAATGTCCATGCCCGGGAACGGACCAAGAGGGTGCTGGCGGAAGCCGGGGCCGATCGGGTGTTGGATTTAGGCGATCTTATGACCGAACCGATAAACGGCAGCGGCTACAGCCCTGATTTTGGCTTGTTAGGGTCTAATTTGGCCACTGATAATACCATCAAGCTGTTTCCGCGTGATTGTAATCGGATCGTAAATGAAGTGCAGGCGGCCATTAGGGTCAAAACCGGAAAACAGGTGGAAGTGATGATCTACGGTGATGGAGCCTTCAAAGATCCCCAAGGAAAGATTTGGGAGCTGGCCGACCCGGTGGTGTCGCCCGGATATACCAAGGGTCTGGAGGGCACATCATATGAAATTAAACTTAAATATATAGCCGATAATGAGCTGAGCAATTTACAGCCTGATCAGGTCAAAGAAGTTTTGAAAACCAAACTTAAGGAAAAGAAGAACGGGCAGATACAGGCGGCCCAGTCATTAGGGACTACACCGCGGCAGTTGACGGATTTGTTGGGCAGCCTGTGCGATTTGACCAGCGGAAGCGGCGATAAGGGTACGCCGATAGTGCTGGTACAGGGGTATTTCGATGACTACGCTACCGAGTAAGGGATCGGCAGGACCGGGGACGTTGCCGGCTGAGATAATCGAGTACGGGAAAAAGCTGGTTAAAAGCGGTCTGGTTACCGGAACCGGGGGTAACATCAGCGTGCGGGTGCCCGGTCGAGAGGCTTTTCTTATTACCCCCAGCGGTATCCCCTACCACGAGATTGAGGAACAGGATCTGGTGCTGCTGGACTTGGAGGGGAACCAACTGGCTGGCAGCCGCCGGCCCTCGATTGAGCAGCACCTGCACTGCCTGATCTATAGAGCGCGGCCCGATGTGCAGGCTGTAATTCATACCCATGCGGTCTATACCTCGGCTATTGCAGCTACAAGACAGGATTTACCGCCGATATTGGACACTTTAGTTGCTGCTTTCGGCGGGGGCTTAAAAACAGCCTCTTATGCCAGCATTGGAACCGAAGAGCTGGCCCAAAATGCAGTAAAGGCGCTGGGGAAAAGAAACGGAGTATTGCTGGCCAATCACGGCGCAGTTTGCACGGGGGAGGATCTGGCCCAGGCATTTAGCAACGCCCAGCTGCTAGAGGCCAGTGCCCAAACATACATCTTCGCCCATTTGATCGGAAAACCGGTGATCCTGCCGCCGGAGGTAGTCGAACAAGAAGCGCAAGATCTAGCCCAGCGTTACGGGCAAAAAAAATAACCGAAGAACTTCCCCCCCGGGCCGGCTTGATGCGGGCTTGGGGGTTTTTCTATTAGGTAGGATTTCTTGATCCGGTAATTGGCGCCGACCTCTCTTTCGATTAATGATATTTCAACGCGCCCCGATTTACCACCTATTGGACAGGAATGTTGCGGTTTATGAAGAATTAAAACTTGTAACCAGCACCGGGAAAAGGTGGCGGCAGGCTAAAAAATGTTAAGAGAGGAGAGCGTTCTCATGTCCTACTTGGCGGATTTTATCAAGAACCTTACCAGAAAAAGCAATGCGGGGATCGTCATTTATCTTATTTTAAACACCCTTTTGATTACTTGGGTCTTCAGTGGCGGGTTCAGCAATCCGTCCGGGGTGCTGACCGGTTTGCTAGCTTATGCTGTATCTTTGGCGGTAGCATTATCTCCGGTAGGCGAGTGGATTTTACGTTGGCAAACAGGGTGTAAAGAAATCAGACGTGCAGATTATCTACATAGATTACAGCCCCTGTTTCAAGAAGTGCTGGCTCAAGCACGGGAGGTCAATCCGGCCATACCTCAAGATGTAAGATTGTTTATGAGCGATGAGGCTTACCCCAATGCTTTTGCCACCGGTCGGAAAACAATTTGTCTGACCAGAGGCTTTTTAAGCTACTCTGATGAGCAAATAAAAGCGACATTCGCCCACGAACTAGGTCATCTGGCCAACAAAGATACGGATCTTATCCTGCTGGTAACGATCGGGAACTTCATTGTGACGGCCCTGTTTATTATTTTCAGGCTGTTTGTCCGGCTGGTAACGATTTGCGCTTCCATAGCCAGTGAAAGCCTGGGAGCAGTCTTGATGGGGTTTTTAATCGATGGGGTTTTGGTTTTTGCTATCTGGGGCTGGACTAAATTGGGGACAGTACTGGTAATGCACTCCAGCCGTCAAAATGAATATTTGGCTGATGAATTTGCCTTTAACTGCGGTTACGGACAAGGTCTAATTTCCACACTTCACAGTTTTCGAGGCGATGGTAGCAGGGGTCTGTGGGCTAATCTTGCTGCCAGCCATCCTGAGTCTGATAATCGGATCGCCAAGTTGCAGGAACTTATGAATAACTAAAAAATGCTTCTTAACCTAACCAACCCCCTGCTTTTGCAGGGGGTTGAATTTGTTTGCCCGGGTACATTTGTTGCGCATTAGGTCAGTTGTCTTTGGCCAGACAATAAACTACTGCGATAACACCGGGGCCGGAGTGTAAACCTACGATGGGACCTACGGGCACAATAGGAGGTCTGAGGCCATATTTTTTCCGGATAATTTTGGTTAAGGTTTGGGCTTGGGACAAGTTGCTAATATGCTGAACTATTACCGCCCGCAAGCCGTGAGCCTGGGCATCGGCTTCGAGCAGCCCCAGCATGTGGCGAATAGCCCGGCGCATGGTCCTGACCTTTTTGGCTACGCTGGTTACTCCGTCGGCAAAATAAAGCACCGGTTTGATATCTAAAATGGAGCCCATGAGAGCGGCAGCACCACCGATACGGCCGCCTTTATGCATATATTCAAAAGTAGCCGGGATAAAATAAAGGCGCATATTGGCGAGCAAATGCTGGGCTATGTTGTAAATTTCAGTAAACGATTTTCCGGCTTGGGCTTGTTTGGCGGCTTCAATTACCGGGTACCCGACTGCCATAGCAGTGTTCAAAGAGTCAAAAATAGCGATTTTTGCCCCCGAGTATTTTCGCAAAACAGCTTTCTTGGCTGCCAGGGCTGTTTCGTAAGTACCGCTTATTTTGGATGACAAAAAGATTGCCACAATATCGTGTCCCTTGGCCACTAACTGTTCAAAAGCTGCTTGTATCTTCCCCTGTGGGGGCTGTGAAGACGTAGGTATGACGGGGCTGCTTTTTAGTTTTTGATAAAAATAATCGAGCTCGATTTGGCCATCGATGAAAGACTCATCGGGGAAATGAATAGACAGCGGTATGACTGTAATGTCAAGCTGTGCTTGGGTTTGGCGGTCAATATCCGAAGTACTGTCGGTTATTAGTTTTACAGCCATTAAGAGGAGCCCAGCCCTGCATGCCGGGCCG
The DNA here is from genome assembly GCA_012799605.1 of Bacillota bacterium. Classification (GTDB taxonomy): domain Bacteria; phylum Bacillota; class DTU030; order DUMP01; family DUMP01; genus DUNI01. Next base: position 2,923 of record JAAZKX010000039.1, on the reverse strand, counting down.
TTCACCTTCCTTTCTGCCAGCCTTGGCTTGATTTAACTCGGTGCGCCCGGTTAAATCCAAATTATGTAGGAGTTGGTTTAATCTTACCGGTAGTTACTTCGACACCAATTCCAAAAACCTTTTTAATCTTTGGCCACCAACAGGGGGCGTAAGAAGTAGCCCTATTTTCTTTTTGTGATCACTATCAGGCCATAAATGCCGATGAGAAGCACCATGGCAAAAAAGGCAGTATACATGATAAGCTGTGGGTTATGTTGCCATTTTGCTGACAGTTGCTGGGCCGCAATAGCTTTTTTAAGGCTCGGTTCTTGAGGAGGGATAAAATAGGCTGTCTGTAGGTATCCATCCTTGTCGATGACGGCTGTATCTCCTTCTAGTTCAGTATAAAGGGCCAAGTCCTTTAAGTATCTTTCGGCTGCGGTTAAGCTCTCTCCGGCTGTTCCTGTTATGACCAGCAGATGTTGTTGCTGTTTAAAAGGGGAGGCTAACAACTGAATTGAAGCCAAATTATCACTACATTCGGGCACGATGGCTATTTTTCGGTTGGGGAGAAACTTGCTCCAACTCTCATCAAAACCTAGGTGTAAATGCTCGCCAATGAGTTTAATCACTCCGTTATCTTGCGGGGTGCCTATTACTATTAGATTGCGCCCTTTATCGGTTCGATCAAATGCTGGGCTAGTTATCACGTCTACATTATCAACCGTGTCCAGACTGTGACCGATAAAAGCCATGATATTGGCGGCCATACTCAAATAGGTGCTCTTTACTGGCGCAGGTAAAATGATTAACAGGTCATCGAGGGTATTTTCTTTCATCAACAGGCCGGGATAATGCTGCAAATAATTGTCTTTAATTTTTTCTTGGGGAATATTAAACCCGGCTTCGTTGGATATCAGAGCCCAGATGTTGCCATAGCGCCAATTGGTGCAGTCGAATCCGGCAGGTTCCAGATAAAAAACAATCTTTAATTCCAAATAGTCTTCATCCCAAAACTCATTCGGTATGTTAACGGTCAGATTATCACCATCGGCCAGCTCCTGCTGCAATAGTTTATTGGTTACGGGTATATTGTTCAGATAGGCGGAAACCGATGATTTGTTAAAATCCAAGGCCTTGCAATAACGCAAGGGCAACTGAATGAAGGAGTCTTCTTTCAGCCGGTGATTTCGGGGAATCCTGATACCAAAGGTTGCCTGTTGAAACATTATCCCCTCAAGCAGGGTATCATCGTAGCCCAAATCTTTAAGAGTGATCAGGTTTTGTGGTTGTTTACCGCCGCTGTTGGCGATGTAAAAACTTTGATCAACATATTGGCTTGTCCCTTCCAGTTGGGAAACTAGTTGATCTGAGGTCAGGGCTTTGGCTGCCCTAACAAGGGCTTCATCATTTTGGGCCACCAGGTACAGGCGGCGGCTAGGGGGGCTTTTGGCTGCCGACACTTCCTTGATCAAGGCCCGGTCAGAAAGGCCTGTCAGCTCGTCCTTAACTTCTGCTAGTAAAGGGTGGCCGGCATTGGCTGGACTACCGACTATGATTAAGTTTTCCTCGGTTGAGTTTTTTATTTCGCTATATGTCTTTACCTTTAGGTCGATATTGTCATAAGGAACCCGGCGGCCGAAATCCGTAGCTATGATAATGGCTGCTGTCATTTGGCCGCTGCTGGGATTGTCCGGAAGGGCGATGATGCAATTTACCGGTTCATCGGCTGCTGTCTTTAGGTAAGGATAAGGGTAATTTTGGATTCCTAATTCGGGCACAATCTCTTTATATTCGAGGTGGACATGAGACTCTCTATGGAAAACAAGCCAATTTGCCGGGTTTAAATCATCGCTGCAGCTATCATCACTGATGCGATGATAGGTTGAAAATGTTATGAGGTTGTAGCCGGGGGTAATGTGCTCCGGCGGCAAAGGGATTGCTTCTTCGACCTTGTAATTTGCCTTATCGATCAGGGGGATGCTTTTGACGGGCAGATCATTTAGGAGCAAGGTCAAGGTGGAGTTTTTATATTGTTTGATCTCGCTTTGGCTGAGCACAAGTTTTATATAGCAACCATCTGTAGGTTCCCAATGCTCAGCAACAAAAAAGAAGATATTGTGGCCACCAAAAATCCCTTTGATAGTTACATCTTGGGGCAGGAAAATATTTTTCGTTAGCTTGTCCGGCGGGCCAACTTTAGGTTGAGGAACTGAGGGAGGGACCGGTTGGGGGCTGGTTGTTTTAGGCTGGGCTTTAATCAGGGTTTCAAACCCCATACCTTCGAGTCTTGTTGCTGTTGCCGCCGCCTGTTCCCTGCTGGTAAAATCCCCCACGTAGAGGCGGTAACCATCCCCCGCAGCTGATTTGTAGACAGGAAACCCCTGTTGTCTCAATTTGGCCAGGTTATGGTCTAAAATTGTCTGTTGGCGATAAAAGCCGGCTTGAACCACATAGGTCGAGCTGTTATTGCTTTGGGCCGACGAAATCGCGGGGCCGGGCAGGGCAAAAATAATAATCAACAGGATAAGGATAGTAATTTTTGTTCTCATCAGACTCTCTCCTAAAACCTTTCAGTTTTGTACCAAACGTGCCTTCTACCCAATAGGGCATCCCGTACATAGGAGCATATTCCAATTATGCAGACCACCAGCCAGCACTGGCAATAGGTAAAATACATCAGCATGACCACGAAAAAGTTTTCTGGGTTGAGCTCGCCCTTTTCCAAGGCCAGGCTGATATTGATCTCGAGCAGAAACAAAATATAAGCCATCAGCCAAATTATAATATAGTTGCCGGGCAAACTGATTTGGCAGATCTTAAGCAGACCGGCAATAAAAATAATGTCTGAGACAATTACGGCTGATAAGAACAAGAATGATTCGACAAACCTATAGCCGAGGTCTATGAGTATAGGTTTAAAATTTTTTAAGGAGGTAAAAAG